>NVRF01000001.1 GCA_002400775.1 Gammaproteobacteria bacterium
GTGATCGGCGGGCACAAAGGTGTCCAAATGAACCGTTGTGAATAAATTTTCCTGGGTAATATCTGCGCCGCGCATTGGGTGAGTGTCCTGAAAAGTATTATTTCGCGCAGTTTACTAAAGTCAGCGGGAGTCCGGGTGAATTTCAACAGCCTGCTAAAGGGTTAAGAGTGTGTGCCCGTCTCTATTGCGTAAGCCACCGTTACTGCTTAGCGTGTTGATTGACGGTGTTGATGATTAAGTAGGGCCGCCTGCATGGTGAACAAAAATTCCGCAGGCGTGTCGGCGCTGAGAAAATAACGCGGTGCCTTGGTTTTTGAATAGACATTGTCCATGCGGCTACCGTCGGGAAATAGCGCAAAGGTACGTGGCACGTATTCCCATTCTTCTTCAGGGATGTAGGCTGTGTTGACCTCAGGGTGTTTATCGGTGTTAACACGTACCATCACAAACTCTTCGCTCAAAGCAACGAGACTCTTGTCTTCAAAAATAGGGCGATAGGCATGGCAGGTAGGACACCAATCGGCGTAAAATATCAGCAAGATGGGTTTGTTTTGTGCTTTGGCAAGCTGGCGTCCTTGGTGGTAATCGTGCCAATGAATATCGTCGTCGTTCCAATAGAGCTTGTGTTCGTTGATGGCAACTTCTGCTTTTGTCTCAGGCGAGCTGGCACTATGTGTGTCCAAACCGACTGTCGCAACGCTGCTGAAATCAACGTTGATGGGATAGCTTTGCTCAAAGAGGGTGAAGTGTGAGCTCTGTGCGCTAGCCAAAGCTTCACGTAATAGATCAGTGCTGCGTCCTGGCGCCATATTGGCTAGTCGTATTTTATAAAAGCGTTCATAGAAATGATCGGGTTCTACAACGATGCTGACTTTTAATTGGGTCGGCTTGTTATGCAGCGCCTCGCGGTAGACGATGGAGACATGATCATCGGGCGCGATGCGGGTATCGTAAAGCTCTTGAGAAAGATCCGCTGTAGTTTCTCTGCCAATGATGGCTTCTTGTAGGGAATTGCTGATGACACTGTTATCGGCGTCGAGTAGCTCTGCCCGCACGAAGACCTTTGGCGTGACGTATGTAGGAAAATAGTGACCGGCTCCGCTGTTGGTAATGGTGATGCGTGCTTCATACAGCTCGCCTGGCGTGTATTGTTGCTGCGGTGCATTCACCTCGATGGTGACAGCACGCTTAGTCATTTCCGGGTCGTGAATGCCACGCCAGGTATGGCGACGGTCGGGCATATGGCAAGTTTGACAGTGTATGCCTGCTTCAGCATAACGACTTTCCTGCCACTCTTTATAGGTGTTTTCGAGGAGCTTACCGTTGAGTGCAAAACCATCGTCTTTGAACTGATGGCAATTAGCGCAAAAGGCAGAATTGGAAAACGCTGTGGTTGCCGTAAAACCGTTATGCGGCAGATAGCCGTCATCAATATGGCCAATGACATTGGGTGTGTCCTTGCGCGGGGGGCCAAAGCGCACATGTTGGCGCACATGGCAGCCGGCACAAACCAGCCCGGAATGTTGAAGTGTTTCGTCAAACGCCGCATTGCTTTGCCAGTCATCGCCTTCTCTAAGCACATCTTGCTGTTCGGCCAGAGGTGTGTGACAGCTCCAGCAGATTTGCGCCTGCGCATTATCGCTGCCAACCATGTCGATGACCTGGCCGAGAATTCCAGGCCCCATGGCATGGGCATGAAACGTGGTTTGCCAGTCCTTGTACTGTTGTTCATGGCAAAGACCGCAGGATGCTGGGTCCAATGATGACTCTAAATTGCTGTAATTTTTCGGTACTTCGCCTTGCAAGGGGATAGTCGTTTGCCAATGTCGGTCGAGAAAGCCGCGCTCTTCCTCTGTCAAGGTTGCGGGTGGGTTTGATACGCTGGCAATCTGTGAGACACCCATATCACTGCTACCGGCAAAACCTGCCATGCTTGCCATACCAGTCAGTAAAGCAATTACCGTTAAAAGAGTTGTGGGTTTCATTGCCTTAGTTTACTTGGTTGCGGTGTCGCTCGCACGGCGAAAGCCTGTCAGCTAGGGCTATGGTTTACGCTGGGAGCTAAGAGCAATCCCGAATCTGAGTCCGAGGGCATACACTTGGCACTTTTGGAAAGTAGCCGTATATGGGGCGAGCGCACTAGTGGTGGGGTCTGATAATTCGTCGAGGGTTTGCTTTATCTAATGATTAAACGTGCTCAGCAATTAGTTGGTTTTTCACAATTTATTCTGCTCTTGTTCGTTATGGTTCCATTCGATAAGATTTATAACATAGGTATCCCTTTTTATTATGCGCTGCCAATTTCTCCTGCAGTAGGTGCACTGCGAGAAACGATGTCCGGAGGTGCCGTTGTTGATTGGTCCGATATTATATTAGTTTATAGCAACGGCTTAATTTATATGATTGCAGGGATGTCTTTGTTTTACTTGGCTGCAACAAGAGCACGAAAAAAAGGAAACTTGGGCTGGTATTAATATCAACCCTGAACTTTAATATTAATTATGCTGCTTTATTGTCGTTAGCATGGATATACAATCAATGTCGTAGAATAAACTTCGACTTTGCTGGTATAAATTAAACAAGGATAAATTATGATTAATGTACGTTGTATGTTTTTTATGACTTCTGTAACTCTATTTACTGTGTTCACGTCAGGATGTGCGACACTTGGTGCGCCTTCATCTGCGTTAATTGACCAAAAACCAGTTATTAAAATTGGAGAAACGCATAGGGACAGTGCTATTCCAGAAGATCATATAGTGTACTTGCCTGCAGGGGTTAATTTTCCCATGAAATTTACTGCTAATGGTAATATCTTTTTACAAAATGGTAGTGCGACTGTAATTGTCAGCCTTAATCATGACTTGTATCTTTACAGGCAATGGGCGAGTCTGGATGGTTCTAGCTGGATTCATTCTCATAAGCTCTTTAATGTTAACCCATCTGGTGGGTTTGATCGGGATGGTGGAAAAATGCAAATTAGCATCGATTACTCTAAATAAAATATCAAAGTAATTCACCTGCCATTTGATACCCATTAGCACAATTCAGTTTTCACATGAGTTTGCGTGGAGGATGCGTGACCTGATTTGATTGGGCTGTTGCTGGTATCAATAAGATGGTTTTAGCATAAAATAGAGGCAAGCATCGTGTAAGTCTACACCCAATTTTTATTATAAAAACGGGTGTAGAGAGTTGATGAGAGCATGTTTATTGTGACAGTGAATAATGTAGTTTATCGCGCGGAAGAAGGAGTTAGTATATTGCTTGCTTCTGCTTTCAGCGCAGAGCCGAGTGCTTTTCCCGCACAGGGGTTGCAAGCATTTACGGCAGAAGTGTTGTTTGTTTTTTCTGCGCAGGGGTTTTTTGCGCAAGGATTATCAATAACCGTTGATGAGCCCGTGGCTTTTTTAATGTAAGCGGGTTGTGCCACATTAAGCACGTAGGCGTTCAGTGCTGCTAATTTCTTCGATTTCCAGGGTAATGATTCGCCAGCTAGCGGAACGTTGATACAGAATTGAATGAACTCATCTGCATACACCTTATCTAGTCCCGCATGTAGCTTGGCCATAGGTACTAAGTGTGGGTAGGGTTCGCCAAAGCTTTTTCCAAAAAAATTACTTTCAGCGTGACAGTCATTGCATTTTACGCCGTTGCTACCAAGGGAGCTGTCATTAAAAAGCATTTCACCATAGTTGGCTAGGTCTTGACGTGAGTCATTGTTATAAAGCCCGTTAAACCAACTCGGGCGACGGATTTTTATTGGATCCATCTGTTGCAGTGCTGTAGTGCAAGGGTTGTTGCTATTGCTTGCACATGGGTTGTGATTGTTTTGGTCGTGATGTGCTGCGACAACGATAGACGGCGCATCATTGATGGGCTGCATAATCAGGCGTTGCCCGGCCAAGGTGGAGCTACTAAACAATAACGTTGAAATAAAAGTGATGGAGATGATGAAGAATAACAATTTCATGGTAAAACCTCCTCGTTGAGTGTGGTTCTATTATAGCGCACAACAGTACGCTGTTTGTTGTGTCTTGCGTCACCACGTTATTGATTGTTTGATGGGCATCTCGGTCTTCGCCGTAAAAATTATTACATAAAAAAACACCTCTATTTTTCATTTATGTGATGCGCTTCCCGCTAAATATTTTTGTTGCATGTAAACCTCTGTTCCGTAAGGGTTAATTTATTGTCACTTTTTCGGTGGTGTTTTTATGGTGTTCGGTTTGGGACGAAACCAGTGATGAAAATTAGGAAGTGCAGCGGATGCCAGGTTCGTATTTGATTTTGGCTGATGGGGGTATTGCTTATTCTGGCAAAGAAATATCTTTTCTGGGGATGGTATGCAGTTAGTTCTTGATGTTATGAATATTGATGAACATATCTATGTTAGCCAAGAAGGTTTAAGTGGTGGCATTAACATTGGTGGGTGTGGGTGTGTACTCAGGAATGAAAAATAAAAAGTCGATACGCAAATATTTGAGTATTGTAATGTGTACTTGAGCGGTGGGCTCGGTTATTGCCGCAGATGTAGGCCGAGCCGTAGAGAACGGTTGAGCAATTGATTCTTCGGTATTATTCTATTCTGAAAATGATCGTGTGGAAGTGACTAAGGCGTTGGTCTCGGCCACGAGCACCGCTGGTGGTGCTGGCAGTAGCCGAATAACGGCGGTGCAGTTGAGCTTGCAGGTTTTGGCGGTAGTGTTGCTGTAGAAAATGATCGGTGTTCATTTGGAGGCAACTGGCAAGTTAGTTTTGATTCTAAAGATAAGAGAAATACCTATAAATGCTGGCGTCACTTTTACTAATGATGAGGTGCTTCAAATAGGTGGCGCGGCTTCGCAAGGCCTTACTCCTGTTAGTGTCCAATCTATTTTGGAGGATGGATCACGAAATACCTTTGATTTCTGGTTAGTACGTTACGTACGCTTAATCGTCGCACGGTGGGCCAATTAGCTGTGTCTGCAGGAGTGTCTGACGGATATCACAATAACCCTGGTGTTGGCGTCTGGCTGGTGATGTCGTCGAGCTTGCGCGTATTCTAAGGGTCATAGTTGTTGTTTATAACAGTACAGCTATGCGATGTAAGATTCTGGTTTTGCCTCGGTTACACTTGTCTTTACCACCATAGGCCATGTGGTGTATTGATATCGCCCAACAAGTACATCACGTATACTCACATTAGTTGCTGGGCTTTTGTGTCGCTCGGTTGAGCCGTTAGGCCTTGGGTTGCAGAGCATAACAAGCGCTTCAGCCGATTGCCTTCCTTTGCTATCGGATTGTTTGTGTGCTTGGTTTTCGATAGGGTGGTCTTTAGTCAACACACAAAAATCAGGGAATTATATGAAGATGTATGTTGGCAATTTGCCATTTAGTATTACGGAAGAGGAATTAAAAGAGGCTTTTCTTGAATTTGGCGAGGTGTCGGACGTGACGCTGGTTACAGATAAGTTCTCAGGCGAATCTAAAGGCTTTGCTTTTGTGGATATGCCCAGTAATTCTGAGGCAGATGTGGCAATAAAAACGATGAATGTACGGCCTTTTCAAGGCAGGTCTATTAAGGTAAATCAGGCCAAACCAAGGGGCGATGGCCCCAAACGCCGGCCAAGGTACTAATGGCTTACAGCCTGGTCTTCATGCCCCAAAATGCAGCATAATGGCTTTTGCGGGCTAATTTGTTTTCCTTGGTCAACATTAGTGTTATATGCCTATAATTTAAGGGGATATTCGTTGACAACGGGGTGAAACCGTATACAATTCATTTTAGCTTGAAAGTAAGTCTTATTTATGCACACCATTTCGATGTCAAGTCTTAATCCTGTACGACATAAGTAATAGCAATACTTCCAGCAAAATGGCCTCGTTAAACAGGCTTTAATTACTACTTGAAATTGATAGGTTATTATTATGTCTACTACTACCGGCACCGTTAAATGGTTCAACGAATCTAAAGGTTTTGGCTTTATTGAGCAAGAATCTGGTCCAGACGTCTTCGCGCATTTCAGCGCTATCTCTGGTTCAGGCTTTAAAACTCTTGTTGAAGGCCAAAAGGTCGAGTTCACTGTAACTCAGGGCCAAAAAGGTCCTCAAGCAGAAAATATCGTTCCGCTTTAAATAGCCGGATCACGATTTGGTTTGCATTGTATTTAATGCAGACCAGCCTTATCTCCTCTTTGAGGTAATGGCTGAAAGGGCAGGCCTTAGGTTCTGCCCTTTTTTTTATTGGCCGCAATGGCCGGTAGCCCAACGCCGTTACTGTGTGATTGATGGCAACCACAAGCCTGCCTTGGTCAATATACGGTAACAAAGGATATTCATCTTGAGCAAAACTGATTTTTCATCACTAAACCTGCATCCCTCTTTACTACACAATTTAATTTCTCTGGGTTATAAGGCTATGACGCCTATCCAGGCCAAAAGTCTGCCACATATTCTGGAAGGCAAAGATGTTATTGGTCAGGGTAAAACCGGATCCGGTAAGACAGCCGCATTTGGGTTGGGTTTATTACACCAGCTTGATGTGACGAGCTTTAAGGTGCAGTCACTGGTGCTGTGTCCAACACGTGAATTAGCAGACCAAGTGGCGAAAGAGCTGCGCAAGCTTGCACGTACTATTCCTAATATTAAGGTCTTAACACTTTGTGGTGGAGTGCCGTTTGGCCCTCAGGTTGGCTCTTTAGAACACGGCGCGCATATTATTGTTGGCACCCCAGGGCGCGTGGAAGAACACTTGCGTAAGCAGACACTAAAACTGGATAGTTTACGTACGCTAGTGTTAGACGAAGCTGATCGTATGCTTGATATGGGGTTCGAGGCATCTCTGGATGCGATTATCGAGCGGGTTCCTGCGCAGCGCCAAACGCTTTTGTTCAGCGCGACGTATCCTCATCAAATACAAGCTATTGCGCGCCGTATCATGGTTAAACCGGCGATGGCGCAAGCCGATGAAAAACACGATAGCGACAGTATTGAACAGATTTTTTATAAGTTTGACGGCACGCAAAGTCGGTTGACTGCTTTGCGCCTGGTGCTGTTGAAATATCGCCCTGAATCCACGGTAGTGTTTTGTAATACCAAACTTGAAACGGTCGACATTGCTAATGAATTATCCAAGTGCGGTTTTGGCGCTATTGCACTGAATGGTGATATGGAGCAAAAAGACCGTGATCAAACAATGATACGGTTTGCCAATAAAAGTGCTTCCATATTGATCGCCACGGATGTGGCTGCGCGTGGTTTAGACATCGAAGCATTGGATGCTGTGGTGAACTACCACGTTCCACGCGATAGCGAAGTGCATGTGCATCGCATCGGCCGTACCGGTCGTGCAGGCAGTAAAGGTATGGCGTTTACGTTGTGTGGTGAGAAAGAAGGCCATAAAGTTGAAATGCTGGAAAACTACCTTGAGCAACGTTTTGAACTCGCACCCCTGCCACCACTAAGTCTGTTAGAAGATGCTGCGTATAAACCATTGATGGCAACTTTAAGAATAGATGCCGGTAAAAAACAAAAAATCAGACCAGGGGATATTCTGGGTGCGCTTACCGGGGAAAACGGTATAGCAGGTAAACAGGTGGGCAAGATTCATATCGCTGATAACTGGGCGTATGTTGCCGTGAGTTTGGATGTTACGCAGATCGCTGTTAATAAGCTAAATGAAGGTAAATTAAAGGGCCGTTCGTTTCGAGTGAGATTAATATAGCTTAGCTGGACCGGACCTTGCTTTGACGGCGGCTATTGCCGCTGCGTGTCTTAACTGTTGGTTTTGTTGTTGTGCGGCTTGGCTTGCCGTGATACTTTTTCTTGGCGCTGGGTTTATGGCCTTGCGAATTTTCTCCTGAGCGTTGGCCATCTTTGTGTTCTGTTTTTGTCTTTTTCGGTTTCTTGGGTTTTTTGGGGCCGGCCAGGTGAGACTCTGGTACATCGTGAACAGGCTCGAAGCCATCAATATATTTTCGAGTCAGTAGTTGTCTGATAAGCTGCTCAATGTCAGTCAGCTGCTTGATTTCATCTGCGCTCACCAGAGACACTGCTTGCCCTGTTGCCCCTGCGCGACCGGTTCGACCGATGCGATGCACATAATCTTCGGCAACATTGGGTAAGTCAAAGTTGACAACATGTGGGAGCTGATCAATATCTAAGCCTCGCGCAGCAATATCCGTGGCGACCAAGACGCGAACCAAACCCTTTTTAAAGTCGACCAGGGCTTTTGTGCGGGCGCCCTGGCTTTTGTCGCCATGAATGGCTACGGCCTTGATGCCGCCGGTTTCCAATTGGCGTGTTAGGCGGTTGGCACCGTGTTTGGTTCTGGAGAAGACGAGCACTTGCTGCCATTGGTTGTTATGTATCAGCTGTGCCAACAGAGCCGACTTTTGTTTTTTATCTACGGGATATACCCATTGTTCTACCGTCTTCGCGGTAGTGTTGCGTGGGCTAACTGAAATTTCAATCGGATTTTTAACAAAGCCTTTGGCCAAGTCACGGATTTCGTTAGAAAATGTGGCGGAGAACAGTAGGTTCTGGCGTTGCCTGGGTAAGGCGGCAATAATTTTTTTAATGTCGTGAATAAAGCCCATGTCCAGCATGCGGTCGGCTTCGTCTAATACTAATATTTCCAGCTGTTTAAACTGCACTGCGTTTTGTTTGTACAAGTCGAGTAAGCGACCTGGCGTTGCTACCAGTATGTCGACACCTTTACGTAGCTTCATCATCTGAGGGTTGATTTTTACGCCACCAAATACTACTGCCGAACGTAGCGGTAAATTCTTGCCATAGGTAGCAACACTCTTGCTGACTTGAGCGGCTAACTCGCGAGTAGGTGTTAATATCAGGGCACGCGCTTGATTGGCACGAGCACGTTCACCTTTTGACAATAGCTCTAAAATTGGAAGAGTAAAGCCAGCAGTTTTGCCTGTGCCGGTTTGGGCGGCCGCCATGATGTCTTTGCCTTGGAGTATTGCAGGTATTGCTTGAGCCTGGATGGGTGAAGGTGTGTCGTATCCTTTTTCAGCTACGGCTTTAAGAATAGGGGCGGATAAGCCCAAAGAGGAAAAACTCATAAAGACTGCCTCGTTGGATGTTTTTTGTGGTCAGTGTAGTGTTTCATACTGAATGCAGATATAGAAAGCGAGTAACTACACTGGGTTTGTCAGAGCATGATGGGCTTGAAGCTTACCGTAAGTTATTGTTAATAGCTATGGAATGGCTTTGATCCAGGTTCGGTCTTGCGTAGAGGAAGCTAAGGTTAAAGTAGTTGCTTAAAATCAGCCTAAGTCACTGCATTGCAGGCAGGGGCACTATTAATATGTCATGCATTTTTTGTGAGAGTGTTGCTAGGCCGTGTTAACAATTACTTCAAGCAAAGTATGATGCAAGCGCAAGTGACCATAGCGGCGAAATGAACGGAGCGTTTCTCGTAACGCGTGGCGATACGCCGGAACTGTTTAAGACGATTGAAAAATCGTTCAACCAGATTGCGCGCTTTATAACGATGTCGGTCATAGGTCCGTGGCGATTTTCGATTCGAGCGCGGCGGGATAATCGATTCAGCGTGGCTCGCTTCAATGTGTTCCACTAGGGCATCACTGTCATAGCCTTTGTCTGCAATCACGGCCTGGGCATCGGTCGCCATGTCGAGCAAGGCGGTCGCCTGGCCGATGTCGGCTTGTTCGGCGCCGGTCAAGGTGAATCCGACGGGGTTGCCGAGCGCATCGACGATACCGTGGATTTTGGTGCCGAAACCGCCTCGAGAGCGACCCAAAGCCTGTGGGCCGTGTTTTTTTTAGCGCCGGCGGCATGCTGGTGGGCGCGAACTGCCGTGCTGTCCAACATCACTTCTTCCAGATCGCGATCCTGGCTGATGGCCTCAAACACGCTATCCCATACCCCTGCCTTGGCCCAACGCGAGAAGCGCGTGAAGGTGGTATGCCAGTTACCCAGTTGGGCGGGCAGATCGCGCCACGGCGCGCCTGTTCGGCCGATCCACAACACCGCTTCGAGAAACAAGCGGTTATCTTTTGCCGTCACACCACAGTCCGTGGCCTTACCCGGCAGCAGATTCTTGATCCGCTCCCACTGGTCATCCCGCAGTATCAAACGATCCATTGCTATAACTCCATCAATGAGTTGGAACTATAGTTTAACCTTAATTGTTAACACGGCCTAGTAACTGACATCGGAAAGCTGGAACAAGCGTATACCTCTGCCGTACTTTTAGAACATCATACAGAGCCACACATTGCGCCATTTCCAGGCGGGATCTCGGGAAATATGGAAGGTATGGATAGAGAGGCCTTAAATGACCTCTTATCCTCAATCATTGACCGGGGCACGCTTGCTCCGGTCAGCCATGAAGCCGAAGCCAGCTACCGGTTGCAGCTGACTTGCGGAATAAGATGGCGTCCCCAAGGGGTAACGATAGATGGCCTGTTTTTGTTGAATACCAGAGAAATACAGCAAAAGTAGCTGCTAAATTTGGATGTACCGATAAAGACCCGCTCTCTAAACCGCCTGGTTCGTAGTTAGCAAACTGAACGTTAACATTTTGTTTTTAATAGTGATTACTGGAACGCCCGTTGCCTGATTTGCCTGACAATGCGGGATGATTTAGAGCTGAATCCCGCAAAAGTCCCGCATCTGGTCTCCCGTTGGAAGCCAGGATTATTTCAGGCTAAAACATTACCTATTGACTTCAAAACACTGCGCCTTGCGCCGCAGCAAGCACAGTTTATGCGCAAATTCATATTCGGCCCAATTATTCAAAGCTTTCGTTTCGTTCACGGCCCTGCTGGTCTTCCCATTCACGTTCTTTTCTTATTTCTTCCTGTAATTTTGTATACCGACTTCTGGCCCAAGCCGCCACCTCTTCGTTGTCATGTTCATAGAGATCTTGATACAAAACAGCCCGCCCCTGGAGGATATCAGCTCGCGAACCGCTCCATGACTTCGGCCTTAGTGCATCAGTAAGATGTTCTAAGACATCTTCTAAAACAGGGGCTTTATCAAAGATTGTATATACAAAAGGTTTCCATTCATATTTTCCTGTTTCGTCTGATTTTTTGAATGCCTTCATCGCTGATGCAACTAACGGATAGCGAGAAGATGGATCTTTCTCGCACCAAGATAGAAGCTCATCGTCTGAAATTTGACTGAGCGGATTATCATGCCGTTCAATATCATCAGAGAACATCCTTCGGCGCTGATAGTCCTCAACATCCTCTCCTTCCAAAAACACATCCAGAAATATTGTGGGCTGCGCTTGTGCAAGATTGCTGAGTAGTCGGGGATAGTCAAAGGAATAGATACGGTGCTCTGTAATTACCTTTGCAATGTGTTGGCACATTTTTGTGGCAGCATGAATGCCGTCTGGTTCGTTAAGGCAGATGCTGACAACCTCCGCCAAAGCATAGTCGTGATTATTCTGTCTCCTCCGCTCTTCGTCAAAGGAGTATGCTGATATCATATCTCGCGCCACTGCCATCAAGCGATCTGAATATTCCGGTGATTCCTTTTTCCTCCCATGAAATCGCATTTTGAGGATTTCAAGGGCAACATCGGCACCACTCTCTTTTGAGAAAATTTTCTTCAATAGTCCAGCCAAATCATCATCACTTATGGATTCATGGACACGCCCCCACGCGATGTATTGGAACAGATTAATCTGAGCTTTTCCAAGATCGAGGACTTCGTGCAACCGTTCTACGCCTCTTTGGTCAATAGTGGAGGTCGTCTGTATAATCGGAAACAATTCTCCTAGCACATCATCTTTGATCAAACCATCAAGCGTCGAGTTATAGAGCGAAGGGTCTGATTTTGCACACGATGAAAGAAATCCCAGCAAAACATTAATCTGGCGCATTTCAGGTGTAGTCTTCTCAAGCGCTACATACAGAACCTGAAAAAGTTCTTTTTTATCACTGCACCCCTCCACCAAACCTATACCAAAATTAGCCAGTCTTGTATTGTGCGTGGACACGAGATCTGGCAGCAATGCGTTCAATGCCGCAGCATCTTGCGCAACTTCAGCACCGACCTTGCGGGTCGTTTCTTCTGCGCGGCGAAATCCGGCAGAAGCATCTTCCTCGTCATCAAAATCGTCTTCCAAATCAAAGGTGCCATGTTGATCTGAAAGCGCGAAGGTACGTGCTTTTTCTAAAAGGTTATTAGGCTTTAAAAGCTTCTCAAGCCTGTGGAGCCTTTCCGTGACTTCATCATTAAAGCCCTTGCTGTCGTAACGTATAATTCCACGCACAGCAATCCAACCATCATTCCATGCTCCTTGTTCCAGTATTTTGTTGGCTGATTCCTCCAGCACCTCAAACATGCCCCCTCTTGTCCATAGCCCACGCAGATTATTTGCAAAGAGCTTCTTTGCCTGCCCTGATATGGGCCGGTCTGAAAGGGCTACACGCGTGCAAATACCGATAACGGTATCAAACCAATGGACTATTCCCTCTGGTGTATTTGGATGATATCCGTAGTCTCGGGGCCTTGCCCCAAAACCATACTCATGCGAACCGCTAAAATGCCATGCTTCCAGCGCAGCATCAAGCAGGAGTAATCCTAGCTCCTGTTTATCCTGATCTTCAGAATCCAACAACTCTTCGATAACCTTTGCCCTGGATTCAATAGGCGCATGCGTACCTGAGAGGTAAATATAGAAAAGTGACTTGAGCACATCGCGTGCAGAATTATTGTTCTCATCCTTGTTTTCCGATAGTGCATAGCGACAAAGCAGCTCTACGCTTCTACCAAATAGTGCTGGATCGTAAGCCAGGTGCCAGAGCAGTCGTACAAACCCGCTGGCGTGGGAGTTTTTCCTTGAGGTAAATGTGCTCCCATCGATCCCGTTAGCGACGCGCTCTATGGCCGCAAGCGTATTATCGGGTGTTACCGGTGCAATATTTTTGAGGACACTAATTCCCAGATCATTGAGGTTATTGATTGATTTGCCAATCCACCCATCCGGGCCAAGCAAATCATTGGCGATATCGATAGCTGCATTACAGTCATGTAGATAACTTAAACGACGCGTAAACGACTTTATCAGCCTTGCAGAATTCCCCAGAAATCCACTTACGAGAGTTTCTTTTGGGATGGTTTCAAGTGCGCGCCTGGCAAGCCTGTTGGCGATAGCATGCGGAAGTACAGCTCGCCAGATGCTTCGCGACTGAATGAGATCTCGTTCTTTGAGCTCAAAAAGATCACGATATAAATCAGCACAAGATATACCGATAAGAGAAGCAAGGAATTTAATCTCTGATTTTTCAGAACTTGCGTCTGCGCCCTCAAATGAATAAACAAGTGAAAATACTTGCGCTGATGTGAGCAAGCTTTCATTTGGGGCATGGCGCTGCCAGAAAAATCTCTCGAATAGCTGCTCGTTACGGAATCCTGATAGGGTCTCGCCCTGCTGCACGGTGTTTGCAAGTGCTATGGCCACGCGCGCATTACCGCCAGAAAAGTCTGCGATTGTCCTTGCATCAACTTGGCCAATATGGGCAAACCGTTTACTTATCAGTTTCTCAATAATTTCTTCACTAGCTGGTTCAAGCCTGAATACACTTGTTTCCTCTGGAAGATCATCTCGCACATCGTATTCGACTGTTAGCAAACTGACGGTGCTTCTCTGGCTGGAGCAGACCTGGGTCAAGCGGTGGTGCAAATCTGGTGGGCAGTTATCAATAATTAGTATTATTCTTGTTTTATCGTTTATGAGCTGATTGGCGATCGTGACTGGATCAGGTGCTGGGCTATCAGATATGTCAGTGTAGATAGCTTGGCGTTGATCGAGCGCCTTATCTCCCACTCTTTTATCAAATAACGCCTGTGCTAGTCGTGTTTTTCCCACGCCAGATAAACCAGTCAAGCGCACAGATGTCCCTGGTGTCGATAGCGCTGAGCGAAGTTTCAATAAACCATCTTCAACTGAAAATCCCTGTTCTGTGGGTACGGCTCCATCATGCAACCGCAGCCCATCATCGAGAAGATACTCTTCCTCGACCCCGCCCGGCGCGCTCGCCCAGTTTTCATATGGACGCCACCCTTTTAGAGGCTTTCCTATTTTGTTGCGCACCCATAGGATCATGGATGAATGAGAGCGGACCCACGTTGCAACTCGCCCTCGATCCAGAAAATCTAAATGAAGGTTTTCGTGGTTATCTTCATTAACCACTGCTTCCTTCATAGCCTTTATCCGGTTTTTAAGGGCCGTCTCTGTTGTAGAACCGGTCGAGCTGACAATGATATAGGCCCCATTGTGTTGTATAAGCTCCTTAATAGCCTCTCTCAAGACACCCTTCGGGCGCATTTCCTTGATGATTTCCGCCCTTGGCATATCAGGTTTTTTAACCTGAAAGCCTGTTATGTTCTTTGGTACAACACTCGCGGCGGGGGGCGATATATTGTCTCGAATAACAACATCTAAACCACCATCCTTAGCATCCTGGTGGCCACTCCATGTAATTCCTTTCGTGGGTAACCCTACTGATCTATAGTCCGCCTCACACAATAAGCCTATTAAGTCACGAAGGTCTGCGTCGCCCAATGCGGCAATATCATCTCCGGTAATTTCAACTAATGTAGACATTTATGTATTTGAAATTTCTACGCGGTGTATTGAGACAAATAATGGCTGGCTCGATCATGCATTGCCCTCCTGATACAAATGTTTCTGGAATCCAACAAAAGCATCTCGAATCCGTGCCACACCACCGAGCTGCTCAGCAGCGTCGGTTACCGCCTTATATTTGAGTTCTAATAGATGAGGTAGCTTGTCTTGATCCAGCTCGCCAACGCCTTCCTGTACGTACTGGGACAGTACAAACGCCAAAAACCCCTGCAATTTATCATCATACTCGGAGAAGATCTTTTCTTTATGTGTTTCAACCCGCTCGTTCCGGGTAATGGGCGCTAGCGCAAAGGCGATATAGGCAAGCACATCAAACAGATCACTCTTATCGGCATCAATCATGCGCCTAACCTCAGATAGCTGCTCGTCGCCATAACCCTTTTCGGCCAAACTCTCTATTAGTGCCTTGCGCGTACCCGGCCGCCCCCATATTGCTCGCAACTCGTCTTCATCCTTGAACAATTCCGGTAAATCACCAAACAATTGTGTAATGAATTGTGCGGCTGACATCGGTTTGCCATCCGGACTCCAGAATGTCGTTGCCATCATGTGTTGAATACTGCGCTCTTTGCCATCGGCAAGTTTGATCTTGATTTTCTTTGGCAACTCATCCCGATCACCACCAGGGTCGTTGTCAACATAGGGCGTGATGTCTGGTTCTGCTACGCCGCTACCTGTGGTTGACGGGGCAAGCTCCACTGGCTCACCGTCCCATTCAGGATCATTAAAATGCTCATAAGCCTTCACAAAATCGTAAATCGTGAAGTAGTCCTTACCATCAAACAAACGCGTACCGCGCCCAATAATTTGTTTGAACTCAATCATTGAGTTCACCGGGCGCATCAAAACAATATTGCGAACATTGCGTGCATCCACGCCCGTTGAAAGCTTCTGTGATGTGGTGAGAATGGTCGGGATACTCTTTTCATTATCCTGGAATATTCGCAAGAACTGCTCGCCCGCCTCACCATCGTTGGCGGTCACCCGCACACAATAATTTGGCTCCTTACTGGCCTTTATCTGGTTAACCAGATCCCGAACCGCCAGCGCATGATCCTGTGTTGCACAAAACACGATGGACTTCTGATTCTGGTTAATCATCTCCATGAATAATTTTACGCGATACTGCTCACGCGCCTTGATTTCGATCACGCGGTTGAAGTCGCCTTCCGTATAGCGCTTGCCTTGCTCAATCTCACCCTCGACCAACTGATCGTCGGCGGTATAAACGTAGTCATCCAGGGTCGTCGCGATCTGCTTTACTTTAAAAGGCGTGAGATAGCCGTCATTAATCCCTTCCTTCAAGGAATAGACGTACACCGGTTCACCAAAATAGGCATAGGTATCAACATTACCGTTGCGCTTGGGTGTTGCCGTGAGGCCCAGCTGCACCGCAGGCGAAAAATACTCCAGAATACCGCGCCAGTTACTTTCGTCATTGGCACCGCCCCGGTGACACTCGTCGATGACAATGAAGTCAAAGAAATCCGGCGGATACTCACCAAAGCTGGGCGCAGGATTACCATCAGCGTCACTACCTGACATGAAGGTCTGAAAAATGGTGAAAAAAATACTACCATTTTTTGGCACACGACCTTTCTTGCGAATCGTTTCCGGATCAATCCGCACCAGTGCATCTTCTGAAAATGCCGAGAAAGAATTGTAGGCCTGATCGGCCAGAATATTACGGTCTGCCAAAAACAAGATTCGAGGGCGACGCGTCGGTTCATCACTCGCCTTCCAGTCGGGCACATTCCAACGACTGTGAAACAGCTTCCAGGCCAGTTGAAACGCGATAAAGGTCTTGCCCGTACCGGTAGCCAGAGTCAGCAGGATACGCTCGCGACCTTCAGCAATCGCCATCAGGGTTTTATTGATGGCATTATGCTGATAATACCGCGCCTGCCACTGACCGCCCTTATCCTCAAATGGCACCTCACCAAAACGGCCACGCCATTGGTTTTCACCCTCGTTTTCTTCGCTGAAGGTCTGGCTCCACAGCTCATCCGGTGTCGGGTAACGGGGGATGTAGTCTTCTATGCCCGTGTGCATGTCGATTTGATAAATGCCCACGCCATTAGTGGAGTAGGTAAAGCGCGTTTGCAGCTTTTGGGCATAGCGCTTGGCTTGAGCAACTCCCTCTGTATCCTCAAGAGCACGTCGCTTGGCTTCAATCACCGCAAGCTTTTGGCCCTTATAAAACAAAACGTAATCGGCGATATCCTGCTTCGAACGCTGGCCTGCCCCTTGTAAACGACCGAGTGTAATCACCTCACGGCGTACCCAACTGCCATCCACCACGCCCCATCCCGCCTCCTTTAGGGCAGGATCGATCAGCTCTGCGCGGGTCTCGGCTTCATTCAGTTCTGATGTCATGCAGCGCCATCCTTCGTTGATCCGGCTGCCAGCATATTCATCACCAAACGAATCATTGTCTCCTTGTTGGCCGGGTCAGACTCAGCCACCAGCAAAGTCAGAGCAGCCAGACCAATATCATTGATCACCGGCACCCCATCCAGATTCAGCAGGCGACCATTGCGGTTGAGAAAATCCACAAACAAAAAAGCGGCACTGCGTTTATTACCATCCGAGAACGGATGATTCTTAATAACAAAATACAACAGATGCGCCGCCTTTGCCTCAATACTCGGATAGGCAGGCTCACCAAAAACGCTCTGATCAAGATTCCCCAACAGCGAACTCAGACCCTGTTCGCGCTCCTGAGCAAACAGTGCTGTCGCTTCGCCACGCGCCATTAATTCGGATTTTAGGCTCGCCAGTGAAGATCGTGCCTCATCTGCCGTGGGCAAGACACCGCCTACTTGTACCTGTGGATCACTCAACAGTCCCTCGTCATAGCGCTGCAACAACAAAAAGGTCTGTGCATAGCGAGTAACAATCTCCACCAAACCACGGCCGGTATCGCCTTGCAGTTCTGGACTTTGGGCCGCCTTTTGAACCAGAGACAGTGCTGCTTCCAACTCGCGGGCATTGGAGTCGAAACGTTGTTTTGAAAGCGTCCAACCCTGAGTCAGATGTTCGCGCAAAGTACGGGTGGCCCATTGACGAAACAACACGGCACGTTTGGAGTTCACCCGATAGCCAACTGATATAATGGCATCCAGATCGTAGTGCTTGAGGTCTCGTTTGACTTCCCTGTTGCCCTCCATACGAACTACTAAGAAATCCTTAGTAGTTCGGTCATTATCCAATTCATTGTCTTTGTAGATATTTTTTAGATGCATCAGGACGTTCTCTGGCGTCGTATCAAAGACCTCGCCCATCTGCTTTTGCGTTAACCAAAGCGTATCTTGCTGGCTATCCAGACGCACCTCAACAGCTTGACCTTCTTCCTGATAAATAATGATTTCTTCGCTCATATCAAATCGCCCATTAGAACATTGCCCTCCCTGCCTGTTTTCGACCGAATACTCAAGATATCTCCATCATCATATCGTAATGCACTAAGTGATCCGATTTTTCGAAGATATCTCGAAACACCTCCAAATATTTATCCACCGTGTCATGTCACACGTCGTTATTATCGTCGTTCGTTATCGTTCCCACGCTCCAGCGTGGGAACGCATCCCTTGACGCTCCGCGTCAATTCCACCGATCAATCTCCATCAACCCACCCCCGGAAAAATAATTCGGCGCGCTAGAATAACGCCAATGTTCAGCCTTCTCCACATAACCACGCTTAACCGGATTATGATGTATGTACTCCAGCTTCTCTCGCATCATGTCATCATTCAATATTAACTCGGCATGGCTACCTTCCTGCCAAAATTGGTATTTCCTGTCACGTTTGTGTGCACGTTTGGCGAATTGCAACCGTTCCAGTATCTGTTTTGCCCCTTTACCTTCAAGGTAATCAATAATCTGTCGCGCAGTATAAGATTTGAAGCCAGTAACACATTGATCCAGCCGTTCCGCTTGCGCGATAAAGTGCAAATGATTTTCGAGTATCACGTAACCATAGAGTTGCAAACCCTGTGCGCGCTGATAACGCCAACTGTCGAGCAGAATATCCACGGTCTCAGGCCGCGTGAAAACCGGCAGCCATTCCAGCACTGTGCAGGTAAAGAAATGGGGTTTATCGTTTTCGGTTATCGTGTAGCGGCTTCTACCCATTATCTGTTGTTCTCCCTGCTCGTTATCGACGCAGAGCGTCTATGGCTGCATTCCCACGCTGGAGCGTGGGAACGATAGTCCGACAATAACTCATCTCCACTCCCTCATCGTTCCCACGCTCCAGCGTGGGAACACCTCACTGGACGCTCCGCGTCAACTCTCTCAACCTTGACACTGGAAACATCTTCTGTCAGCTCCCCGGCAAAGGCTTTTTGCAGAATGGATTGTTTTAGCTCGGCCAGGGCGGTGAGTTTTTGTTGGTAGATGGTTTCAAGCTGCAATTTTTTATTTCGCAACAAATCAAGTCGCCTAATAATTTTCTCTTGTTCACCTAAATTGGGGATCGACAACTTCAGATTTTTGGAATCAGGGACTCGCATATGTTGCACGGTAGATCCAGATGCTAATGATTGTATCTGTTCTTGAAGGCTATTAGATTGAAAGACATACAAAAGAAAATAGTTGTTTAATATTTTGTGGTTCGTGCGGTAAGAAACCAGCCGCTGCCCGAGAAATACCAAATCTTCGCTTAAGAGCATACCAACTTCTCCAAGCGGAGCCTCTCGCGTAAGAATAACGTCTCCTACCTTAGGCACCTGACGCCGCGTCCAAACTTTGTATACCACCTCTGTCACATACTTAACCGAATCAATGCTAACAACCCCATCTCGAACATTCGTTGTTCTAATCATTTTATATGAAGTTGGATTTTCAACTTTTGGAGCTGTCTTATTCACACAATCAATAATTGAGTCGCATACATCTTCAACTCGAACCTCCGACCACCCCTCACCCTTCTGGGAAAAAACTGAGTTCAGATAGCTTTCAAACAACTCGCGGGCGTTGGCGAGGTTCTTTTCGGCGTTGGTGACCGCGGTTGTGATAGCCTCGAAGGCTTCATCGAGAATAGCGACAATGCGCTTTTGTTCGGGCAAATCGGGGAGTGGTATACGATAGTTTTCTATGAACTCCTTGGGTACACGCTTATGCCCCACAGCACCGCTCATTACTCGTGTTCCTGCATCCCGAAAACTGGCCTGAGAAAGGAAATAAAACAGATACTCTGGATCAACGTCACCCTTTGAGCGAAAAACAATGTATTCGCTAGAACCAAATCCGATGCCGTTCTTTAAGTCGCGACCTATTCCGAGTTTTCCATTTTCAAAACACGGCGTGATTTTCGCCAAAAGCACATCATTCTCTGCAAAGTAGGTATAGCTACCAGACACCTCACTCAGTGACCTCTCGTCGCGCAGAGTCAATTCTTTCTTACATACCCCCAGGTCACTCATGGGAACAAATGAAACAAGATCAATATTAGAAAGCCGCTGCTTAGCTTCCTTTTTAGGCGGCTTTATCTGGCAGACATCCTGTAGCCGTTCAGTTCTCCACCCCACACTCATAGCACTTTCCGAATCCCTTCAAGCACCTTCGCGCTCTCCGCATCCAGCGCCACCATCTCGGCAATAATGTCTTCCGGTTCACGTAGCGGCGCCTCCTCTGGCGTATTCGGGTTTTTCGGCGAGAGATCAAAACTGTCTGCATCCACATCCCCCATATTCACCGACCATGACTGTTCCGATTCGGCAAAGCTCGCCTGCTTTTCAACAAATCCCTTGAAGTCATCATCATTCAACGGATTGGTCTTGCCGAGACTGCGACCCGGATCAAGCTGGTAATACCAGACCTCGCGTGTCGGTGCGCCTTTCTGGAAAAACAGTACAACTGTTTTCACTCCAGCCCCCAAAAAGGTTCCCCGTGGGCAGTCCAGCACGGTGTGCAGGTTGCAGCTTTCCAGTAATTCCTTGCGCAGTGCCTTGGCGGCGTTGTCGGAGTTCGACAGGAAGGTGTTTTTGATCACCACTGCACCGCGACCACCGGCTTTCAGCATTTTGATGAAGTGCTGCAGAAACAGGAACGCGGTCTCACCGGTTTTGATGGGGAAGTTCTGCTGTACTTCCTTGCGTTCTTTACCGCCGAAGGGTGGATTGGCAAGCACAACATCGAAGCGATCTTTGTCCTGAATGTCGGCCAGGTTCTCGGTCAGGGTATTGGTGTGAATAATGTTGGGTGTATCGATGCCGTGTAGGATTAGGTTCATGATCGCGATGACGTAGGCGAGGCTTTTCTTTTCCTTGCCGTAGAAGGTTTTGGTTTGCAGGATTTTGAGCTGGCTGGTGGTCAGTTTGGCCGGTTTTTTATTCCCGCCCGCCCAACCGTTACGCAAATAATCGTACGCCTCGCACAGGAACCCGGCGGAACCGACCGCACCATCATAAATGCGCTCACCCAGTTTGGGTTTGGTTACCTGAATCATGGCGCGAATCAGCGAACGTGGGGTGTAGTATTCGCCGCCGTTGCGGCCAGCATTGCCCATGTTCTTGATTTTAGCTTCGTACAGATGAGACAGCTCGTGCTTTTCTTTTTGTGAACGGAAACGTAGGCCGTCCATTAGCTCCAGTGCATCGCGCAGGCTGTAGCCACTCTGGAATTTATTTTTGATCTCGCCGAAAATTTCACCGATTTTGTATTCAATGGTATCGGGGCCAGCGGCGCGTTGTTTGAAGCCTTGAAGGTAAGGGAATAACTCGCGGTTCACGTAGTCGATCAGGTCATCGCCGGTCACGGCCTTGTCGTGATCAAATGTGCCGTCTTCTTTTTTAGGTGCCGCCCACGCTGACCAACGGTGTGGCTCATCAATAATGAAGGCATAGGTTTTGCCAACCAGCTCCGCCTCCATGGTACGCTCTTGCTCAAGGTCATCCAGATATTTCAGGAACAGCATCCACGATGATTGCTCGGTGTAGTCCAGCTCGGTGGTGCAGCCCGCCTCTTTCCAGAGAACGTCATCGATATTCTTAAAAGTCTGTTCAAACATGTATTGTTGCTCTTGTTGTTTTCGGCGCTTAAGAAAATAAATGGCCTGGGGATGCAACCAACCCCTTAGAGTATCAAATTGCCCACTTACAGCGTAAGCATTCAATTGCTGGTTCCCTCGTAAAAACATAAGAACGAGAAACTTCACAGAAAGCTTTTAATCGATACTGAAAGAGCGCTGGAAAGAATCTATCAGACCCTTGGCCGAGCACATTATGCTCGACCAAGGGTCTTGAGATTGCTGTATCCACTACCGGTTTGAGTAGATGACAGGCTAAAATGGCGTCCCCAAGGGGATTCGAACCCCTGTTGCCGCCGTGAAAGGGCAGTGTCCTAGGCCTCTAGACGATGGGGACTAAACTTGGTATTTAGTCGTTTCTTGTGGAGCCAATATTCATTTTTTGGTGGAGCCAGGCGGGATCGAACCGCCGACCTCTTGCATGCCATGCAAGCGCTCTCCCAGCTGAGCTATGGCCCCAAAAGGTGCGCAACTTTACGATAAGCTTAGGGCCTCTGTCAAGCTATTAACCTCACTCAGCACGCTCGGCAATAAACGCCAGAGCCCGATCAAGACGACTTAGCGTCGTATCCCTACCCAACAGCTCAACGGTGACATCAATAGGCGGTGAGACACCGCCACCACTAATGGCAACACGCAATGGTTGCGCCAGCTTTCCCAGCTTAAGTTCGTGTTGCTCTGCCGTGACAATCAGTGCATCGTGGATGAGCTGTGCCGACCAATCACTCAGCGCTGCAAAGGCGTCTCGCAGTGCTTGCAAAGGCTGCTGCACATCGACCTTCAGGTTTTTATTCGCTGCCTTTTCATCGTAGGACTCGAACTCCTGATAAAAGAATCGACTGTTTTCCGCCATCTCTACCAGGGTCTTGGCACGCTCACATTGTGCTTCAACCACCTCAGCAAGCGCAGGCCCTGCACTGGTATCGATGCCCATTTGGTTAAAGTGGAAGGCTAAACGTTTAGCGGTATCGGCAGCGGCGTGCTCTTTGATGTAATGCTGGTTTAGCCACTGCAGCTTGCTGGTATTAAACGCAGCGGCCGATTTACTCACGCCAGAAAGATCAAACAATTCAACCATTTCATCTCTGGAGAAAACTTCCTGGTCGCCATGTGACCAACCAAGACGCACCAGGTAATTAAGCAATGCCTCGGGTAAATAACCGTCATCGCGATACTGCATTACGCTAACCGCACCATGACGCTTGGAAAGACGCTTGCCATCATCACCCAATATCATCGGCACATGAGCATACTGCGGAATATCAGCACCTAACGCTTTTAAAATATTGATCTGACGCGGAGTGTTGTTAACATGATCATCTCCACGAACAATATGTGTAATGCCCATATCCCAATCGTCAACCACTACAGTAAGGTTATAGGTTGGCGTGCCATCGGTACGCGCGATAATCAGGTCATCTAATTCTTTGTTATTAAAGACGATGGGGCCACGGATGTCATCTTTAAACACCACGTCACCCTCGGTCGGGTTACGAAAACGAATCACATGTGGCGCGCCCCTTTCAGGCGTTGCTGTCAAATCACGACAACAGCCGTCATAACGCGGTTTTTGCTTGCTTGCCATTTGCTCGGCACGTAAAGCATCCAGACGCTCTCTGCTGCAATAGCAACGGTAAGCATGGCCTTCTGCGATCAGTTGATCAAGCACCTCGTTATAACGATCCATGCGCTCGCTTTGGTAGTACGGCCCTTCGTCATAATCCAGGCCCAGCCACGCCATGCCGTCCAGGATCGCCTGCACCGATTCCGGTGTCGAACGCTCGCGATCGGTGTCTTCTATACGCAGCACAAATTGACCGCCGTGGCGACGTGCGTATAACCAGGCGAAAAGTGCGGTACGGGCGCCACCGACATGCAAATAACCGGTTGGACTTGGGGCAAAGCGGGTCTTGATCATGGATGTTTCAGCTAGTGAGATAAAGTCGCGTATTCTATCAGCTCACACCCGCTCGGCTGATACTATTTTGCGCCGATTTTGCATGTCAATGGCGACAGCAACAGCGATCAAGGCAAATTCCACGCTACGGATCCATATTGGCATTTCGTAGGCATCCAGCTCCGATCCCGGAATATGCAGCCCGACACAATACGACAATAATAAGGCAACCGACACTGTCCATGCCCAAAAGCTGGGGAAGATGACGGCAAATGGCAACACCCACAACCAATACCAGGCATTAATTACTGGTGCTATCAATAAAAACAAGGCGAAGACCCAATCGACACGCGGCATTGAAAATTCAGGTTTCTGACTTTTGAAAAAATACACCGCAAGCCAAGCAAGAAACACAATAGCTAGTAGCAGTTTTGCCGCGTTATCCGGCACGAAATTATTGACCACAGCATAAATAGCTGCATTAAATTCCCAATGCTGGGCAAACACAAAGAGACTATAAAAATCACTGGCCCCCTGCATCAAGAATGGCAAATATACCGCCAACAGTACTAGCGCGAATAGCAGCCAATACTTCGCCGCCAATCGCCATAGCAGCCAAGGCATAATCAGAACGGCAAACACCTTTGCCGCAATAGCCAGTGCTGCGACCACCACCGCTGCCGCGTAAAAATGTCGCAATCGTAAAAACAAGGCAGCCAACAATAAAAACACACCAATACCATCCGGGTGAGCAGTAAAAGCAATTTCTTTAATAACAAGCGGACACCATGCATACAACAGCACATATTTCATTGGTGCGAGTCGCAGCAAAATGGCGATCACGCCAAGGTCTGCGATAAGCATGATTAGCTTCAGCCCCCATAGTTCGCCGGGGCTTATCAGATAAGCCAGCGCAAAGAGGTACTGCAAAGTCGGCCCGTAGATAGTCGGTAAATCAGGATTATTGATCTGCCCAACGATCTCGACAAAGCGATCGGGCAAATTATCCGTCGCAAAGAAAGAAGATGGCGCGATGCCATACGGCGTGCCGTCGGTGACGAAACGGTAGCCATCCCAAAGATAGCGATACCAATCATCCTCTAGAATGGGCGAACCCCAGAGCCCGATCACACGAAAAATAACAGCCCATAACAACAACCATCGAATACCGCTATACTCTCTGCTAGCGCCAAAGGCACCGAGCCACAGAACGACCAACACGAATTCTGCCAGCAAGAACTCATACAAGCCGAGTCCATTGCCGCCTTGTTGTAGCGCGATCATAATCAAGTAAACAAGCGCTGTTACAGCACCGCACAGATTGAGGAACAAAATAGTATAATTTCGTGGCATTTGTGACATGAATTATTTATAGGCTTGATCAGTGCTTGATTGATAAAATCATCAGAATAGCAGATTGAATGACCTAACCACTTGGAGAAACATAATGTCCACATCCGGCATTTTAGTGATACAACGAGCAAAGAGAACAAGTACTTTTTTATTACTCTTGCTGACGCTGGGCCTCAGTGGCATGGCATTGGCTTCGGGCGGTGGACACTATAGCAACGGCAGCAGTGGCACACCAAAACTCGACAGCCGACTCTATGCGCTGGGCAAACAGGTTTACAAAAGCAGGGTCAATTGCGCAGACTGTCTGGTCGACCAGTCCAGGCTATCAAAACAGGATGCCACGGCACTGTACAAACAAGTAAAACGAGACAAGGCTCTGAACCAGTCTTTATCAAGAAAAGAACGTAAGGCGGTAAAATACTATATGCGCGAACGCTTCAAGCTCTAACGACAATGCTCGATCAACACCACATTTCTGTTGTTATCCCTGCTAAAAACGAAGCAGGCGCTATTGGCCAGGTAGTGTCGGGACTATTTAAGCTACGCGGTGCATGCAATAAGCCATTAATCGACGATATCGTTGTTTGCGACAATGATTCCACTGACAATACATTACATATTGCCAGATTATACGGCGCACGCGTCGTCAAACAGCCTATCTCAGGTTACGGCATCGCTTGTCTGACTGCCATGGCTGCGCTAACAGAACACACCGATATCGTTTTATTTGTTGATGGTGATCACTCATGCAACCCTCTGCAAGCGCATTCTTTATGCCAAGCCATCGTTGATGGTGCAGACCTTGCCATCGGCTCCCGTAAGCTTGGCCATATTGAAGCCGATGCAATGAGCCCTGCGCAACGCTTTGGCAATGGCCTTGCTTGCTGGATATTAAGCCAGCTCTACCGACAAAAAGTAACCGACCTTGGCCCGTACCGCGCGATCAGCAAGGGCAAACTCGATGCGCTTCAAATGCATGACCTCAGCTTTGGCTGGACGGTAGAAATGCAGGCCAAGGCACTGGAACGCAACTATCGAATCACAGAAATTGCGGTCGATTGCCGTCGTCGTATTGGCGTTTCTAAAATCAGCGGCACTTTCTCTGGTGTTATCGGTGCTGGCAAAGGAATCCTTTCCACTATCTTTAAGGTTTGGTGGCAACACCGGAACAGCAAAGACTCTGCCGTTATCGTTCTGGAGAAAAACAAAAGTAAGGCGTAAATTAGTCGTTATGTTACCTGGCCATAACCTAGTGTAGGTCGGCACTCATTCTAATGTTACAAAATGAGTGCCGACCTACACTAGAGCGCCTCATTTTTTTTCTTACCGCAACGTTCGCAACGATAAGTTGTTACAAGCTTGCCTGCCTTACTGTCAAACTGATTTTTTGTCACCACCTTCCATTTATGAAAGCCATGAGAACATAGCGTTTTTTCTTTCGCCTTCTTTTTCAACGAAGGCTTTTTAAATGGAATGACATTGGACATAATTACATCAGGCTTTACTTACATCAGGCTTTGCGGCACGTCGCTTGGGTGCCGCCAAGCCATCTTTTACCGTCAATACGCTACGTGACGACGTGGCACGTTCACCACTCGGCTCCGCCGATTTTCTTTTAGGCTTGCCAATTTGTTTTTTATTTCTGTGGCGCTGTGCCGCTTTCAATTTAGCTTTGTCTTTCTCTTTTGGCTTTTTCTTTTTCGAGCCAATCGCTTTKCCTGATGCCTTGGTTTTTTTAGGACCGGTGTAGCTACCCTGCAATTCCTTGATACGACGCCGCTCAAACGTTTGTTTGAGATAGCGCTCAATACCGTTCATCACATTCCACTCATTGTGATCAATCAGCGATATCGCCAAACCGGCTTCACCAGCACGGCCGGTACGGCCGATGCGGTGGACGTAATCTTTACCATTACGTGCCATATCAAAATTGATGACAAGATCAATGCCTTTAACATCAAGACCACGGGCGGCAACATCCGTCGCCACCAACACGTCAATCTGGCCGTCATGGAATCGACGCATGACTTGTGCGCGTTGATGCTGGTCCATATCGCCATGCAAATAACCGGTACGGATATCGGCGTGGCGTAAATGTCCTGCCAGGCTGTCTGCCTGGGTTTTTTTGTTGACAAAAACCAGGGCCTTTTGTGGTTTTTCATCCTGCAAAAGCCAGATAGTGAGTTTTACTTTGTGGGCATCATCATCAGCCGTCACAATCTGTTGGCGAATGTCCTCGTGTTTATCGCGCACCGAATCCAGTGTTAACACCATGGAATCACGTAGTAATTGAGATGCCACGCTACGAATACCRTTGTGACTCAAGGTGGCCGAAAACATCAGTGTTTGCCTGTCTGCATTACAACGTGCCGCGATTACCAACACATCATCACTAAARCCCATATCCAACATGCGATCGGCTTCGTCRAGRATCAGTACTTCCAAATCATCAAAATGAGGTGTGTGGTTATCAAGATGCGCGATCAAGCGACCAGGTGTTGCAACAATAATTTCGGGATTCTTCCTGAACATGGACDYCTGACGGCTAAAACTTTCACCACCAATAACCAGGCCGAAGGTCAACTGTGTATAGCTGCCCAGCGCDATACATTGGCCGACTATCTGCTGCGCCAATTCACGTGTCGGCACCAGAATCAAGGCGCGCGTACCTGTTTGAGCATCTTTATCTTGCAATAATTGCTGCATAGTGGGCAGCAAAAAGGCGATTGTCTTACCACTGCCTGTCGCCGCACTGACCAATAAATCAGTTTTCTCTAACGCGTAGGGAATCGTTTTTCTTTGCACCGGTGTAGGCTGATCAATCCCGAGCTTGGCCAGCGCCTTAGTCAGAGCCCCATCGAGAGGCACATCGCAAAACATTATTTAATTCTCATTTTGTAATTGTTCAAGCTCATCACTTAAGGTTATCCATTCTTCTTCGCATCGGTTAATTTCCTGTTGCAGGCCACGCTGTTGGTACAGTATATCGGCTAACAAGGCTTTATTACTTTCTTCATAAACAGAATTATCTGCAAGCTGTTCTTCCACTTCACTAAGCTGCTTTTGTTTCTTTTCAATACGCTGTTCCAGTTTTTTAATTTGGCTGGTCAAGGGGTTTAGACGCTTACGTTTTTCTGCGGCATGCTGTCGTTGTTCTTTTTTATCTATCCTGGGTACTGTTTGCGTAACCCCTTTATCTTTTTTGCTGTCACTCTCAGTATTTTTATTGTCATCAACTTTCTGACCATGATCTTTCAGCCATTGCTGATAGTCAGCAATATCGCCATCAAATTCGGCCAGCCTGCCTTCTGCGACCAAATAAAACTGGTCAACGGTATTGCGCAGCAGATGCCTGTCATGCGAAATAACCACCAGCGCCCCGCCATAGCCTTGCAGCGCCACGGTTARAGCATGACACATCTCCAGATCAAGATGATTGGTCGGCTCATCTAAAAGCAGTAAATTAGGCTTTTGCCAAACAATCAATGACAGTGCTAAACGTGCTTTTTCGCCACCGGAAAAATCTCTAATGGGATCCGTCGCCTTGTCGCCGTGAAAGTTAAAACCACCCAGGAAACTGCGAATCTCTTGTTCTCGAACATCAGGCGAGAGACGCTGTATATGCAGCAATGCGCTAGCGCCTATATCAAGCGCTTCAAGTTGATGCTGAGCAAAATAGCCAAGCATCAGATTATCGCTTTGCACGCGCTCACCGGATAGCAATGACAGCGTGCCGACCAGGCTCTTGATCAGTGTTGATTTACCGGCGCCATTAGGACCAAGCAAACCAATGCGAGTGCCGGGTAACAATTCAATGTTCGCATGATTGATAATTGTTTTATTATCATAACCCAGCCTAGCATCATGCAAACTTATCAGGGCACTGAAACTTTGCTTGCTCTCCAAAAAATGAAAATCAAAGGGTGAATCCACATGGGCTGGCGCGATATCTTCCATGCGCTGCAGTTCTTTTATACGACTCTGCGCCTGTCGGGCTTTACTCGCCTTAGCACTAAAGCGTGCAACAAATTGGTGGATCTCGGCTTTACGTCGCTGTTGTTTCTCAAACGTTACTTGTTGCTGCGCCAGACGTTCAGCACGCAAACGCTCAAATGCGGAATAGTTTCCACTATAGCTCCAACACTGCTTATGCTCAATATGGACAATGCCATCGACGGCGTTATCGAGAAAATCGCGGTCATGCGAAATAATAAGCAATGTGCCAGCATAATTGCGCAACCATTGTTCCAACCATACCGAGGCATCCAAATCCAAATGGTTGGTCGGTTCATCGAGCAACAAAAGGTCAGACTGACACATCAAAGCCTGCGCGAGGTTTAAGCGTATACGCCAACCGCCAGAGAATGACGCCACCGACTCCGTCAACTGTGATTGCTTAAAGCCCAGGCCATGCAGCAATTGCTCAGCACGATAATGCGCATTAAAGCCATCCACCGCGTCGAGTTTTGCATAAAGCTCGCCCAGCTGCTCATGTAACTCCTCTGCCTCCTCTTTCGCTATAGCYGCCTGTAATCGTCTTAGTTCTTTGTCGCCATCCAGCACATAGTCCACGGCAGAACGTGCCGATGCTGAGACTTCCTGCGCCATATGGGCAATACGCCATTGCCCTGGCATAAACAAATCACCAGCATCGACGTGCAACTGGCCTAGCAATAGCTTAAAGAGACTGGATTTACCACTACCATTGGCACCAATAACACCGAGCTTAGCCCCTGTGTGCACTGTTAAATTGGCTTTTTCGAGTAATATTTGGGTGCCGCGCTGCAAACTGACATCAATTAACCTGATCATGCAGGAGATTATAGGGACATGCTTGGCTCAGCGCGATAGCCCTGATGAAAGATGGATGATAGATGAAAGATGCAAGCCGCACCCTATTAGAATAAAATGAACRCATGAAGCAAAATACACAGGAACAACAACTCGCGGATGTCGAAAAGGGCAAGATTAACCTCGAAACCGCGAAAATCACCTGGAAAGAGCTGGAACGTTTTTTTGCCGCAGGCGCGGTCGTCTATGTCGCCCCAGAATTAGTGCTGATAGACGTCGCCCATGCCTTATCGCAAGACGATGCCGAGCAATTCAAATTATGGATGAACGATGGCAAAGTCGAGCATGTCAGCGATCGGCAAGCAATAAAATGGCACGAGGATGATGCGACAGTGTGGTCTGTCGTCGTTAAGCCCTGGGTTTTGGTTCAGGACATCAGCGAAGACTAACGCAATATATCTATAATTTGATTTAAAGTCGTCTCGTGATTTTTATAATCGACCGTCAAACGGTATAACTCATTCTTGTTTTTCAGCATAAGCGAAGGGAAACTGCCAACACCCACACTGCGTGAATAACGAATTTGCTCTTGCAAGCTTTCTTCAATCTCATCCGAATCAAAATCATCATTAAATTTTTTTATATCCAGCCCCAACTCCTGTGCCAAAGTACATAAGGTGTCGCGTTTTGATGGATTCATTGCACGCAAATAATACGCGTGTTGTATTGCCAAAATCATGGTGACACCAGCGTCCTGTTTTCCCGCAGCAATCACTGCGCGGCAAGCTGGATAGGTCGAACGCCTGGGCTGACAGTACCGCCAAAAATCAAAATTAAATTCAACACCCAACTCGTCTTGTATACGGCGCCAATGCCCTTGTATTGCCTGCTGTATATCTTCTGGCATCAGTTCGTCATTATCTTGCGCCAAGCCACCCAGCACATAGGCGACGTTCACATCATCCGGCATATCTTGTAGCAAGCCCTGCCAGGCCGTTTGRTAACCCCAACACCAACTACACATCGGGTCATGAAAATAAAACAAAGTGGCTGTCATGCGTGCGGGAACATTATTGGCACATCACCCTCGCGCCAAGGTTGATGTTTTCTCATCACCACCCCAAACAAGTCCGACTCAACAAAGTCCGCCAACCAACGCTGAACATTAGGGTAAGGCCGCTGTGCAAACCATGCCCCATCAACATGAGAAAACTGGCGCACAAAGGGTAACACCATCATATCAACAAGGGTTTTACCCTCACCAAGCAAATAGTCGCGGCCCATCAGTTTGTTCTCAAGCTTCGCAATAAATACCTCACCGCCAGACTGATAGCTTTCCATAGGTCGCTCAGGAAAACGCTCAAAGTATTTATAACGATCCAGCGAACGCTTGAAATGACCGTCCATATCGGTTTCGATAAGCAGCCAGGTCAAAATGCTGGCAGACTCGTCACTCGCATACGCCAGCCAATTATCTGGATCATTGATCTGCAAAGCCCATTGCATAATATCAAAACTCTCATCGATGACCCGACCATCCGGCAACTGCAGCACCGGAACAGTCGCTTTCGGCGAAAGCTCGATCATCTGTTGTGGCTTATCCCTCAACACGATTTCTCGAAATTCCACGCGACATTGCGCAGAGACAAGCGCCAAACGCGCCCGCATAGCGTAGGGACAGCGACGGAACGAATAAAGTATTGGTAAGGTCATAACATTTCAGTGATTTATATGCGATGATAATACTAGGGCACGTCGAAAGCACAGTTTACATGGAGTAAATGAGCATTTTAAGCTTCTTTTTCTAAGCACCCCCCTAAAAAATATAATGGGGGGGGATAAACGCGGCCAACGCCGCTTCAGGGGCTTATTCAAAGGTTCCCAAATACGAGCGTTGAACAACATGCATAAAATATTCAGCCTGACTATAATTAGCGTACTCATTCTATTGGCACAATCCGTATTCGCCAATGATTTATCTACATCATCTATCAAGATAAAAGGAAACTCTTATCAGATTTCCATCCCAAACGGCTACAAACTTGAATTCATCAACGCCAAATTATCACGCCCACGCCTGATAACTTTCGGCAAAAATGGCGACCTGTTTATCGGCTCTCGCTCTGGATACCTCTACCACCTCAAGCCTCCTTATAACAAAATCCATCATCAGTTAGATTTTGGCGGTTACCCACACAGTATCGCGTTTCGCTATCACGATAAAAATACTGAGGTCTTTGTCGCCGAGAGCGAGGGTCTCTATTTAGCCAACTACAACAACGATGGTTTTATCCTGGCGCGCGATGATTTCTCCCTTGTAGCACCGCTGCCCGGCGGCAGCTCTCATAGCAGCCGCACTGTTGCCGTAGGCCCTGATCAACGTGTATATGTCGGCTTAGGCATCAGCGGCAACTGCTCCAACGAATACCTGGATAGCAGCTATGATTTCAATCATAGACGCGGTGGTGTCTTTATATTGGACGAGTCCACGACGACACCTCAGCTAGTTCCTTTTGCCAGTGGCTTACGCAACCCGATAGGGTTTGATTGGCAGCCTGACAGCCATGAACTCTATGCCAGCAATAATGGGCCGGATCATCTAGGCTATGAAGAACCGCGCGAATATTTCAGTAAGCTCAGAGCCAATTCATTTCATGGCATGCCCTGGTTTCAACTTATTGAAGGTAAAATTGAACGTGATGACTGCATAAAACATAAACCACCGCAGCCCAAAAACAAAGTAGTATTGCCGGCCGCGACCTTCGACGCACGCAGTGCACCAATGGCTGTGGCGTTCATCGATAAAAATGCCTTGGATGCGCATTATAGCGGTGATGCTATTGTCGCCCTGCACGGATCATGGGGCACAAAACCATCCGGCGGCTTCAGCGGCAACCCTGCCAGCCGCCGTCACCCTAAATTAGTTAGAGTTGATTTTAAAGACGACGAAGCTATAGCAGTTAAGGATTTTATCACCGGCTTTCAACTTGAAAATGGTAGTCGCTGGGCGCGCCCAATGGGCGTAGCAAGCGGGCCAGATGGTGCGCTTTACTTCACCAGCGACACCAACAATGAAGGGCCCTACCGTCTTAGCAAAAACTAACTTCTTACAAGCTTGCCAACCACTCGTCGTCAGAACCTTCGTTAATATCAGCAAACATCGGCGTACTAAGATAGCGCTCGCCCGTATCCGGCAACATTACCAACATCGCGCTACCCTTTGCAGCATTTTTCGCCACCTCTATACCAGCTGCCAAAGTAGCACCGGCCGAGATACCAGCAAATATTCCCTCATTCTGAGCCAAAGCCAACGACGTCGCGATAGCTGTTTCATCAGATACCGGCACGATCTGATCGACCACACCTTTGTTCAGCACCGCCGGCACAAAGTCTGGCGTCCAACCTTGAATTTTATGCGGGCTCCAGTCCTTGCCGGCCAGCATAGAGGCATTTTCCGGTTCAGCTGCAATGACTTTAGTGTCAGGCCTGGCGACTTTCAACACCTCGCCCACACCAGTCAAGGTACCACCGGTACCCCAACCCGTGACAAAGTAGTCGAGTCGCTCACCGGCAAAATCTTTGAGTATTTCCGGAGCAGTGGTATTGCGATGATAATCCGGGTTCGCCGGGTTTTCGAATTGAAGCGCCATAAACCAACCGTGCTGCTTAGCCAGGTCTTTGGCGCGTTGCACCATACCTGAACCCCGTTCTGCGGCAGGCGTCAAAATGACTTTCGCTCCCAGCGCGCGCATCAACTTGCGGCGCTCAACAGAAAAGGTTTCTACCATGGTTGCAACAAAGGGATGCCCCATCACAGCACACACCATGGCAAGTGCAATACCGGTATTGCCAGATGTTGCTTCAACCACGGTTTGACCCGGCTTCAACGCACCACTATCACGTGCGTCTTTAATAATGGCGTAAGCAAGGCGATCTTTTACCGATGCCATAGGATTAAACGACTCGACCTTGACGTAAATATCAACTCCATCAGGTGACATTCGGTTGAGCTTAACGATTGGTGTATTACCAATGGTCTCGAGAATATTGTTATAAATCATGTGTGCCCCCATATTAATCAGATCATCACTGATCATTCCGGCACGACTATAACAAAGAAACAGGGTGAGAATACGCCCTGCGCAGGCACTACCAGCGGCGAGTTTCACCACTATCAAGGTGAATAAAACGTGATTTGGGATAGTAGCCAACACCACCTGCATGCATATCTAATGCAGCAGTATGCAAATGCGCTAACTCAACGCCAGGCAAGCGCACATCAATAGCACGGCCAAACATATGATGACTATCGGTAGCGACACCTTCTGTTGACTGATACAACCTGGCGTTCGACCGAGGAGATCGGTAAGCAGAAACAATTTCATAACGACCATTGCCGCCCACCTTAGCTTGCAGCAAATTTAACTGATCTAGCAAACCGATATCAATATCAATCATTTCGTCTGTGCGATGATCGCGCAGTACTTTGTTGATCGCCGCAAGCTCATCAATAATAAACTCACCCTGCGCCCAATAGGTTGCCTTAACACTCTCACCTGTATGTTGGTTATAAAGCGAAAGGCGACGTTCACCGGGCACAATTAATGCGCCAAATGAGTTAGCACTAACCATGGGCAATACTGCTGCTACGGCGCCTAAAATTAACTTTCTACGACGAATCATCCACAGTTTCACCAAAACAAACAACTCTATAGAGTTATAGCGGATTATTAGAAAAAATCGTTAATCAGACAAGCGAAAAGGCATTAAAAACAAAAAATCCCACGACACAAAACTGCAGGCTTTGAATGACGATGCAACAGGCTACTCTTTGAGTTTTATGAAAAGATTACCTTCTGCAACAGAGAGATGCTCTATGCCATCGGCAAAAGCCTGCCAAAAGCCCGGCTGACCGCCAAATTCCTGTACGAGATCGATATTTTTTAGTCCACCCATCCAGGCATTGGGAATAGGCACCCCCATAATGCTAATACCGCGTAATATCACTTTTGCGCGATCTCCCTCGTAAGACAAACCAATACCCGCTTTAACTTTAAGCGTCTTGCCTCCAATCACAGGAAAGTCTTCATCCATCGGCATCAGTAATTTCGCACTAACCAGGTCGTCGGACAAATCGATCGCCAAACGTTCCGCCATATCTGTATTATTTGCCACCAGGGCATTAATTTCCCTTTCACTAAAGGCGATTTCACGATCTAAACCAGACTCGCTATAAGCCTCAGGTGTAAGCGCTTCCTTCTTATCGGTCTTTGCGCCATTCTTTAATTCACTTTGGCCAACAGACAAATCTACCAAACCAAGTGCCTGTAGCTTACTGCTTAACACCTGCTGTTCTTTGGCGTGTAATGCAACCGGATTGAAATCGCTGGGAAAGAAATAATATTTAACGACAAAAAATGCGAGAACGAGCGCAACCAGCATCGCCAGAAAAGCAATACCAAATACCTGCAAACCACTGAGGCCACGTTTTGCCGCAGACACCTGAGCTATTTCGCTTAACTCTGCCACCATCACACCCTCCCTATAGAATCCGTAGTTACTATAGCCTAAACCGGGCGGATGAAACCTTAGTTTCGCAATAACAAAATGTCTTTTTCTGTTAGCCTTAAAGAATAAAATATATACAAATCAATATCTTAGAATTCTTTTAGCAGCTCATCCAATTCACCTGCGGCATCTAACGCCGCTAAATCGGTATAACCGCCAATATGCCGCTCACCAATAAATATCTGTGGCACAGTATGGCGGCCGCTGATCTGTATCATATGAGCACGCAAGGCGTAGTCTCCGTCTACGATAATAGTTTCGTAGTTGTCGACACCCTTCTTACTCAATAAGCGATGCGCTGCCCGGCAGTAACCGCACAAATTACTCGAATACATCTTGATAGTAGACATAACTCAACCACTAAAAGAATAGAATAAACACAAAGAAGCAGTCACTGCTTATAAATAGACCAGCCGCTCTTTCAGTGCATCGACATCCGTGACAACATCTTTAAAGCTAATACCACCGTCGGCCGATCCGACAAGCATGCCCTTACCAGCAACAGGCATCACTTTATCAACCTGAAAACGACCAGTCACAGCATCACCTCGAATAAAACATTCTTCGTCAAAATATAGCCGATCACCCTCTGGCCCAACCTCATCGGAATCAATGGTGTCAAAACCAATCATTGCCTTAATATCATCAAGACTGGAAACATCTACAATCTCAACTGACTTAGTGGCGGGCGTAATCAGTAATGCTTTCATTATAAAATTCCTACAGTGGCTCAAAAAAGGACGGATTGTATCAAAATCGCTGATTTTTTAACCCTTCTTTCTGTCACATTTAATGAAAATATTGGGAGTATCGTAAAAACCCATAACTAGCTGGTCTTACCCCTTTATCGGCTTATTTTTAATTTTCTTTTCAAAAAGCAATCGGCGACACTCTGGCAAAAAGAAAGGTTTCAGCCTGCGTCAGCACAAGCGGAACAAAGCAATCATGCTCATATCGATGCCATCAACCCCTATTAAGGTTATATTAAGAGTATAATTCTGCGATATAGCATTATATCTACGAGCCTATGACATACTTGTCATCGCAGCAAAAAGAGACGCCGCCCTTGTTAAATCGTTTGTTTAAAAATTTTAGTAAAGAAAAAAAATCCGACAGCAGTGTTCCTGTTACCAAACAGAAAGCAACTATCGCTGATAACAACGAGAAAAAATCAGCAAAAGAGGCTGATCCAAAAACAATACAAACCACAAACAAAGCAAGACCGAAAAGAGCCCGCAGGCCCAGAACCAAGAAACCTCTTGTCCTCCCACCTTGGGATAGTTCTGTACTCAATGTTCCGGCCGAAGAAGGCAAGACACGTTTCTACGACCTCAAGCTGGATGAAACCTTATTGCACAGCATTTACGATCTAGGCTTTCAATACTGTTCACCCATACAAGCACAAATTCTGCCTGAAACCTTGCAGGGTAAAGATGCTATCGGTAAGGCTCAAACCGGCACCGGCAAAACTGCCGCTTTCCTTATCACCATTATTGATGACTTATTAAAAAACCCGATTAAGGAACAACGTTATCTGGCAGAACCACGAGCGCTTATCATTGCGCCGACCCGAGAATTGGTCGCGCAAATTGCTGAAGATGCCCAAGGTCTGTGCAAACATACCGGGCTACACGTCGTCACACTTATCGGTGGCACGGATTACGAAAAACAGCTAAAGAAACTTGACCAAGGTTATGTCGATATCGTCGTCGCAACACCTGGACGCCTGCTCGACTTTGCCAATCGGAAGCATGTTCATCTAGACCAGGTAGAATCCTTAGTATTAGACGAAGCTGATCGTATGCTTGATATGGGCTTTATTCCACAAGTACGACGCATTGTTCGCGCAACGCCTAATACTGATTATCGCCAAACCTTATTATTCAGTGCGACGTTTACTGCCGAGATTTTAGAAATGTCCTATCAATGGACATACGAACCGGTAAAAGTAGAAATCGAACCTGACAACGTTGCCAGTGATAGCGTAGAACAAAAGGTTTATATGGTTTCTAACGAAGAGAAACTCCCTGTTCTACTGAAAATTCTACAACATCCGGAAACCAAGCTTGCCATTATTTTCACCAATCGACGCGACCAGGCACAAAAGCTGTTTGATCGAGTTGTGAAACATAACATCAGTGCCGGCTTGCTCACTGGCGAGGTACCACAAAAGAAACGTACAAGCACCTTGGAGAAATTTAAAAATGGTGAATTCAAAGCGTTGATTGCCACTGATGTTGCAGGGCGTGGCATTCATGTCAAAGGGGTTAGCCATGTGATTAACTACAACCTTCCTGACAATCCCGATGACTACATTCATCGTATAGGCCGCACTGGCCGTGCCGGTGCTAAAGGCATATCCATCAGCTTGGCCTGTGAATTTGAATCGTTTCAAGTTCCTGCTATTGAAGAACTACTAGGCCAAAAACTCGCTTGCGAACTACCACCAGAAGAGTTTATGTCTAACTAGTGTAGTTACTGGCTTTCTCTATCTACTTTCAGTATGAAACACTACACCGGCCAAAGCCCGGTTTAACCAATCGGCAATATCATCAATCTGCTCTGCGCAAACACTGTGCTCCATCGCATAGCTTTTATATTCCACAGGGTTACCCAAAGCACGAATCAATCTTTCTGCTTGCCGGCCTAAAGCCTCCGGCACAACCTGATCATAGTGACCATGGTGTATAGCGACGGGAGTACTGTGGTTCGCCTTGTGTGAAATCAAACTATCATGGGTGGCAAAATAGGCCGACATCCCGAGAATACCGGCCAGTGGTTTAGCGTAAGACAAGCCACACTCATAGACGACGGCGCCGCCTTGCGAAAAACCAATCAAGGCAATACGTTCACTACTAACGCCACGCTCGATTTCGCGCGCTATCAAATCACCAATTAATTCAGCAGACTTTTTGATGCCGGCGGCATCAATTTTAGCGTCTATCGACATCTCATAGATGTCATACCAGGCTGGCATAACCATACCGCCATTTATCGTTACCGGCATATTCGGCGCATGCGGAAAGACAAAGCGCACTGCCAGTTCATCGGACAAAGCCAACTGAGGAACGATAGGTTCAAAGTCGTGGCCATTAGCGCCTAGACCATGCAACCAAATCACTGACGCTGTTGCAGTTGTCTTAGGTTCTATTTCAACGCAGGGAAGCATAATTATCTCATCCTTTTTTAGCTACGAACTGCATGACAACATCGAACAACCTGCTCTGTTTCGCGCCCAATCCGGTCGCTTGGCGGCAAACTCCTCTTCCTCGGGTTGTTCATCATAAGGATGACGCAACAACTCCAGTAAATCACTAACAAATTTAAAATCACCAACTTCCGCTTTATCAATAGCCAACTGTGCTATGTAGTTACGCAGCACATATTTCGGGTTAGCCGCGTTCATCTTCGCCCGACGCACTTCATTGGTCTTACCCTCTTTACGTGAACGCCGGATATAAGCACGCAACCACTTGGCCAAACGCGCCCGATAAACCTCGCTGACTTCGTCTGGTAAATAATAAGCATCTACCAGGGGCTTGATAAGCTCTTTATCAGTCGTAGTATCGATATCCACATTTATATCTAACAAAGCTAAACGCCGATAGAAAATGGTCATGTCAGTTTCTATCAACGCCAATATCTCCAGCAGCTCTTCCACTATTACATTGTCGCTATCGGCAGCGTAGCGATCAAAACCCAGCTTATTCCCCATCATTTCTTGGCGACCTTGCTCAAAATATCGAGGATAACTATTAAGCACCTGTTGTAATGGCTCGCTGCCTTCAAACAAAGGCATCAGCGCACTGCCAAGCTGAGCTAAATTCCAGTGCCCGATTTGCGCTTGATTAGCAAAACAATAGCGACGACCGGCCGCATCAGTTGTGTTAGGTGTCCAATCCGGATCATAGCTCTCTAACCAACCATAAGGACCGTAATCAATGGTTAGCCCAAGAATAGACATATTATCGGTATTCATCACACCGTGAACAAAACCGACGCGCATCCAGTGCACAATCATATCAGCGGTTAACCGGCAAACTTCTTCAAACCACTTGAGATAAACGGCTACTGAAGGTTCGCCCAGGTGGGGGAACTCATTTCGAATAGTAAAATCAACCAGCTTTTTCAAAAGCTCAGTTTCACCACGTGCAGTGAAAATCTGGAAATTACCAAAACGGATAAACGACGGAGCGACTCGGCAAACCACCGCACCGGGCTCAGATTGTGGGTTGCCATCATAAAACATATCACGTACGACCGACTCACCGGTTAAAACCAAACTTAGCGCACGCGTAGTCGGCACACCCAGATGAAACATAGCTTCACTGCATAAGAACTCACGTAGCGATGAACGCAACACCGCCAATCCATCAGCAGTGCGTGAATAAGGTGTAGGCCCTGCGCCTTTTAACTGTAAGGCCCAATGCTCTGATTTTGCAGTAACAATTTCACCAAGATTGATGGCGCGTCCATCACCCAACTGCCCAGCCCAATGACCAAACTGATGGCCGCCATAGCACATAGCATAAGGCTCCATTCCATCAAGCAAGCGATTGCCCGCAAACACATCAGCAAACTCTTGTGACTCACAAGCTTCGGTAGATAAACCCAGCACCTCAGCCATTTCCCTAGAATAGGCCACCAGCTTCGGGGCGGAAACCGTTAACGGCATTACCCGCGAATAACAGGCAGCGCGTACCTGACGACGTTGCTTACCGGTATCAGGGTCTGCAGGAAGTTCTAGGCTGAATCGATTGTCAAAATTAAATGATAAGCCGAATTGGCCGTCAAAATCTTCTTTCAAGATAAACAACCTGGAGCAAGCTACTCGCTTACTGCTTGCTCTGTATGATCATTTCCCACCAACACACTATGACTGGCACGCGGCCATGCAGTGATGACGGCGGCAACTAGCGTTGCCAGCGGTATAGCAAAAAACACGCCCCAAAAGCCCCAAAGACCACCGAAAACAAGCACTGAAATAATGATCGCAACCGGGTGAAGATTAACCGCCTCAGAAAATAACAGAGGCACCAACACATTACCATCCAAGGTTTGAATGATAAGATAGGCAATTGCAATATAGCCAAATTCAGCACCCCATCCCCACTGAAAAAATCCAATAAGTAATACTGGAACGGTAATAACGACAGCACCAATGTAAGGAATAATGACAGACAAACCAACCAAAGCACCGAGCAGCATGGCGTAGTTTAGGCCCATAATGGCGAACGTCACGTATGACACTACGCCGACAATTAATATTTCAACAAATTTACCACGCACGTAATTACCAACCTGGACGTTCATCTCCCGCCAAATCTGCGTAGTTAATTTGCGTTCTGCGGGAAGCAAAGCACTTGTCCATGACATGATTCGGCCTTTATCTTTAAGAAAGAAAAAGACTAAAACAGGCACCAATACCAGGTAAACAACCCAGGTAAAAATACCTGTGATCGATGCCAGTGAAAAAGAGGCGATATTCTGCACCATCTCACGCACGTAGGTACCGATATCACGCATAACCTTTCTAACCTCCTCTTCACTAACCAAGGTTGGATAGAGCTCTGGAAGCCTTAACAAAGTTTCCTGCCCACGCATTACCATCCTCGGTAACTCATTCACCAGCTCCCCGACCTGGCGTGAAAGAAGTGGCATCAAGCCAAACAAAATAAACAACAAAAAAGCCATAAAAACGACAAAGACAATCGTAACCGCCAACAAACGCGGTAGCTTCCAGTGCTGTAAGGTAAGCACTAATCCCTCAAGCAAATAAGCTAATACTAAAGCACCCAACACAGGCGCCAGCATATGTCCCATAAAATAAATAATGAGAAAACCAAACATGAGAACAACGGCAAGTGCGACACCATCAGGATCGGAAAAATACTTTTGATACCAGCGCGCTAAAACTCTATTCATAATTCAGTATATTTGAGTTACCAGTAGCCATAATAAAGCCCATAAAGAAACGAGTCTATGCCAGAATGGAAAAGTCACGTCTAGTGCGGGGCTTACCATGCCCAGACATTCCCTGAATGTTATAACATATATAACTGCCGACATTAGGCCTTAATTAGTGCACTTGTTGTACTCATCATATTCCCACCAAAACAAGGCAGCTCGGTCCCGATAATAGCTACCCCATGTCTGTGACACAAAAGGAACTCAGGGTTGAAAGTGCGGTAATATACCACCACCTTACGCGCCTATATCCGTGACAACAAACAACCACACACACCCAGCGCTTCTTAGAGATAGCGCAGAGAAATATACTTAAAGACTAAAGTTCTTGGGCAAAAAAACAATCAGCGGGATGAAATAGCGTAGCAACAAGCGTAGCGCCAATTGGTTGCTAACTAGTAGCTAGGGCACGAGGCCACACGGATGCGCGATGGAGCCATCTACAAATAGCCCCGGTAACTACGCTTAAAAAATAGAAAACACTTAACTCTATAGGCCGCTAGAGATTAGCAAACCTGACTCATCCTAAAACAAAAAAGCGGGCTTTAAGCCCGCTTTTGTTTAATCTTCGTTTTCCTCGCTCTCAACTTGTATTGGCCTATCCACAAGTTCGACAATAGCCATTGGAGCATTATCCCCAGGGCGAAACCCGCATTTAAGAATACGCAAGTAACCACCTGGACGTTCTTTATAACGTGGACCCAGCTCACCAAATAGCTTGCTAACCATTTCCTTATCACGTAGTCGGTTAAACGCAATACGACGTTTATGAACGCTGTCTTCACCACTAAGAGTGATTAACGGTTCAGCCACACGGCGTAATTCTTTCGCCTTAGGTACGGTTGTACGAATAATTTCATGGCGCAATAAAGAGTTAGTCAAACTCTGCAAGGTAGCTTTGCGGTGACTGGTATTGCGGCTAAGTTGCCTACCGGAATTACGATGTCGCATCGTTGTTATCCTAAAATCAAAATGTTATTAAATAGTAGCGGTATCGGTAGTGGCTGGAATCTCGCCGCTCAAATGAGCTGGTGGCCAGTTATCAAGTCGCATACCTAATGACAAACCGTTAGTGGCTAATACATCCTTAATTTCGGTTAAAGACTTCTTACCTAGATTAGGAGTTTTTAACAACTCAACTTCTGTCTTCTGAATCAAATCACCGATAAAATAAATATTTTCGGCTTTTAGACAATTTGCAGAACGTACTGTCAATTCCAGATCATCGACCGGGCGCAGTAAAATTGGATCAATTTCGCCTTCAGTTGATTCTGGTTCTTCAACCTGACTACCCTGAAGGTTTACAAACGCAGACAACTGGTCCTGTAATATCGTGGCAGCACGACGAATTGCTTCTTCAGAATCAATAGCGCCGTTTGTCTCCAGCTCAAGAATCAACTTATCGAGATCGGTGCGCTGCTCCACACGAGCACTCTCAACAACATAGGCAACGCGGCGAAGTGGACTAAACGAGGCGTCCAACTGTAGCGCACCAATCGGGCGATCGCCATCGGCATCGATTCGATTGGTCGACGGTTGATAACCACGGCCTAACTCTACCTTAAGCCGCATGCTCAATTCACCAGAAGCGGTAAGATTGGCAATAACATGATCAGGGTTAACAATTTCCACGCCATTAACTGTTTCGATATCGCCAGCCAAAACAGGGCCAGGGCCGCTCTTCTTAAGCGTCAACTCAGCTTCTTCGCGATCTTCCAAGCGCAAAGTAACTTCCTTTAAGTTAAGCAGTATATCGATAACGTCTTCCTGGACACCTTCTATAGTACTGTATTCATGAAGGACATTGTCTATTTCAACTTCTGTCAACGCCGCCCCGGGCATTGATGACAACAAAATACGACGTAGCGCATTGCCCAAGGTGTGGCCAAAACCGCGCTCCAACGGCTCAAGCGTTACCTTGGCGCTATTAGCACCCGTAACTTGAACGTCAACAATGCGTGGCTTCAAAAAAGTCGTTACTTGACCGGACATGGACTATCCTCTCTTCCAACAAAGGAAAGAATTCAAAAAATATTACTTAGAGTACAATTCGACGATGAGATTTTCGTTAATCTCCATCGGCAATTCGTCGCGATCAGGAACACGCTTATACACGCCTTCCATCTTATCTGAGCTGACTTCAACCCAATCTACAGCACCACGTTGCGCAGACAGTTCGAGCGCAGATTTGATACGTAACTGGTTTTTACCTTTCTCTGTAACCGCTATAACATCTTCAGGTTGAACCTGATAAGACGCGATATTAACGTAACGGCCATTAACAAGAATAGTCTTATGAGAGACTAACTGTCGTGATTCAGCACGAGTAGAACCAAACCCCATACGATACACAACGTTGTCTAAGCGACCCTCGAGCAAGCGCAACAAATTTTCACCCGTAGCACCCTTTTGCCGATCGGCTTTCTTGTAATAGTTACGGAATTGCTTTTCCAATACACCGTAAAAACGACGAACTTTCTGCTTTTCACGCAACTGCACCGCGTAATCAGTCAAACGGGTACGACGTGCACCATGCTGACCTGGAATAACGTCTGCACGACATTTAGAATCTAGCGGCCTAATGCCACTTTTCAAAAATAAGTCGGTTTTTTCACGCCTTGCTAATTTACAAGTTGGTCCGGTGTAACGAGCCATTAAAAATTCCTCAGATTAATACGTATGTCGCCTAAACTCGACGCTTTTTCGGCGGACGACAGCCGTTATGTGGGATTGGCGTAACATCACTAATACTATTAATATTAAAGCCAGCACCATTAATCGCGCGAACAGCAGAATCACGCCCCGGGCCAGGCCCTTTAACAAACACCTCCACATTCTTCATACCGTATTCTTTTACGGCTGCAGAGGCGCGTTCAGCGGCAACCTGTGCTGCGAACGGCGTACTCTTCCGTGAACCACGGAAACCAGAGCCGCCGGCAGTGGCCCAAGCTAGTGCATTACCCTGACGATCGGTAAAGGTGATGATAGTATTGTTAAATGACGCATAAATATGAGCCATACCATCAGATACATCACGCTTGACGCGTTTTTTAGTAGAACGTGCTGGTGTCTTTGCCATGTACAGACAACTCCAAAATTACTTGCGAATTGGGCGACGAGGGCCCTTACGAGTACGTGCGTTAGTTTTCGTACGCTGGCCACGAAGCGGCAAACCGCGACGATGACGAATACCACGATAACAACCTAAATCCATTAAGCGCTTAATATTCATGGAAATTTCACGACGAAGGTCACCTTCAACACGAAGCTTACCTATTTCACTACGAAGCGATTCAAGCTGCTCTTCTGTCAATTCTTTGACTTTAGATGCAGGGTTAACACCAGTGGCATCACACAATTTCTGGGCCTGATTACGACCGATGCCATAGATTGCGGTGAGCGCAATCACTGCGTGTTTATGATCAGGGACATTTACCCCAACAATACGTGCCACAGACTATCTCCTGTCCCCGCCAGAAACCTTAAAGTCACCTGGGGACGTAAGCGTACAAATTAAAACCGGAAATTATAACCAATCAAAAAATATCAGTCAATCTAAAGAATACCGACAATCAGCCTTGACGCTGTTTGTGACGAGGGTTAGAGCAAATCACTCTTAACACTCCCTTACGTCGTACTGTTTTACAATTACGACAAATTTTCTTAACCGATGCCCGAACTTTCATTACTGTTTCTCCGCTTCCGCGTCGCCTTAAATACCTCGGCGACCATGGCCTTTTAGGTTTGCTTTTTTCATCAAGCCATCATACTGGTGTGACATTAAATGAGCTTGAACTTGACTCATAAAATCCATCACAACCACGACAATAATTAATAGAGAAGTACCGCCAAAATAAAACGGAACATTCCAGTACAAAATCAAAAACTCTGGCAACAAACACACCGCTGTAATGTAAATTGCTCCTGCCAGAGTCAATCGAGACAAAACACCATCAATATACTTAGCAGTTTGATCGCCAGGACGAATCCCAGCTATAAAAGCACCTGAGCGCTTCAGATTATCTGCCATATCTTTTGGCTTAACTGTCAACGCCGTATAAAAAAAGCAGAAAAATACAATCGCCGTAGCATAAAAACCAACATACAACGGCTGCCCCGGAGATAGCGCTGCGGCGATATCTCCCAACCAGCGCATCCCTTCGTTCTGCCCGACCCAAGTACCAATCGTACCCGGAAACAAAATAATACTGGAAGCAAAAATCGGCGGTATAACACCTGCCATATTCAGCTTCAATGGCAAATGGCTAGTCTGACCAGCATACATCTTGCGCCCCTGCTGCCGTTTTGCATAGTTCACGGTAATGCGACGTTGGCCGCGCTCAACAAACACCACAAATGCAGTAACCGCCAAGGCTAATGCGATAATAACCAGTACCAAAGCACCGTGCAATTCACCTGTACGAGCCAACTCTAATGTGCCGCCAATAGCCGATGGCAACCCAGCGACAATTCCTGCAAAAATAATCAGGGAGATACCATTACCGATACCTCGCTCTGTCATTTGTTCACCAAGCCACATAAGGAATATAGTGCCGGTGACCAATGTCACTACTGCAGTAAAACGAAACGCCAAACCTGGATCGATAACTACTGCAGCACCGCCGGCACTCATACTTTCCAAAGCAATTGAAATACCAATTGCCTGAAAAGTAGCCAGCACTACAGTGAAGTAACGCGTGTACTGCGTTATCTTGCGACGCCCAGCTTCACCTTCTTTTTTAATCTGCTCTAACTTCGGACTAATTGCAGTCAAAAGCTGAATAATGATGGAAGCCGAAATATACGGCATAACGCCCAGTGCGAAAATACTGACTCGCCCTAAAGCCCCACCTGAAAACATGTTAACGAATTCGAGAATAGTACCTTTCTGTTGTTCAAACAAATCTGCCAAAGCTGTCGGATCAATACCCGGCACTGGCAAAAAAGATCCAATTCGAAAAACTATTAGTGCGCCAAGGACAAACAACAATCGCCGCTTGAGCTCACTTAGGTTGCCTCCACCTGTTTTGGAGACCAGCGCTGCAGCAGAACGAGACACTTAGTCTTCTATCTTCCCGCCAGCCGCTTCAATCGCAACCCGAGCACCTTTAGTCAAAGCCAAACCTTTTACGGTATAAGCCTTATCCACTGAACCAGACAACATAACACGGGCACGAATAATACCGGCTGTAATTAGATTCGCTGCACGTAGCGACGCTAAATCAACGATGTCACCTTCGATTTTGTTGAATTCACTCAAACGTATTTCAGCAGTGACCCGACCAATACGTGAGGTAAAACCGACTTTGGGTAAGCGACGTTGCAAAGGCATCTGACCACCCTCAAAACCAACCTTACGGAAACCACCAGAACGCGAATGCTGACCTTTATGACCGCGACCACAAGTCTTGCCAAGTCCGCAGCCTATACCACGACCCACGCGAGTACGAAGTGGTTTAGAGCCTTTAGCAGGCGATAATTCGTTCAAACGCATCTTACACTTCCTCAACTTGCAGCAGATATGACACTTTATTGATCATCCCGCGCACACTTGGTGTGTCTTCAACTTCAACAGCATGGCGCACACGACGCAAACCTAAACCTGCCACACACGCTTTATGTGCAGGCAGCCGCTTGCACGTGCTGCGTACCAATGTAACCCTAATTCTATTGCTAGGCATCACTATTCCTTACACTAGCCGATAATATCGCTAACTTTCTTGCCGCGTTTTGCAGCAACATATTCCGGATCGGTCATATCATTTAAGCCTTGGATAGTGGCTCGTACGACGTTAACCGGGTTAGGCGAACCAATACATTTCGCCAACACATCCTGAACCCCCAATACTTCAAATACCGCACGCATCGCGCCGCCAGCAATAATGCCAGTACCAGGTGACGCGGGCTGCATATACACTTTAGCTGCGCCATGATACCCCATGGTGGCATGCTGTAAGGTCACTTCGTTCAATTTTACAGTAACCATATTACGGCGCGCCTGCTCCATTGCTTTCTGAATAGCTGCTGGCACTTCACGCGCTTTTCCACTACCGAAACCCACACGACCATTGCCATCACCCACTACAGTCAAGGCTGAAAAACCGAACTGTCGGCCACCCTTTACGACCTTAGCAACGCGTCTAATGCCTACTAGCTTTTCGTTTAGCCCATCACCTGAGGGCTGACCGTCATAACTCGCCATGATCTATACCTTTTAAAATTCGAGACCAGCTTCACGCGCTGCATCAGCCAACGCCTTAATACGTCCATGAAAACGAAACCCAGAACGATCAAATGCAACTTGCTTAATACCCTTCTCCATCGCCTGTTTGGCCACAGCAGCACCAACTGCTTTAGCGGCATCGATGTTGCCAGTGTACTTCGTATCTTTACGTATCCCTTCCTGCACAGTGGCTGCGTTAGCAATCACTTCGTGGCCGTTAGGGGCAATAACCTGAGCGTAAATATGACGAGGTGTACGATGTACACACAAACGATATCTACTTAATGTCTTAATACGAGCACGCGTACGTAATGCGCGACGAGCTCTGGATTCAATTTTACTAGCCATAGCTTTCTAAGGCCCCTTATTTTTTCTTCGCTTCTTTCAGCGAAATCTGTTCATCAGAGTACCGAACGCCCTTACCTTTATAAGGCTCAGGCGGACGATAAGCACGTATTTCCGCAGCAACCTGTCCAACACGTTGCTTATCAGGACCGCTAATAACCACTTCGGTCTGACTAGGAGTTTCAATCAGAATATGCTCGGGAATAGCATGTTCAACAGGATGGGAAAACCCAAGGGTCAAATCAAGAACTTTACCCTTAACCTGAGCACGATAACCCACACCAACCAGTGTAAGCTTCTTCACAAAGCCCTTAGAAGCTCCGATCATCATGTTATGAACCAAAGATCGCATGGTACCGGCCATAGCCATTTTATCACCTTCTTTTTTCATCGAAAATGATAAGATACTACCGTCCTGGCTCATCATAACAGTAGGATGGATCATACGTTCCATCTCGCCTTTCGGGCCTTTAACTTTTATATGCCCGTCTTTAATATCAACCTTCACATCGGAAGGTATCTCAACAGGAGTCTTGGCAATACGTGACATTTTTCGCTTACCTTAAGAAACAGTACAAAGTACTTCGCCACCCTCACCATTGGCAGCAGCGGCTCTCGCCGTCATAACGCCTTGGGAGGTGGACACAATAGCGATACCTAAACCAGCTTTAACCACTGGAAGATCACCTTTACCCTTATAGATACGTAACCCTGGACGACTAATACGTTTAATCTCTTCAATTACCGGCTTACCTTCGTAATATTTTAAGCCAATATTTAAGGCAGGGAAAATACCACTAGTATCCACTTCAGCCGAAGAGATGTAACCTTCATCCAACAACACATCAGCAATCGCCTTCTTCTCCTTCGAAGCAGGCATGGTCACAGATGGTTTTGACACCATCTGTGCATTACGAATGCGTGTCAATAAATCTGCAATAGGATCAGAAAAACTCATATATCTACTTTATCCTTTAACTCTAACTATACTGGGCAAACGTACCGCAGATCACCAGCTGGCTTTAACCAGACCGGGCGTATCTCCACGCATGGCCGCTTCTCTTAGCTTGTTACGCGCAAGACCAAATTTACGGTAAAAACCATGTGGGCGACCAGTAATACGGCAACGATTGCGTACACGGCATGGACTAGAATCACGCGGCAAGGACTGAAATTTTATTTGCGCAGCTTCCCGCTCCTCGTCTGACAAGGAAAAATCTTTCAGTTTTGCCTTTAAATCAGCCCGCCTGCCTGCGAATCTAACAACCATTTTCTGGCGTTTAAGATTGCGGTGTATCATTGACGTTTTTGCCATAAAACTAACTCTTAATTGGGAAATTAAATGCCGCTAGTAATGCGCGACCTTCATCATCATTACGCGCTGAGGTCGTAATAGTAATATCTAAACCTCTGATCGTATCGATCTTATCGTAGTCTATTTCAGGGAACACTATCTGTTCCGTTACACCCATGCTGTAATTACCATGACCGTCGAACGACTTGGCGCTCAAACCACGAAAATCTCGAATACGGGGAATAGCAACACTAACCAAACGATCCAAAAATTCAAACATGCGCTCACGACGCAATGTCACTTTACAACCGACCGGCCAGTCTTCACGTAGCTTAAAGCCAGCGATCGACTTACGCGCCTTTGTGACTATTGGCTTTTGGCCGGCGATTTTAATCATATCACTAACCGCATGCTCAATAACCTTACGGTCACCAATAGCCTCGCCTACACCCATATTCAGCGTAATCTTGGTAATTCTTGGGATTTCCATAGCACTTGTGTAGTTGAACTGATCTTGCAGTTTCTTAACTACGGTGTCTTTATAAAATTCTTGCAATCTAACCATAGTTATACGTCCACGACTTCATCATTAGACTTGAAATAACGGACTTTCTTTCCGTCTTCCAATGTCTTAATACCCACACGATCTGCTTTCTTGGTGATGGGATTAAAAATCGCGACATTAGAAACATGTAACGGCATTTCTTTGTCAACGATACCACCAGCAATACCCATATTAGGGTTAGCTTTCGTATGGCGCTTAACCATATTGATACCACCAACCACAACGCGCTCATCAGGCATTACGCGGCTAACAGCACCCTGTTTACCTTTATCTTTACCGGTGATAACAATTATGTCATCACCTTTCTTAATCTTACGCATGACTATAAACTCTTGTGATTACAACACTTCAGGTGCGAGCGATATGATCTTCATAAACTTTTCACTACGCAATTCACGGGTAACCGGACCAAAAATACGGGTACCGATAGGCTGCAATTGTGCATTCAACAATACAGCTGCATTACCATCAAAACGGATCACTGATCCATCAGGGCGACGAACACCTTTACGGGTGCGCACGATTAACGCATTAAATACTTCGCCCTTTTTCACTTTGCCACGTGGAATGGCTTCCTTCACACTGACTTTGACAATATCACCGATACCGGCGTAGCGACGATGCGAGCCACCTAATACCTTGATACACATTAGACGACGAGCACCACTGTTGTCCGCCACGTCTAATATCGATTGCATTTGAATCATGCCAAACTACCTTTACGCTCTGTAACCGTTAATAGTGCTTTAGTTTGCACTGGACTCGACTTTACTCAAGCGCCATGACTTTGATTTAGACATAGGACGACACTGTACGATGGAAACCGTGTCACCGATATGCCCGTCATTGTTTTCGTCATGGACGTGAACTTTTGTCGAACGCTTAATAAACTTCTTATAAATAGGATGACGAACTTTGCGCTCAACTAACACAGTAATCGTCTTATCCATCTTGTCGCTGGTCACTTTGCCGACCAATGTGCGCACATTTTTACTGCTTTCTTTAGTCATTAGACAATCTCGATTTCTCAGTAACTACGGTGCGAACACGTGCTATATTACGACGCACCTGCTGTATCAAGTGAGTTTGACCTAATTGGCCAGTCCCTTTGCTCATACGCAGGTTAAACTGTTCCCTAAGTAGAACTTTCAATTCAGTATTTAAGCCTGCCAAATCTTTTTCTCTTAATTCTTTTGTGTTCATTACATTACCGTCCGCGTAACGAATTTGGTTTGTACGGGTAATTTAGCCGCTGCCAACCGAAAGGCTTCGCGCGCAATCTCTTCGGTAACGCCCTCCATTTCATACAACATGCGACCAGGCTGAATCTGCGACACCCAGTATTCCACATTACCCTTGCCTTTACCCATACGTACTTCTAAAGGCTTTTTAGTAATAGGCTTATCCGGAAAAATACGAATCCAGATTTTACCACCGCGTTTAATATGGCGCGTCATCGCTCGGCGTGCGGCTTCAATTTGTCTGGCCGTAATACGACCGCGACCTATTGCTTTAAGGCCATACTCTCCAAAACTCACAGAGCCACCAGTAGTAGCTAAACCGCGGTTTCTACCTTTAAATTGTTTTCTAAATTTTGTACGCTTAGGCTGTAACATCAGTCAATTTCCAAAAATAATCGAGCAGTCCGCTACTTAGCGGCGACCGGATTTGATTCATCCTCTTTCGATTCGCCGGCGAAAATTTCACCTTTAAAAATCCAAACCTTAACGCCAATAATACCGTAAGTGGTTAAAGCTTCTGCAAAACCATAATCAATATCAGCACGCAGAGTATGTAAAGGAACTCGACCTTCGTGATACCACTCGCTACGCGCGATTTCAGCACCGTTCAGGCGTCCACCCAGTTTAATTTTAATACCCTGTGCGCCTAAACGCATAGTATTTTGCACAGCGCGTTTCATCGCGCGACGAAACATAATACGACGCTCAATTTGCTGAGCGACGCTTTCTGCAACCAATTGTGCATCAAGCTCTGGCTTACGAATTTCTTCGATATTGATGTGGACAGGCACACCCATCATCGCACCGACCTGCTTGCGTAAAACTTCTACATCTTCGCCTTTCTTGCCAATAACAATACCTGGCCGAGCAGTATGTATAGTTATACGAGCATTCTTGGCAGGGCGCTCGATCTGGATACGACTCACTGACGCTTGTGACAGCTTTTTCTTCAGAAACGCACGCACCGCCATATCAGAGCACAAATTATCTGCGTATTCGCTTGAATCAGCATACCACTTGGACGTCCAATCTTTGACGATACCAAGTCGAATTCCAGTAGGATGAACCTTTTGACCCATGATTGCTCTCTTTAACCTTAGTCAGCAACAGTCACTGAAATATGACTGTTGCGTTTCAATATCTGATTACCACGCCCTTTTGCACGAGCGCGAAACCGCTTAAATGTTGCTGCTTCATCAACGAAGATCGTCTCGACCTTAAGATCATCGATATCAGCACCATCGTTGTGCTCTGCATTTGCAATTGCAGATTCGAGCACCTTCTTAATTATCACTGCGCCCTTCTTAGGACTAAGAGTAAGAACTTGTAGCGCCCTATCAACCGGCAAACCGCGAATTTGATCAGCGACCAGCCTTGCCTTTTGTGCCGAAATACGGCTGTGACGCAAACGCGCGAGTGTTTTCATATCAGGCTCCCTTACTTCGCTTTCTTATCTGCGGCATGCCCGCGATAGGTACGCGTTGCCGAAAATTCACCTAACTTATGACCAACCATATTCTCAGAAATCAATACTGGAACATGTTGCCGCCCGTTATGAATCGCTATAGTTAAACCGACCATCTGCGGAGTAACCATTGAACGACGAGACCAGGTCTTAATAGGCCGGCGATTATTTGTCGCAATCGCATCATCCACCTTCTTTCTAAGGTGAAGATCAATGAATGGCCCTTTCTTAATTGAACGTGGCACGTTATATCCTCTTTACAATTCTTAATTACTTGCGATTACGGCGGCGCACGATAGCATCATCGGTACGCTTGTTTTTGCGAGTTTTATAACCCTTGGTAGGGACACCCCAAGGCGTTACCGGGTGACGACCACCGGAAGTACGACCTTCACCACCACCATGCGGGTGATCAATCGGGTTCATTACGACACCACGAACGGTCGGACGAACTCCACGCCAACGTGATGCACCAGCCTTACCCAAAGAGCGTAAAGCGTGTTCAGAGTTACAGACTTCGCCGATTGTAGCGCGACATTCAACATGAATTTTACGCATCTCGCCGGAGCGTAGACGAACAACACTGTACTCACCCTCTCGCGCAAGCAGCTGAGCAGAAGTCCCGGCGCTGCGTGCAATCTGACCACCTTTACCAGCCTTTAGCTCGATATTGTGGATCTGGCTACCGACCACGATATTACGAATCGTCATGCAGTTGCCAACTTTCATAGGAACGCTGACCCCTGAAATAAGCTCATCCCCGGCATTTACGCCCTTGGGTGCGATGATGTAACGACGTTCGCCGTCCTTATATAGCAGTAAAGCAATATGGGCACTGCGGTTAGGATCGTACTCTAGACGCTCTACCTTGGCTGGAATATCGTCTTTATTACGTTTAAAATCGATAATTCGATAATGTTGCTTATGCCCACCACCGATATGACGCACAGTGATACGACCGTTGTTATTACGGCCGCCATTTCTAGTTTGGCTCTCTAACAACGGAGCATGTGGTGCACCCTTGTGAAGATTTGCACCAACGACCTTAACGACAAAACGTCGGCCTGCTGAGGTGGGTTTAGTCTTTACTATAGCCATGATTTTATCCGTTGCAATCTGTTTGCTTATTGGGCACTTAAAAAGTCTAGGCTAGATTGATCTACCCCTTCCACAAGCGACACATAAGCTTTTTTCCAGTTAGGACGTCGACCCGCTATCTGGCGAACCTTCCTAGCTTTACCTTTCACGTTAGAAGTCTGTACAGCCTTGACCTTAACCTCAAACATCAATTCAACTGCTGCAGCGATCTCTGCTTTAGTCGCATCAGAAACGACACGAAAAATAACCTGATCATTTTTCTTTATGAGCGCAGCCTTCTCCGTCACATGCGGACGTAACAAGACCTGCATCAAACGTGCTTCGTTCATTGCAGACGCTCCTCTAATTTTTTGAGTGCTGGTGCTGTAATCACAACATGGCCAAAACGAATCAAGCCAACTGGGTCTACTTCTTCAACATCATTAACATCAACTTTGTGTAAATTACGCGCTGCAAGATAAAGGTTGGTGTCACCAATTTCGACGATGATCAGCGCATTGCTCACGCCCAACCCGTTCAACTTAGCAAGTAAAACCTTAGTCTTAGCTTCTGACACTGCAAATTCATCTACTACAATTAACCGATCCTGGCGAATTAACTCAGACAGCATAGAGCTAATGGCGCCGCGATACATTTTGCGATTAACTTTCTTGGAGTAATCGCGCGGACGAGCGGCGAAGGTTACACCACCTGAACGCCATAATGGGCTACGGCTGGTACCGGCACGAGCTCGGCCAGTACCTTTCTGGCGCCAAGGCTTAATACCACCGCCTCGCACATCGCTACGCGTTTTCTGCTGGTGAGTACCAGCACGAGCGCCAGCCTGATAAGCGGTAACGACCTGATGCACCAAAGCCTCGTTATAATTACGGTCAAATGTAGCATCTGAAACCGATATGGTTCCGGCACTACCACCGTTCGCTGATCGTAAACTAATATCCATTGTAATATTAACCTTTATTACGTGATTTTTCAGCCGGTGTAATTATTACATCACCACCAGCGGCGCCAGGTACGGCGCCCTTAATCAACAACAGATTACGTTCCATATCAACACGCACTACCTGCAAATTTTGCACGGTGCGGCGAACGTTACCCATATGCCCAGCCATCTTCTTGCCTTTAAAAACCCGACCCGGAGTCTGGTTTTGCCCAATAGAACCCGGTGCACGATGCGACAAAGAGTTACCGTGAGTTGCATCCTGCATGGCAAAGTTATGGCGTTTAACAACACCAGCAAAACCTCTACCAATCGTGGTACCAGCAACATCTACAGTATCGCCATCGCTAAACACATCAGCTCCAAAAGCCTGACCAACCGCAACGTCGTCACCTTCACCATCATCGAGACGGAATTCCCAAGTACCGCGGCCAGCTTCTACGTTAGCCTTGGCAAAGTGACCAGCCATAGGCTTGGTTACTCGTGATGCACGGCGACTTCCGGTTGTTACTTGAAGTGCGCGGTAGCCATCATTATCAATATCTTTCACCTGGGTAACGAGGTTAGGTGCCACCTCAATCACAGTCACAGGAATAGACTCACCCATATCTGTAAAGATACGCGTCATCCCCGCTTTGCGTCCAACCACACCAATTGTCATATCAAAACCTCAAAACCTAACTAAAGTTAACACTCAATCAAACTCAATTAAGTTTAATCTGAACATCAACACCAGCAGCAAGATCCAATTTCATTAACGCATCAACGGTCTTGTCTGTAGGATCAACAATATCCATCAGCCGTTTGTGCGTACGGATTTCATACTGATCTCGCGCATCTTTATTAACATGCGGTGAAATCAAAATAGTGAACCGCTCTTTCTTCGTAGGCAAAGGAATCGGCCCCTTAACCTGAGCACCGGTACGCTTAGCAGTATCTGCGATTTCGCGCGCCGATTGATCAATCAAACGATGATCAAATGCCTTAAGACGGATACGTATACGTTGACCTTCCATACTCTACTCAACAACCTTAGTAACAACACCCGCACCAACAGTACGACCACCTTCACGAATCGCAAAACGCAAACCGCTTTCCATCGCAATCGGAGCGATCAAGGCAACATCTACTTTAATGTTGTCTCCTGGCATCACCATCTCAACGCCTTCCGGTAATTCCACCGCACCCGTTACATCCGTGGTACGAAAGTAAAACTGTGGACGATAACCTTTGAAAAAAGGTGTATGACGACCACCTTCATCTTTTGACAAAATATACACTTCTGCTTCAAAACGCGTATGCGGCTTGATGCTGCCTGGCTTGACCAATACTTGACCACGCTCTACGTCTTCACGCTTGGTACCACGCAATAAGACCCCAACGTTCTCGCCTGCGCGACCTTCATCAAGCAGCTTGCGGAACATTTCAACGCCCGTACATACGGTCTTTACGGTGTCCTTAATACCAACAATTTCGATTTCTTCGCCAACTTTAACAATACCGCGCTCAATACGTCCGGTCACAACGGTGCCACGACCCGAGATCGAAAAAACGTCTTCAATCGGCATTAAGAAGGCGCCGTCAACAGGACGCTCCGGCTCTGGAATAAAGGTGTCCAGGGCTTCTATCAGCTTCTTGACCGCTGTGGTGCCAAGTTCGTTATCGTCTTCACCGTTTAAGGCCATTAAGGCAGAACCCGCGATAATCGGGGTGTCGTCGCCTGGAAATTCGTATTTATCCAACAATTCACGAAGCTCCATTTCAACCAGCTCAAGCATTTCTAAATATTCTTCGCTGCCAGCACCGCCACAGTCTTCAGCCAATAAGTCGGCTTTGTTCAAAAACACGACGACATACGGGACGCCAACCTGGCGTGACAACAGGATGTGCTCGCGGGTCTGGGGCATAGGGCCGTCAGTCGCACCACACACGAGGATGGCACCGTCCATCTGGGCAGCACCCGTGATCATGTTCTTAACATAATCCGCATGGCCCGGGCAGTCAACGTGGGCGTAATGTCGCGTAGCAGACTCGTATTCAACGTGTGAGGTCGATATCGTTATGCCGCGCTCGCGCTCTTCAGGAGCATTATCAATACCATCAAACGCTATCGCTTCACCACCATAAACTTCTGCGCACACTCGRGTTAGCGCCGCCGTTAACGTCGTCTTACCGTGGTCTACGTGACCAATCGTTCCCACATTAATATGTGGCTTCGAGCGCTCAAATTTTGCCTTGGACACGATTATTACCTCTTTAAATTATCTTTCAATCTATTATGGTTTAAAACTTAAGACGCTTTCTTAGCTAATGCATTAGCGATATTTGATGGCGCTTCACTATACTTGGCAAACTCCATCGAATAGGTTGCGCGACCCTGGGTCGCCGAACGTAGCGACGTAGCATAACCAAACATTTCAGACAACGGCACCTCAGCATCAACAACTTTGCCAGAAGGGCCATCTTCCATACCTAAAATAATACCGCGACGTCGATTAAGATCACCAACAACGTCGCCCATATAGTCTTCTGGAGTAACCACTTCTACTTTCATCATCGGCTCAAGCACAACCGCACCTGCAAGCAAAGCACCTTGCTTAAAACACATTGACCCAGCAATTTTAAAGGCCATTTCGTTAGAGTCAACATCATGATATGAACCGTCATACAAGGTGACCTTAACGTCAACAACCGGATAGCCGGCCAACACGCCATTAGTCATCTGTTCTTGAATACCCTTATCAACTGCTGGAATGTACTCACGCGGAACCGAACCACCGACAATACTGTTAACAAACTCGTAACCAGCACCTGGTTCTTGCGGCTCTATGCGCAAATAAACGTGACCGAACTGACCACGACCACCAGACTGACGGACGAATTTGGCTTCGTGCTCGACGATCTTGCGAATAGTTTCGCGATAAGCAACCTGGGGCGCACCGACATTAGCCTCTACACCAAACTCACGCTTCATACGGTCAACAATGATCTCTAGGTGAAGCTCACCCATACCGGAAATAATGGTCTGACCTGATTCTTCGTCGGTGTGAACACGGAAAGACGGGTCCTCTGCTGCCAGCTTACCCAGCGCAATACCCATTTTCTCTTGATCAGGCTTGGTTTTAGGCTCAACCGCAACCGAAATAACTGGCTCAGGGAATTCCATACGCTCAAGCGTAATAATATTGTTTATGTCACTTAAGGTATCACCCGTAGTAACCTGCTTTAGACCAACTGCTGCAGCAATATCGCCTGCGCGAACTTCTTTAATCTCTTCACGTGAATTAGCATGCATCTGCAAGATACGGCCTACACGCTCTTTCTTACCCTTAACCGGGTTATAAACCGTATCACCTGAATTCAATACACCAGAATAAACACGGAAAAAAGTTAATGTGCCAACATATGGGTCAGTCGCAATTTTAAATGCCAACGCCGAGAATGGCTCGTCATCACCTGGCGGTCTTGTCGCCTCGGTTCCGGCTGCGTCATCCAATATGCCTGTAATTGCCGGTACATCAGTAGGCGCCGGTAAGTAGTCAATTATAGCATCAAGCATAGCTTGAACGCCCTTGTTCTTAAAGGCAGAACCACACAGCACAGGAACGATTTCGTTAGCCAACGTACGTGCTCGCAAACCAGCGACGATCTCTTCTCTAGTTAGCGCTTCACCTTCAAGATACTTATTCATATAGTCATCGTTGGCTTCAGCAGCAGCTTCAACCATCTTCTCGCGCCATTCGACAGCAAGCTCGGCCATGTCTTCAGGTATCTCTTTTGAGTCGTAACTCATACCTTTATTTTCTTCGTGCCAATAAATGGCGCGCATACCAATCAAATCGACAACACCCCGGAAATTTTCTTCTGCACCAATAGCCAGCTGAATTGGCACAGGAGTAGCGCTTAAACGGGTTTGAATTTGTTCAACAACACGTAGGAAGTCGGCACCAGCGCGATCCATCTTGTTAACAAAAGCAATACGAGGAACACCGTATTTATTGGCCTGACGCCAAACCGTCTCTGACTGAGGCTCGACACCACTTACCGCACAAAATAAGGCGCAAGCACCATCAAGCACACGCAAGGAACGCTCTACTTCAATCGTAAAGTCAACATGTCCTGGCGTATCGATAATATTGATACGGTGCTCTGGATACTGCTTATCCATGCCGCTCCAGAAGGTGGTCGTCGCAGCCGAAGTAATAGTAATACCTCGTTCCTGCTCCTGTTCCATCCAATCCATAGTAGCCGCGCCATCATGCACCTCACCAATTTTGTGAGAGACACCGGTATAAAAGAGCACGCGCTCAGTCGTCGTCGTCTTACCAGCGTCAATATGCGCCATAATGCCGACATTACGATAGCGTTCAATAGGTGTTTTACGTGCCACTTGGTCTACCCTGTATACCTGAATTAAAAATAAGAAAAAATAAACGTCTTAAAAACGGAAATGCGAAAACGCTTTATTTGCTTCTGCCATACGATGTGTTTCTTCGCGTTTCTTTACTGCCGTGCCACGATTTTCAGATGCATCCTGCATCTCCCCGGCCAAACGAAGAGCCATAGACTTTTCGCTACGCTTACGCGCTGCCTCGGTTAACCAACGCATAGCCAAAGCAGTACGACGATCAGCACGCACCTCGATAGGCACCTGATAAGTTGCACCACCAACGCGACGAGATTTTACCTCAACAACGGGACGGATATTATCTAGCGCGGCATCAAATACTTCTAACGCCTCGCCCTTACCACGACTCACCAACTCGTCCAAGGCACCATAAACAATGCGTTCAGCAACAGATTTTTTACCACTTTCCATCAATACGTTGATGAACTTGGCAAGCGTACCGTTACCGTACTTAGGATCCGGAAGGATCTCGCGTTTTGCTACTACTCTTCTTCTAGGCATAATTTTCTATGATGCTTCAGTTAATATGTTGTTTAGCCCTTAGGGCGCTTGGTACCGTACTTGGATCGACCTTTACGACGATCTGCAACACCAGAGGTATCAAGGCTACCGCGCACTGTATGAAAGCGCACACCCGGCAAATCTTTTACACGACCACCGCGAATTAATACTACGGAATGCTCTTGTAAGTTATGGCCTTCGCCACCTATGTAACTAGTCACTTCAAAGCCGTTCGTTAGCCGAACACGCGCCACCTTACGTAAAGCCGAGTTTGGCTTTTTTGGTGTTGTTGTATAAACGCGAGTGCAAACACCACGACGCTGCGGACAGGCTTGCAATGCAGGAACATTGCTTTTAACCTTTTGCCGCTTACGTGGCTTACGAACCAACTGATTAATTGTTGCCATTCAGGCGAATCTCCAATTTTTAGCGACCCATGAAAATGACCCATTGGGGTGAACCAATGGGTCATTTGGGAATTCTATGCTTTCTCGCCGCGGGGGGCGCTTAAGTTGGCACCCGCGATAGCCGACGAATTCTAGTGATGTGCCCCAAAAGTGTCAAGGGTTTTCACAGTTTTGTGCACTATCTTTCTGATAAACATGAAAGACAAGCCATAATTTACCTAATATATTAAAAAAGGCGCGCAACCATAGGGCCGCGCGCCCAATTCTTGACGCTATTTAAGCGTCAGTGGCGGCGTTAAGCTCCTCTTTCAGAGCAGCTTCCACTTCACTCGCACTGGCAGCGACTTCATCAACCTCTATCACTGGCGCTTCAAGCTTCCTTTTTCGACGATTTTTGTGGTAAGCAAGACCAGTACCCGCAGGAATCAAACGACCAACAATGACATTTTCTTTTAATCCACGTAGRTCATCTGACTTRCCGTTAACCGCMGCCTCGGTAAGAACGCGAGTGGTTTCCTGGAARGATGCMGCAGARATGAATGATTCWGTCGCCAGCGACGCCTTGGTAATACCCARYAARATYGGCACATGGGTKGCMGGCATTTTATCCTGCGCRAYAACCTTRTCGTTATCTTSAAGRATRCGRCCACGATCCAGCTGCTCCCCCTTGAGGAAGCGTGAGTCGCCACTGCCGGTGATCTCRGACTTACGCAACATCTGACGAACAATGACTTCGATGTGCTTGTCATTGATTTTTACACCCTGCAGGCGATAGACCTCTTGCACCTCATTAGTGATGTAATTGGCCAGCGCCGTTACTCCCAACAGACGCAAAATATCATGCGGGTTAGATGGGCCATCGGCAATGGTCTCACCACGCTCGACATGCTCACCTTCAAACACGTTGAGCTTACGCCACTTCGGTATCAACTCTTCGTAATGCTCACCTTCTGATCCGGTGATAACAAGACGCTGCTTACCCTTCGTTTCCTTACCGAAACTAACCGTACCTGTGATTTCCGCGAGAATAGACGGGTCTTTTGGTTTACGCGCTTCAAACAAGTCGGCAACACGCGGCAGACCACCGGTGATATCGCGCGTCTTTGACGACTCTTGCGGTAAACGTGCAATAACATCACCAATGCCAATTTTAGCGCCATCTTTCATGTTAACAATAGCGCCTGCTGGCAATGGGTATTGCGCAGCGATCTCAGTACCCGGAATACACAGCTCATCGCCATTTTCATCTAACAATTTAATGATAGGACGCACATCTTTGGTCGCTGCGCCGGTACGCGCTTTTGGATCAAGCGCAACAATACTTGACAGCCCGGTCACCTCATCCAACTGCGTCTGAACAGTCACSTCTTCGATRAAATCGATAAACTTAGCCTGYCCTGTYACCTCAGAMACYACTGGATGGGTATGAGGATCCCAGTTAGCAACRATCYGRCCKGCYTCTACGMTGTCACCATCKYTGACRCTTAACACAGCACCRTAAGGRATTTTATAACGCTCACGCTCACGGCCCGCACCATCGACCATGGTCAATTCACCAGAGCGTGATATTGCCACGCTGTTACCACTGGCATGTGCCACTAATTTAATGTTGTGTAGACGCAGGGTTCCGTTCGACTTAACTTCAACATTGTCAGCCGCCGCTGAACGCGATGCTGCACCACCAATATGGAAAGTACGCATAGTCAACTGAGTACCGGGCTCACCAATGCTCTGAGCGGCAATGACACCCACCGCCTCACCCTGGTTGACCTGATGACCACGAGCCAGATCACGACCATAACATGCTGCACAAACACCATGCCTTGATTCGCAGGTAATGGGTGAGCGTACCCAAACCTGATCAACACCCATTTCTTCAAGACGCTCAACCCACTGCTCATCCAGCAATACGCCAGCTTCTACAGCAACTTCAGTACCACCAGGAAGCACCACGTCTTGTACTACAACGCGGCCCAATACGCGCTCGCGCAATGGCTCAACTACGTCACCGCCTTCAATCAAAGGCTGCATCAATAAGCCTTCAGTGGTGCCGCAATCCAAACCAGTCACCACAAGATCCTGCGCGACATCGACAAGACGACGAGTCAGATAACCCGAGTTAGCAGTCTTAAGCGCTGTATCAGCCAAACCTTTACGTGCACCATGGGTGGAAATAAAGTACTGAAGAACGTTTAGCCCTTCTTTAAAGTTAGCAGTAATCGGGGTCTCAATAATAGAACCATCCGGCTTGGCCATAAGACCACGCATACCTGCGAGCTGGCGAATCTGCGCCTGACTACCACGCGCACCTGAGTCGGCCATCATAAAAATAGAGTTAAATGATGGCTGCTTAACTTTATCTCCTGCAGCGTTCACTACTTCTTCGCTATCAAGTTGGCGCATCATCGCGTTGGCAATCTCGTCATTAGTATGCGACCAGATATCAACAACCTTGTTATAGCGCTCACCGTTGGTCACAAGGCCAGAAACATACTGACTCTGTATCTCTTTTACCGCAGATTCTGCTTTTTCCAGAATCGGAGCTTTCTCGTCAGGAATGATCATGTCATCAAGACAAATTGAGATACCGGCACGGGTCGACTGCTTAAAGCCCATATACATCAGGCGATCAGCGAAGATCACACAATCTTTCAAGCCGAGGCGACGATAAGACAAGTTGACCAGAGCCGAAATTGCCCGCTTGTTCATGTCTCTATTGATCACTTCGAACGGCAGGCCTTCTGGCACAATCTCGAACAATATTGAACGTCCGACAGTAGTGTCTACGCGGCGTTCACGTGCTATACGCTCACCGTTTTCCATTTGTTCAACTTCATTAATACGTACTTTGATGCGAGTATGCAGCTCGACAACACCGGCCTGATAAGCACGTTGCACTTCAGCAATATTGGAATAAGCGCGACCTTCACCTTTAGCGTTAACGCGCTCGCGGGTCATATAGTAAAGACCCAACACAACATCTTGCGTCGGCACGATAATAGGTTCACCGTTGGCAGGTGACAGCACGTTATTGGTCGCCATCATCAGCGCACGCGCTTCAAGCTGTGCTTCAAGTGACAATGGCACGTGAACGGCCATCTGATCACCATCGAAATCAGCGTTGAATGCAGTACAAACCAAGGGATGTAACTGAATAGCTTTACCTTCGATAAGCACTGGCTCAAACGCCTGAATACCCAACCGATGCAAAGTCGGAGCGCGGTTCAACATCACCGGATGCTCACGAATAACATCTTCAAGAATATCCCAAACTTCCGGGCCTTCGCGTTCAACCAGCTTCTTCGCTGCCTTAATAGTGGTAGCGAGACCACGACGCTCCAGCTTGGAAAAGATAAACGGCTTGAATAACTCCAAAGCCATCTTCTTAGGCAACCCACACTGATGCAGCTTCAGTGTTGGCCCAACCACGATAACGGAACGTCCGGAGTAATCGACACGTTTACCGAGCAGGTTCTGACGGAAACGTCCCTGCTTGCCTTTGATCATGTCAGCGAGAGACTTAAGCGGACGCTTGTTTGAACCAGTGATAGCACGACCGCGGCGACCGTTATCAAGCAGGGCGTCGACAGATTCCTGCAACATGCGCTTTTCGTTACGAACAATAATGTCAGGCGCGTTCAAATCCAACAAACGACGCAAGCGGTTATTACGGTTAATAACGCGGCGATACAGATCATTCAAATCAGAGGTGGCAAAACGACCGCCATCCAACGGCACCAATGGACGCAGCTCAGGTGGCAACACCGGTAGCACCTTAAGGATCATCCATTCAGGTTTGTTTTCAGACAGCACAAACGCTTCAATCAATTTCAAACGCTTGGTCAGTTTTTTAATCTTGGTTTCTGAATTGGTGTTAACCAGATCATCACGAATCTTCTCAATCTCTGCTGGCAGATCGATCTTCTTGATTAAATCGTGAATGGCTTCAGCACCCATACGGGCATCAAACTCATCGCCATATTCTTCTATAGCATCGAGATACGCTTCTTCAGATAAAAGCTGGCCTGACTCCAGTTGAGTGACACCTGGGTCAATAACAACATAGCCTTCAAAATACAGCACACGCTCGATATCACGCAGGGTCATATCTAATAATAGACCTAAGCGCGAAGGTAGCGACTTAAGAAACCAAATATGCGCAACAGGGCTGGCAAGATCAATATGCGCCATGCGCTCACGACGCACTTTGGTCAAGGTGACTTCAACGCCACACTTCTCGCAAATTACACCACGATGCTTAAGGCGCTTATATTTACCACATAGGCACTCATAATCCTTTATCGGACCAAAAATCTTGGCGCAAAAAAGGCCGTCACGCTCTGGCTTAAAAGTACGATAGTTAATGGTTTCAGGCTTTTTAACCTCACCAAACGACCATGAACGAATTTTTTCCGGTGACGCTAAACCAATACGAATATAATCGAATTCGTCCAGGTTCTCGCCACCACGTTTCCAAAGATTGACTATGTCTTTCAAGATCGTCTCTCCTGCTGCGCGCCAGATAAAAGATAACTAATTTTAGATTCCACCATCACAGTCATCATTCAAGGTCTATATCGAGGCCAAGCGAACGAATTTCTTTCACTAGCACATTGAAAGATTCCGGCATTCCTGCTTCGATCTTATGATTACCATCGACAATATTTTTATACATTTTGGTTCGGCCATCAACATCGTCCGACTTAACGGTCAACATTTCCTGCAAGGTGTACGCAGCGCCATAAGCCTCAAGCGCCCAGACCTCCATTTCACCAAAGCGCTGACCACCAAATTGCGCCTTACCACCCAATGGCTGCTGGGTAACAAGACTGTATGGACCAGTTGAACGTGCATGCATCTTGTCATCAACCAAATGGTTAAGTTTGAGCATATACATATAACCCACGGTAACCGGGCGATCCAGCTTCTCACCAGTACGTCCATCCAATAGGACTGCCTGACCAGACAATGGCAAGTCCGCCAAGGCCAACATCTCACGCACATCCTCTTCACTTGCACCATCAAATACTGGCGTAGCCATCGGTACACCACCGCGAAGATTCACCGCAAGATCCACGATCTCCTTGTCAGTAAACTTTTCCAGCTCATGTTTACGGTCATCACGATCATAAATTTGACCAAGAAATTCACGCGTATCAGCAATAGTCGCCTGCGCATCCAACATGCGGCCTATCTTATGGCCCAGGCCTTTCGCCGCCCAACCAAGATGCGTCTCCAGAACCTGGCCAACGTTCATACGTGACGGCACACCCAAGGGGTTCAAACAAACATCCACTGGCTCGCCTGCTTCTGTGTGTGGCATATCTTCAACCGGCACAATCATGGAGATAACACCTTTGTTACCATGACGTCCGGCCATTTTGTCCCCAGGCTGAATGCGGCGTTTAACAGCAAGGTATACCTTAACCATTTTTAACACGCCAGGAGCCAGGTCATCACCGGCCATTAGCTTGCCACGCTTTTCTTCAAACTTGTCGTCCAGCGCTTTTCGCTGAACCTTTAACTGCTGACCAAGCTGCTCGAGCTGGGTATTGGCTCCGTCATTTTGTAGACGAACATCGAACCACTTATCTCGAGACAATTCTTTCAAATAATCGGCAGTGATCTTGCCCCCAGCTTTAAGCCCTTTAGGGCCACCTTCAGCAACATTATCAAGTAGTAACTTCTCAACACGAGCATAGGTATCACCTTCAACAATACGGTACTGATCTTGTAGATCCTTACGAATGCTGTCGAGCTGCTCTTCTTCGATTTGCAGTGCACGCTTGTCTTTATCAACACCATCACGTGTAAACACCTGAACATCGATAACAGTACCGTTCATACCAGAAGGCACACGCAATGAAGTATCTTTTACATCTGAGGCTTTTTCACCAAAGATTGCGCGCAGAAGTTTTTCTTCAGGGGTTAACGGTGTTTCACTCTTGGGAGTCACCTTACCTACAAGAATGTCACCAGGACTGACTTCGGCGCCAATGTAAACTACGCCCGACTCATCAAGCTTGGCCAATGCTGCCTCACCGACGTTAGGAATATCTGGTGTGATTTCCTCTGAACCCAATTTCGTATCACGTGAGACACAAGTCAATTCTTCGATATGAATCGTTGTGAAACGATCTTCTTGCACAACGCGTTCAGAAATGAGGATCGAATCCTCAAAGTTATAGCCGTTCCACGGCATAAACGCGATCAACATATTCTGACCCAACGCCAACTCGCCCATATCAGCGGAAGATCCATCGGCCAACACATCACCACGACCAATCACATCACCGATATTAACCAGCGGACGTTGATTGATACACGTGTTTTGGTTAGAGCGGGTGTATTTGGTCAGATTGTAAATATCGACACCAGGTTCGCCAGCAAGCGCTTCTTCGTCATTGACACGAACGACGATACGGCTCGCGTCAACAGAATCAACAACACCACCACGAAGCCCGATAACTGACGTTCCGGAGTCGATAGCCACTGCGCGCTCCATACCGGTACCAACCAATGGCTTCTCTGAGCGCAAGGTTGGCACAGCCTGACGCTGCATGTTAGATCCCATCAAGGCACGGTTAGCATCGTCGTGCTCGAGGAACGGAACCAATGATGCGGCAACGGAAACGATCTGCCTTGGCGAAACATCCATATATTGGATACGGTCAACCGGCGACAATGAAAACTCATTTTCATAGCGGCAAGAGACCAGCTCATCAGTAAATTGGCCTTTAGCATCAAGCTCGGCATTAGCCTGGGCGATAACGTAATGACCCTCTTCTATAGCTGAAAGGTAGTCAATATTATCCGTTGCTATACCGTTTTTTACTTGGCGGTAGGGGGTTTCTAAAAATCCGTATTTATTGGCACGCGCGTAAACAGCCAAAGAGTTAATTAAGCCAATGTTTGGGCCTTCAGGCGTTTCAATCGGACACACGCGACCGTAATGCGTTGGATGCACATCACGCACTTCAAAACCGGCACGCTCACGCGTCAAGCCACCTGGGCCAAGCGCGGAGACACGACGCTTATGCGTGATCTCTGACAATGGATTGTTCTGATCCATAAACTGAGACAGTTGGCTGGATCCGAAAAATTCTTTGATGGCTGCCGACACTGGTTTTGCATTGATCAAATCTTGCGGCATCAAACCTTCTGACTCAGCCAGGCTTAAACGCTCACGCACTGCACGCTCAACACGTACCAAACCGATACGGAACTGGTTCTCTACCATCTCACCAACACGGCGCACACGGCGGTTACCCAAATGATCAATATCATCAACCGTGCCTTTACCGTTTTTAATATCAATCAATACGGTGAGGACATCGATAATATCCTGTTTAGACAATACGCCTTCGCCTTCGGATCCTTCACGGCCGACACGGCTATTGAATTTCATGCGTCCAACAGCGGAAAGATCGTAGCGCTCGGAATTAAAGAACAAATTATTAAATAAAGCCTGCGCTGCTTCCTTCGTTGGCGGCTCACCCGGGCGCATCATGCGATAAATTTCAACCTGCGCTTCGAGGTCGCTACGGGTAGCATCAATGGCGAGTGTATCGGAGATGTAAGGCCCGCGATCCAGGTCATTAGTGAATAGTGTCTCTAGCGTTTTGATACCAGAATCGATGATTGCTGTAATAGCTTCTGCGACTAACTCATCATTAGCATTCGCAATGACTTCGCCGGTTTCAGTATCGATGAGATCACGCGCAATACGTTTACCGATCAAATATTCTTCTGTGACTGTCAGCGTTTTCAGCCCCGCCTTGTCCATTTCACGAACATGACGTGCCGTAATACGGCGACCCGCTTCAACTATCACTTTACCTTTCTTATCTGCGACATCGAACTCAAGCGTTTCACCRCGTAARCGATCRCTAATCAATTCAARCTCAATACCCTTTTTAGTAAAGGTAAAGRTATTGGTATCRTARAAAATATCRAGAATTTCTTCRGCGTGATAMCCCARMGCYCGCAACAAAATCGTAACGGGTARTTTACGWCGACGATCAATACGMACRAACACCGCGTCATTAGGATCAAATTCAAAATCRAGCCATGAGCCACGGTAAGGAATAACCCGCGCAGAAAATAGCAATTTACCAGATGAATGAGTCTTACCCTTATCGTGCTCAAAAAATACACCTGGTGAACGGTGTAGCTGCGATACCACAACACGCTCAGTACCGTTAATAACAAACGTTCCATTTTCTGTCATGAGCGGCAATTCACCCATGTAGACTTCCTGTTCTTTAATATCCTTGACGACAGGTGTATCACCCGACGCTTCCTTATCATAGATAACCAAGCGCAGTATTACACGCAATGGCGCTGCGTAAGTCATGCCACGCATCTGACATTCTTTCACATCGAAGGGCGGTTTACCCAATACATAGCTGACGTATTCTAGCGCTGCACTACCGGAATAACTGCTGATAGGAAACACTGAAGCAAATGCAGCATGGAGACCCTGCTGTACTCGCTTGGCTTTAGCCACATCTGTTTGCAAAAATTCGCGATAAGAAGCGACCTGCGTTTCCAGTAGGTATGGAGTTGCCAAAATTTCTGGTCGTCGACCAAAATTTTTGCGGATACGCTTTTTCTCAGTAAATGAGTAGGCCATTGGTGTCCCTCAGCAATTAAAAAACTGTCTATTTAGAAAACAGACAAAACAACAAGACGCAATAACGGGTCAGCGCAATATGCGCTGACCCGCAGACGTCACTCAATATGGGCGTTGTTGCCAACGCTTATTTGAGTTCTACTGAAGCACCAGCTTCCTCAAGCTGTTTTTTGACATCTTCAGCGTCATCTTTAGTAGTACCTTCTTTAACAATCGACGGCACGCCTTCAACCATTTCTTTCGCTTCTTTCAAACCAAGACCGGTAATACTGCGAACCGCCTTAATTACAGAAACTTTGTTAGCACCAAAACTGGTCATAACAACATTAAACTCGGTCTGCTCAACAGTCGCAGCACCGGCATCACCGCCAGCAACTGGTGCAGCAACAGCAGCAGCAGAAACGCCGAATTTTTCTTCCATTTCAGAAATCAGGTCAACGATCTCCATTACAGTCATGCTTGAAATTGCTTCCAAAATATCTTCTTTACTAACAGCCATTGGATTTAGCTCCTAAAAATAAATGTATTAATTGCGCCTGATAACAACAGACAATTAAGGTTTCGAATCGCGTACAGCTGCCACGGTGCGAACAAACTTCGCCACAGGCTCATTAGCAGTACGAACAAGTTTCTCGATCGGCGCTTTCATCACCGCCATCAACAACGCAATTGCCCCATCACGAGACGGCATGCTTGCCAATGCTTTGATGTCTTCTGGCTTCAACAACTTGCCAGCTAGTGCAACGACTTTAACCTTAAGCTTGTCATGCTCTTTTGAGAAATCATGGATCAGCTTCGCCCCTGATGAGGCTTCTTCTAATGAAAAAGCCAGCAACAACGGTCCAACCAATGATTTCGCCATACAGGCATAATCGGTTTCTTCCAGTGCTCGTCGCGCTAACGTGTTTTTGACAACACGTAGCTTGACACCAGACTCACGTGCCTGCGCTCGCAACTGAGTCATTTCGCCGACCGTAAGGCCTCGATACTCAGCGGCAATAGCTGACTGTGCGGTCGACGCCACACCACTGACTTCAGCGACGATAGCTTTTTTGTCTTCCAGTGTTAACAACAGTTCACCTCCTACACCTAGTGATCAGCATAAAACACGCCTTTCACTTCACACACGAGCCGAAACTCGCCCCTTACGGCGGCCGTCAGCAGGATATCCTGTCGGGGCATCACACCGTCTGCGCTGGCCGAGTACAATTGCACTCAATTAAACCCATCACGAAAAAATCCGTTCTAGGCACCTGCGGTCTTGGACGGGTACCAGCCATACAGCTCTGGTAGCCCACCAAATACAAAAAACCATACATACTCACCGTAAAACAACTACGGATATCAAATACTAGATAGAAAGTGTCGAAGTATCGATCGACAGACCTGGACCCATGGTCGACGATAGTGTCACTTTCTTCATATAAACACCCTTCGCAGCCGAGGGTTTCGCTTTTATCAAGTCCACAATCAAGGCATCCAGGTTAGTCTTAAGTGAATCGACATCAAAACTCACACGACCGATAGTCGAATGAATAATACCGGCCTTATCAGCGCGATAACGTACCTGACCTGCTTTAGCATTTCTTACAGCGCCAGCCACATCAGGGCTAACCGTACCCACTTTAGGGTTAGGCATCAGCCCACGCGGCCCAAGAATCTGACCTAACTGACCAACTATGCGCATCGCATCAGGTGATGCGATCACTACATCAAAATCAAAACCGCCTTTTTTAATCTGCTCGGCAAGATCTTCAAAACCGACGACATCAGCACCGGCTTCTTTTGCTGCATCAGCATTAGCACCCTGCGCAAACACCGCAACCTTGACTTGCTTACCTGTTCCCTTTGGTAGAACGGTAGCACCACGGACAACCTGGTCTGACTTACGTGGATCGATACCAAGATTAACACTGACATCAACAGACTCATCAAATTTTACTTTTGATAACTCTTTAATTACTGCCAATGCTTCAGCAATTGGGTAACGTTTATCAGCATCAACCTTTTCACGAATAACTTTTACACGCTTAGTTAACTTAGCCATGATTAAACACCCTCCGTGGTAATACCCATGCTACGCGCGCTACCAGCAATAGTGCGCACGGCAGCATCCATATCAGCTGCAGTCAAATCAGCATTTTTGGTCTTAGCGATCTCTTCTAACTGGGCGCGGGTCACACTACCGACCTTATCGGTATGTGGCGTCTTACTGCCAGACTTAATACCCGCAGCCTTCTTCAATAAAACTGAGGCAGGCGGAGACTTAGTCACATAAGTAAAACTGCGGTCACTGTAAACGGTGATAACAACAGGAATCGGTAGGCCCGGCTCCATGCTTTGTGTCAAGGCATTAAATGCCTTACAGAATTCCATAATATTGACACCGTGCTGCCCTAATGCAGGACCAACAGGTGGACTTGGATTAGCCTGACCGGCCTTGACCTGCAATTTAACGTAGGCCTGAATCTTCTTTGCCATGTTTCTATTTCCTCTTATAAGTGGGTGCAAACACCTTTCGGCTCCCCGTGACGAAAGCGATACTTTCGACTATTAGCCTTTCTCTACCTGACCAAAATCAAGCTCAACCGGGGTAGAACGACCAAAGATCAAGACTGCGGTACGCAACTTACTCTTTTCATAATTCACTTCTTCTACGACACCATTAAAGTCAGCAAAAGGCCCATCAATGACGCGAATAACCTCACCCACTTCAAACAATACTTTCGGCCGCGGACGCTCAACACCCTCCTGCACACGCTGCAGAATATTGTCAGCTTCTTTATCAGTAATCGGTGTAGGTTTATCACTAGTCCCGCCGATAAACCCTAAAACACGCGGCACGTCTTTAACGAGATGCCAGCTAGCATCATCCATTTCCATTTGAACCAGGACGTAACCGGGGAAAAACTTGCGATCACTTTTGCGCTTTTGACCACCACGCATTTCCACAACTTCTTCTGTCGGCACTAAAATATCACCAAAGCTGTCTTCCATGCCGGCATAGGCAATACGCTCTCTCAAGGAACGCACCACCTGTTGCTCAAAGCCGGAATAGGCATGCACTACATACCAACGTTTTGTCACGCTCTATTCTCCAGGGCCGGTCAAATACCTAACCGCCCAAAGTAAAAACGAATCAATCAAAAATAGCCCTATCGCCACAACGACAACCATGGCTAACACAATCAGGGTGGTCTGCACTGTTTCCTTACGTGTCGGCCAAATCACCTTACGCACTTCAGTGCGAGCGTCACCAAGAAAACCAAGCGCTGTACGCCCAGGCGCGGTCTGCATTATAATTAGCGTTGCAATAATCAACGCTACCAGCAAACCAATCACACGAAGCAGTGTCGATTGATCGGCATAGACATAAAAACCGGCAACGGCAGCTAACACGACTAAGATCGCTACCGCCAGTTTTATTTTATCCGCCATTTACAACGTGCCCTCAGGGTACACAACTCTTACAATTAACATGGGTTCTACGTAGACGTAAATGGCAGGCCAGGAGGGACTCGAACCCCCAACTTTCGGTTTTGGAGACCGACGCTCTACCAATTGAACTACTGGCCTATCGCCTAACGTAACCCCAAAAACTTACAAAGCCACTCAGCTACAATATAGCCGACTACTCAACAACCTTAGTAACAACACCCGCACCAACAGTACGACCACCTTCACGAATCGCAAAACGCAAACCGCTTTCCATCGCAATCGGAGCGATCAAGGCAACATCTACTTTAATGTTGTCTCCTGGCATCACCATCTCAACGCCTTCCGGTAATTCCACCGCACCCGTTACATCCGTGGTACGAAAGTAAAACTGTGGACGATAACCTTTGAAAAAAGGTGTATGACGACCACCTTCATCTTTTGACAAAATATACACTTCTGCTTCAAAACGCGTATGCGGCTTGATGCTGCCTGGCTTGACCAATACTTGACCACGCTCTACGTCTTCACGCTTGGTACCACGCAATAAGACCCCAACGTTCTCGCCTGCGCGACCTTCATCAAGCAGCTTGCGGAACATTTCAACGCCCGTACATACGGTCTTTACGGTGTCCTTAATACCAACAATTTCGATTTCTTCGCCAACTTTAACAATACCGCGCTCAATACGTCCGGTCACAACGGTGCCACGACCCGAGATCGAAAAAACGTCTTCAATCGGCATTAAGAAGGCGCCGTCAACAGGACGCTCCGGCTCTGGAATAAAGGTGTCCAGGGCTTCTATCAGCTTCTTGACCGCTGTGGTGCCAAGTTCGTTATCGTCTTCACCGTTTAAGGCCATTAAGGCAGAACCCGCGATAATCGGGGTGTCGTCGCCTGGAAATTCGTATTTATCCAACAATTCACGAAGCTCCATTTCAACCAGCTCAAGCATTTCTAAATATTCTTCGCTGCCAGCACCGCCACAGTCTTCAGCCAATAAGTCGGCTTTGTTCAAAAACACGACGACATACGGGACGCCAACCTGGCGTGACAACAGGATGTGCTCGCGGGTCTGGGGCATAGGGCCGTCAGTCGCACCACACACGAGGATGGCACCGTCCATCTGGGCAGCACCCGTGATCATGTTCTTAACATAATCCGCATGGCCCGGGCAGTCAACGTGGGCGTAATGTCGCGTAGCAGACTCGTATTCAACGTGTGAGGTCGATATCGTTATGCCGCGCTCGCGCTCTTCAGGAGCATTATCAATACCATCAAACGCTATCGCTTCACCACCATAAACTTCTGCGCACACTCGAGTTAGCGCCGCCGTTAACGTCGTCTTACCGTGGTCTACGTGACCAATCGTTCCCACATTAATATGTGGCTTCGAGCGCTCAAATTTTGCCTTGGACATCGCCAGGTCTCCTCACACACCTAGATTAAGAACAATAAAGCCAAAATGGCGCTATCGCTCACTTTTTCAATACATGGCCCCAATGACCATCACTCTCTACACTGGAGCCCATAACCGGACTTGAACCGGTGACCTCTTCCTTACCAAGGAAGTGCTCTACCGCTGAGCTATATGGGCCCGACAAACACTTTAACAACAAACAGCTCGAAATCTGGAGCGGGTGATGGGAATCGAACCCACACCATCAGCTTGGAAGGCTGAGGTTCTACCGTTGAACTACACCCGCCTAACCCGCCGCAATCGACTACCTGTTTCGCGTAAACCCAAGTCCTAAACACCATAGACGCAAAGCGTCTACTACTATCATGGTGGAGGGGGCAGGATTCGAACCTGCGAAGGCTGAGCCGTCAGATTTACAGTCTGATCCCGTTGACCGCTTGGGTACCCCTCCAAAAAAGGCTAAGCCGACAATTTTGCTTGACAATGACAGTCGTGTCAACGCCTGTCTTACGATATACGAAGGAATTTAGTGAAATAGCCAACACCCCATACGTCGAGGGCTCCACTACACTAGCCACCCAAATTGAAATCAGGCAGTCAATCGCTCCTTCCGCAGATAATGGAACACTTGTTGGGCCGCTTCTTCGATCGAGATGCCATTAGTGTCAATACGGATCTCGGGGCTTTCTGGTTCTTCATAAGGGTCACTAATCCCCGTAAATTCCTTTATCTTGCCTGCACGTGCCAAAGCATAAAGCCCCTTACGGTCTCGCGCTTCACACACTTCAAGTGATGTCGCCACATGTATTTCGACAAATGTGCCATATTCCGAAACCATGTCACATACTTCGCGGCGCAATGATTTGTAGGGTGCTATCGGCGCACAAATAGCAATACCACCATTTTTGGTGATTTCACTGGCGACATAACCAATACGACGAATATTGATATTGCGGTGCTCTTTAGAAAAACCGAGCTCGCTGGATAAATGGGTGCGTACCACATCACCATCCAACAAAGTCACGTGACGTCCACCTATTTCCAACAATTTTGCCAACACTGCGTTAGCAATTGTAGACTTGCCTGAACCAGAAAGCCCTGTAAAAAACAAAGTCAAACCACGTCGCGCCAAAGGCGGATAGCTGCTGCGCACCTCATCGACAACCTCGGGGAAGGAAAACCATTCCGGCACCTCAAGATCACGATCAAGGCGACGATAAAATTCGTCGCTATCAAGGGTTACCGCCACATCACCAGCTTGCAACTTGGCCGGAGAAACATATTCACCGCGCGCTTCAACGTAAACAGGTAGTTCATATCTAACCAACTTGATATCAAGCTCAGCCACCACCGCTTCAGCTAAAGCGGCATCAATCGTAGACTGGGTATCGAACGTTGCGTACTGATCCCACACAATCATGTGCGTACAGCCATAATTTTGGCGAATAATGGCATGCAAGATCTGCTCACGCAGACCTGCGTGTCGCTCAGCTAGCGGCAACAGCGCCAGCAATGTCGTCTGCTCAGGAAAATATTTCAATACCTCCTGATAACAACGCACACGCGAATGGTATTGCTCGCCTTCTGCAACCAGTGGATGCAACATGACGTTAGCATCGTTATCCAATGCTGCCTGCATGACCATCTTGTATTCGGCGCGATGAATAGGCCGCGTCGAGTGCATGGCAATAACATTGCCCCAGGTCAGCTTAGAAAACTGCTGGCGTAGCTCACGCGGACTATAGCGTAGCCGTTTAAAACTATGGTGCGCCGGCGTTTCCAAACCTTGTATAGCACCTGACAAATAAACTGGATGACTATAATCAAGCAATGCTGCCATACCGGGGTGTGACGACGAATCAGCACCATAGATGGCCCTGGCTTCGACACCGAGCTCCGGTCGCCAGATCTCGTCAACGGTCAAAATAGCGATAACCACGCCTTCCAGATCGCGCAAGACAAGCTGGGAACCCGCGCTCAAGCCTTCAGCACACTTTTCACTAACGTCAAGCGTGATTGGCAATGGCCACAGACTACTGTCGGCCAGTTGCCCCTTATCAAGCACTGCCTGATAATCTGCCTGCCCCATAAAGCCTCTCAGTGGCGACAGGGCACCCGACATTAATAACTCGATTACGGATTGCTGGCGCAGGCTCAAATCCCATGACGGTAACGACTGAGCAGATGCCTTTAGCCTATTGCTTTTAGCGCTATCGGCATAAAGATTAATTAATTCGCCTTTATAAGCAGGCATGTTTTGCGCCATGTAAAACTCCTTACATTTATTATATTTAACACAAGAGCATTTAAAAATAACGTAGAAATACCGTCGCGGCACACAGCTTGTTAGAATATGATGCACTTGTCCAGCAAATGCCTGGGCGGCGTGAATATTGCCTGTTCCTGTTCCTGCTACTAACGGCTTAATACACAATAACTTTTGCGAGACTTAGCGTGACACCAAGATCAATTCCCCACAAAAATATTAACATTTACTTCCTGGTCGCCTTAATGAGCGGGGTTGGTATGGCAGCACCCAGCCTGGCATCGGCCGAAACGCTCTATGTTAGTGATAACCTTGAGATCACCTTACGTCGTGGACAGGGCACGAACTTCCAGATACTGCGCGCGCTAAAAAGCGGCACGGCTTTACAAGTTCTGGAAAAAGACCCCGACAACGGGTATAGCAAAGTAAGAACGCCGGGTGGCAGCGAAGGATGGGTGTTAACGCGCTTTCTTATGACCGAACCCAGCGCTCGCGCTCAACTTAATTCAGCCCTGTCACGTGCAGCTGACTTCGAAGCAAAATACAAGGCATTGTCCGAACAGGTCGCGTTGGTGACAAACCAGAAAAATGAGCTTGAAAGTTCCCGCAGCAATCTCGATAAATCGAACAGCCAGCTAAGTAAAGAGCTCAAACATATTAAGGCCACCGCCAGTCGCGCACTCGAAATGGATGGTGAAAACAAAGAATTAAGATCAAAAGTGATCAAACTTGAACGAGATAATCAGGCCTTGTCTCAAGAAAATGAAACCTTGACGGACAGAAATGCCCGCGACTGGTTTATGGTGGGTGCTGGCGTAGCTATTTTGAGCTTATTGCTTGGACTGATACTGGCTCGCTTTGGTGGTCGCCGCAAATCATCGTCGTGGAGCTCGATGTAATATTAAGAAACCTCTGATTTAACCGACATCGTTTGATTCAAAATAGAAGCCGAGCTTACGCCTTGACCTCTATTTCCAAATGCTGGACATCTGACTCAACACCTAAGGGAATATCATCGTCATGCGGTGGTGCGACATTGATAGAACCTTGCCCAGGCGTAGCCAGCTGCCAAGGGTTAAGAAAGTCCTGAGGCACTTGATCAATCATGCTGTGCTCGTCTTTACTATTTCCAATCATTACCCCATCCTCTTTAGCCAAGGCTCATCTTACTAACAAGACATTCGTGCTAAACAAACCCCTATCGCACGGCAGATACTAGCAATCGCGATGCCAAATATTGAACCGCCATCAAATCAATAACTTAGGAAAACCCGAAAATCATACTGCAACAAAATGTAAAAATTTCCGACAGCACTACAAACAATTCCTGGGCACTGATTTGTATCTCAGGAATGAATAAACGGGTTTTAGCTAACGAAACTAATACGTAATCTCAGTGGCGATCAACTCACCATCCTTATCTTCGTAACTTACTAATACAGGCCCAGGTCCTTCGTTCACTTTTAGCAACAAATCTTTGCTCGCACTAAACTGTATCGGGCCACTAGACTGAATATCAATTATGGTAAATGTTCCGGCATCAGCATCAACAGCGGTCACTTGCTTACCCACATGCTTACCTTCACCCGCCATCGAGCAAGCAAACACCGGGGAACTCATAACAATTAAGAATAATAAGACCGCAACCACAGAAAACAAACGAATACGCATTTCAACTTCCCTCACTCGGTTAAACATTCTATTTAATTTTACTTATTAGTGTCGCCCAGCAGGTATTTGTTCCCTTCTATTTACCCCGCGCTGTTGACGCCGACTACAAAGCACTACTCATCAGTCACACAACCGGATGAAGCGTCAGCAACGTTTTTGATAAACTTGTACAAAGTGCCACGCTGCGTTTTATAAGGCGGCATTGACCAATTTGCACGGCGGCGCGCCATCTCGTCATCACTGACATCAACTGACAGCAATTGCTGGCTTGCATCGATGGTGACGACATCACCGTTGTTAACCAGAGCGATTGGGCCACCGACCTGCGCCTCTGGTACCACGTGGCCGATAATAAAACCATGAGAACCACCGGAAAACCGGCCATCAGTAATCAATGCGACATCATTACCCAAGCCAGCACCCATAATCGCAGACGTTGGCGTTAACATCTCAGGCATGCCAGGGCCGCCCTTGGGACCTTCGTAGCGAATAATAACGACATCACCTTTAGCGATTTCATCACGTTCCAGCGCCGCAAGCATATCTTCCTCGGCATCGTACACCTTGGCTGGGCCGCTGAAACCTAAGCCTTCCTTACCGGTAATTTTGGCCACCGAGCCACCAGGAGCAAGATTGCCTTTAAGAATCTGAATATGACCACTAAACTTTATCGGTTTCTCCAACGGCATAAAGACATCCTGGCCTTCACGCAAGCCGGGCAATTCTGCCAAATTCTCTGCGATTGTTTTACCGGTTACTGTCAGACACGAACCGTCAATCAAGCCTTTTTCCATTAAATACTTCATTACCGCAGGTATGCCTCCTACGTTGTGAAGATCTTCCATCACATAACGACCACTCGGCTTAAGGTCAGCTAAAAATGGGGTGCGATCACTGGTCGCCTGAAATTCATCAATACTCAACTCAACATCAGCAGCCTTGGCCATAGCCAGCAAGTGCAGCACAGCATTGGTTGAACCACCCAAGGCCATAATAATAACCATGGCGTTTTCAAAGGCGGGCCGCGTCATGATGTCGCGTGGCTTGATGTCTTTTTCCAGCAAGTTTCGAATCGCAGCACCGGCGCGCAAACATTCATCAATTTTGCCGGGATCAACAGCAGGCGTTGAAGAGCTATAAGGCAAAGACATGCCCATAGCTTCAATCGCCGATGCCATCGTGTTCGCGGTATACATTCCGCCGCAGGCACCTGCGCCAGGGCAAGAATTCTTAACAACGTTCTGGCGTGTCTCTTCATCGATGCTGCCAGCGATAAACTCACCATAACTCTGAAACGCTGAAACAATATCAAGCGTTATAACCTCACCGCCTTGCTTCATATGACCTGGCTTGATGGTGCCACCATAGACCATAATCGATGGCCGATTAAGCCGCGCCATAGCAATAACGCACCCGGGCATATTCTTATCACAACCGGGTATAGAAATATTGGCGTCATACCACTGCGCACCCATCACTGTTTCTATCGAATCAGCAATAATCTCCCGCGACTGCAACGAATAACTCATACCGTCGGTACCCATAGAGATGCCATCACTCACGCCAATGGTATTAAACCGCATACCAACCAGACCCGCAGCCACCACACCCTCTTTGACCTTTTGCGCAAGGTCGAGCAGATGCATATTGCAGGGGTTACCCTCAAACCACATACTGGCAATGCCAATCTGAGGCGCATGAATTGTCTTATCATCCAGACCAGCGCCATATAGCATGGCCTGAGAGGCACCCTGTGATTTGGGCTCGGTAATACGCGAGCTATATTTATTGAGTTTTTTGTTCATCTTAGCCATCAGCCTTATCAGAAAATTTCAGTAAATAATATTAATGTTAACAAATACTCGCTCTAAACTGCTGCAAGGAATAGCGTTAAAATGAAAAATAAATCTCCATCACCATCAAAATACAGTCCGAATTATGAGCATTGAAACCAACATCAAGACCTACGGCCATTTTCTCAGACATTCCCTCGATGAACTTCTTGTCGAAACGCCCGTAGATAAAAATCTGGTTGCGCTCTATAACAGCGCCTCAAAAGACATCCCGGCCTACGCTGATTTCTTACAGCAGCAAGGTTTCAGTAGCAAAGTCGAATCATCTGCCGACTTCAGCGCGCTGCCATTAACGACTAAAGATAACTACATGCGTAGTTATCCACTGGCGCAACGTTGTCGTCATGGCCGCCTCGATCAATGTGAAATGATCGCCGTTTCCTCAGGCTCAACCGGCCAGCCCATGTTCTGGCCGCGCAGCCTGAGTCACGAACTCGATATTGCCACACGCTTCGAACAAGTCTTACACGACAGTTTCGCCGCGCACTCCCGCTCCACCCTGGTTGTCGTCTGCTTTGCGCTGGGCAACTGGGTCGGTGGCATTTATACCGCCAACTGTGTACGGCTGGTCAGCCAAAAAGGCTACGCCATCACCATGCTGACACCGGGCAGCAATATTGATGAAATCTTTCGTATCATCGGGGAATTATCGCCAGGTTTTGACCAAACCGTACTCGCTGGTTATCCGCCGTTTATTAAAGGCCTGCTGGATCGTGGCCGCAGTGAAGGCATCGATTGGCCGCGCTACAAGCTGCGCTTTATCTTTGCTGGCGAGGTATTTAGCGAAGAATGGCGGCAACTATTAATGGACTATTCCGGCTCCAATCAACCCTGTCATGACAGCGCCTCCCTGTATGGCACAGCCGACGCCGGTGTACTGGCCAATGAAACGCCGTTATCTATTAGCATTCGTCGCTTTTTCTCGCAAAACCCCGATGCCGCCAGAGAGGTGTTTGGTGAATCGCGACTCCCTGCGCTGATGCAATACGACCCCAACAGCCGCTATTTTGAAGTACATAGCGACACCTTGGTGGTGAGTGGAGACAATGGTGTTCCCTTGCTGCGCTACCATATCGCTGACAAGGGCGGCATTTTTAGCTATGACAAAATGCTGCAGATTGTCGAACATCATGGTGCCAGTATCGACAGCAGCAAGRCACGACGACTGCCGTTTGTTTATCTGTTCGGGCGCGCTGATTTCACTGTTTCATATTATGGCGCCAACATCTACCCTGAAAAYATCAGCGTCGCGCTTGAACAARYTCCCATCWGCGAATGGCTCAGYGGCAAGTTTGTGCTGGAAGCCAAAGAGGATRAACAACTCAACAAAATACTCTGTCTTACCGTCGAACTGCTGCCWCAGGCCTCAGCCAACRAGGCCGACAGCGACACCATYGCAAAGGCCGTGGTAGCCGAACTATTACGCCTCAACAGCGAATTCAAGATCTACGTTCCCCTTGCGCAACAAAAAATCGATGTCACACTACAGCCCCACGGCCACCCTGATTATTTCCCGGCTGGCGGAAAACACCGTTACACCCGTCGCTAGCATTTTCTTTCCCGGATTTAAAACCATGGCAAAACTCGAAAAAAAACTACTGCATCACATTACCAAAGCGATTGCCGATTACCGCATGATCGAAAAAGGTGATCGTGTCATGGTCTGCCTATCAGGTGGTAAGGATTCGTTTACGCTGCTTTATCTGTTAAATGAAATTCGCAAAAATTCGAACAACCGCTTTTCATTGCATTCTTACACCTTGGATCAGTCGCAACCCGGCTGGAACGATGAAGGGCTGCGCGCCTGGCTGGAAGAACAACGCATTCCCAATACAATTGAAAAACGCGACACCTATTCAGTTGTGGTAGATAAGATTCCTGCCGGAAAAACCTATTGTTCGCTGTGCTCGCGCTTGCGTCGTGGCAACATCTATCGTTTTGCTGAAGACAATGGCTTCAACAAAATCGCATTAGGCCATCATCGTGACGACATGATTCACAGTATGTTAATGTCGATGCTTTACAACGGCCAGATACGCTCTATGCCGCCAAAATTGTTAACCGACAACAAACGAAATATTGTTATTCGGCCATTGGCATATTGCCGCGAGGCGGACATTATCGAATATGCTGGGATTCGCCAATACCCGATCATCCCATGCAATCTCTGCGGCTCGCAGGAAAATCTAAAACGCCAGCGGGTAAAACGCCTGGTTGCAGAACTCGCCGCAGAAAACGAGAAAGTACCAAGCAATCTTTTTGGCGCGCTCAGCAATATCCAGCCGAGCCAGCTAATGGATAAAAGTTTATGGGATTTTGGTGGCCTCGAAAACCATCTGATAAAAGACGAAGACAGCGATGAGCAGAACGCAGAAGAGATATATGTAGAGATACCTGGCCAACTACAGGCAATAGCTACCTAATAGCTGGCTAGATAAAGAAATAACGTTACATCAGTAAACACTTATGCACGGCATAATTAAACTGCCGACAGTTAGCGGCCTGATTAAGCGTGAGTTGCCATCAAATATACGGTGGCTAAGATACAACCGAGTAGTACCAAACCGGTGAAAAGGATTTCTGTTGCTTGTGGGTGTTTCATTACTATCCCTCTTATTCAAATTACACTGGCCATAGACTGGCTTTTATATACTAAAATAGACCAATCGGCATCAATAAGCTTGTTTATCGCGTCTAATTATAGGCAAAATCAAAAATTTCGCAATGTCATAGAGAAAAATTTGTGTCAATTAACCCTCCACAACAGTTTGTACGCTGGCTACGCCATGCTTCGCCCTACATTCATGCCTTCTCCGGCAAGACCTTTGTCATTACCGTAAGCGGGGATGCAATCAAAGCTGATAGCGTCAGCCATCTCATTCATGACATCGCCCTATTACATAGCTTGGGTGTCAAACTGGTGTTGGTGCCGGGCAGTCGACCGCAAGTTGAACGACGACTCGCCCAGCAAAACGCCACCATTCGCTATGTCGGCGACAAACGCATTACCGATGCCAGTGCCATGCAATGCGTCAAAGACGCCGCCAGCAGCGTTCGTATCGACATTGAGGCGCAACTTTCAATGGGGCTGGCCGAGTCGCCTATGGCTGGCATGGCTATTCGTGTTGCCTCTGGCAATTTCATCACCGCAAAACCCATCGGTGTACGTGATGGGGTCGATTACCTGTTTACCGGTGAAGTGCGTCGCGTTGATGACCAAGCCATTCGTAATCAATTAGACAATAACGCGATTGTGCTGGTGCCAGCGCTAGGTTATTCATCAAGCGGCGAAGTGTTTAATCTGACCGCACATGAAGTCGCTGCCGCCTGTGCCAGTGCAGTTGGTGCGGAAAAGCTGATTGTACTCAACACGGAGCGCGGTATTCTTGACGACCGCCGTCGGCCAATACCTCAGCTAAATCTGGCCGATGCAGAATCCTTGCTCGCCAGCCAACGCAAATTATCCGATGAGAGCAAACACACGCTTGAGGTTGCAATAAAAGCGTGCAAGCACGGCGTTCAACGCTGCCATATTATCAGCCATGAGGTTGATGGTGCGTTGCTGTTGGAACTTTTCACGCGTGACGGCATTGGCAGCCTTATTAGCGCCGACTTCTACGAAGGCCTGCGCGTAGCCAAAGACGGCGATATTAGCGGCATTGTCGCTCTCATAGAGCCATTGGAAGCAGAAGGCATACTGGTAAGACGCTCACGCGATCAACTCGAGAATGAAATCGGGCACTTTCACGTCGTCGAGCGCGACGGTGCCATCATTGCCTGTGCCGCTATCTACCCTTCAGCCAACAAGCAAATGGCTGAGCTCGCCTGCGTTGCTGTGCATCCTGATTATCGTGATATGGGCTATGGTGAGCAATTACTCAAGAAAATTGAGGAAATCGCCCGAGAGCAAGGTGTAGAACAGCTATTTTTGCTGACCACGCGAACCAGCCATTGGTTTCGCGAGCATGGCTTTCGACCAGCACGTATGGAGACATTGCCGAAAAAGCGTCGCGAACTTTACAATTATCAGCGCAATGCCAAGGTGTTGATCAAAATGCTCTCTTAACCCGCCTGAATAAACTATCGCGGTATCACTGCTGTCGAACATCCAAGGAATTCACGGCCAGAACTCAAGGATTTTGCTCGCCCACCAACAGATCAAGCTCGCCATTTAAGTGCGGCTGCAACTGACTCAGCGCTTTTTTATAAACTTTACGTTTGAACGGCACCACTCGGGTCACGGGATACCAGTAATGTACCCAGCGCCAGCCGTCGAACTCCGGTTTGTTACTGGAATCCAGCCGAAAATCGTCCTCACTACCGACTAAGCGCAGCAAATACCAGATTTGGCGCTGCCCAACGCAGACCGGTTTGCTTTCATGGCGAATTAAACGCTGAGGCAGGCGATAGCGCAACCAATCCTTGGTTACACCAAGGACTTCGACATGTTCGGGCTGCAAACCAATTTCTTCATCAAGCTCGCGATACATCGCTTGCTCATGCGTCTCATCTCGACGCATACCACCCTGAGGGAATTGCCATGCATCCTGACCGATGCGGCGCCCCCAAAACAGCTTCCCTGACTCGTTTGCAAGTATTATCCCGACGTTATAGCGGAAACCATCGTTATCAATCATCGTAAAACATCAAAATTTAATCTTGCATGATAGAATGGCACAGACGTAGGGGGCTCAGCAAATATTCCCTGCAATATTACTGTATTTACAGCCGCGCATATTACCTGAACAAGCACGAAAGCAACTATGGCACTCGCTCTATTCGATCTCGACAATACCCTGCTTGGTGGTGACAGCGATTACCTGTGGGGACAGTTCTTAATAGAACTTGGCGTTGTCGACGGCGACACGCATGAGCACGAAAATCTGCGTTTTTACGAAGATTACAAAAATGGCACTCTGGATATAGATGCCTTTCTCGCCTTTCAGCTTGCACCATTAGCCCAACATCCCCAGGCAACGCTTAACCAGTGGCACGCGCAATTCATGGCAGAAAAAATCGCTGCCATTATGCTCAACAAGGCCAGGCAATTGATTAAAAAACATTGTGATGCCGGTGATACGCCACTCATTATCACTGCCACCAATCGCTTTGTAACTGGCCCCATCGCTAAAGCATTTGGCGTCAACACATTGATTGCAACGGAACCCGAAGAAGCCAACGGGCAATTCACGGGGAACTACAGTGGCACACCGTGTTTTCGCGAAGGCAAGATAGTTCGTCTGAATGAGTGGTTAGAAAAAAACGAACACGATCTCGAAGGCAGCTATTTTTATTCTGACTCGCATAACGACATTCCATTATTAGAGATCGTCGACCACCCTGTCGCCGTCGACGCCGATGATACGCTGACCAATCACGCCAAGGCCCGTGACTGGCCAATCATCTCCCTGCGCCAGGCGCGGATTTAGTTAAACAAGTCCTTATTCGATGCGCGACTAATCGCCTCGACTTTATTCACCAGGCCTTTGCGTACCATTTCTTGCAAGCATTGATCCAAAGTCTGCATTCCCATCGACTGCCCCGTTTGAATCGCCGAATACATTTGTGGCACTTTATTTTCGCGAATCAGGTTACGAATTGCTGGTGTGGCCAGCATGATTTCATGCGCAGCAATACGACCACCGCCAACGCGCTTTAACAAGGTTTGTGAAATAACCGCGCGCAAGGATTCTGACAACATCGAGCGCGTCATTTCTTTTTCCGCTGCAGGAAAAACGTCAATAATACGGTCAATAGTCTTGGCAGCAGAGCTGGTATGCAAAGTACCAAAAACCAAGTGCCCCGTTTCCGCTGCGGTCAGTGCCAGGCGAATTGTTTCCTGGTCACGCATTTCACCCACCAAAATAATGTCAGGATCTTCACGCAAAGCAGAGCGCAGGGCCTCGCTAAAGCCATGCGTGTCGCGATGCACTTCACGTTGGTTAACCAAACACTTTTTACTTTGATGAACAAATTCGATAGGGTCTTCGATAGTAAGGATATGACCGAATTCCTCACCGTTCAGATAATCCACCATTGCTGCTAGCGTCGTTGACTTACCTGAACCGGTCGGGCCCGTAACCAGAATCAAACCACGCGGATTTTTTGCGATCTGTTTAAAAATAGCCGGGCAACCTAATTCTTCCAAAGTTAAAATATTTGACGGAATGGTACGAAACACACCACCCATACCGCGCGCCTGATTAAAGGCATTAACACGAAAACGGGCGAGACCGGGAATCTCGAAGGAAAAATCGGTCTCAAGGAACTCTTCAAAATCCTTGCGCTGGCGATCATTCATAATGTCATACATCATTGTCTGCACGGTCTTGTGATCGAGTTCCGGCACATTAATACGGCGCACATCACCGTCAACACGAATCATCGGCGGCAACCCCGCTGAGATGTGCAAGTCAGAGGCGGAATTTTTTACACTAAAGGCAAGCAGCTCTGCGATATCCACTGAACACTCCTGAATAAATCAGTTTAAACTAGTCGAATAATTATCTTGAAACCTCTGCACGACGTACATTTTCCGCTAGGGCAGGCAAAAATCGTCAGAAAAGTGCAGTTTACAAAAATAAATGAACACTTTGAGACTMTTTTTAACGCCGCCATAGCGGAAAAGATGCTTCGYGCMARGATCTCATCTYGGATARATTAGCGGCAGAAYCAGCATTAGCTTGATTTCACGGCCAAAGAAATAAGTCTATCATTAGATTATGAAGCAAGCGCCCAAGCAAACAAGCTCTAATGACATCCGCTCTCGTTATACTGAGATTACACAAGGTATAGAGGCCGCCTGCCTACGTTATCAGCGCAACCCAAATGAACTTTGCCTGCTTGCTGTCAGCAAGGGTCATGACCACTGCGCTATTGAACAACTCTATTCGCTTGGCCAGCAGCAATTTGCTGAAAGCTATCTCAATGAAGCCCTGGAAAAACAGAGCCAACTCACTGCGCTGAACATCGAATGGCACTATATCGGTCACATCCAATCCAATAAGACAGCTGATATTGCTAATCACTTCTCCTGGGTGCACAGTGTTGATCGCTTAAAAATTGCCCAGCGCCTTAATACTCAACGAGATGACAAACTGGCCCCACTGAATATTTGCCTACAGATCAACGTTAACCAGGAAGACAGCAAGGGTGGGGTAAGCGAGGACGAGGCACTGGCCTTAGCACAACAGATCGYAGAGCTACCCAAGCTACAGCTGCGTGGACTCATGGCATTGCCACAGCGAGCAAACACTTTTGACCAACAGCGCCAGGCCTTTGCCCGGTTACGCCGGCTCTATGAGCAATTACAGGCAGCGGGRCTCCTGCTCGACACGCTMTCMATGGGCATGTCCAATGATTTTGAGGCCGCCATCGCCGAACATAGCACCCATCTGCGTATCGGCAACGCGCTGTTTGGGCCGCGCTAAAGTGAGTGGAAGCCAGTTAAAACCACATTGGCAAAGCAGGAGCATGCCGGTATGCTCTAAAGCCAACTCTGGACAGGGCTTAACAACACAAATATGAACACTGACTTACACATCAGTTTTATTGGTGCAGGTAATATGTCGCGCAGCCTTATTGGCGGGCTGATTAATGATCACTACCCAGCCGCCAACATCAGTGCTACAGACCCTGATGCGGAACAACGCCAACAGCTTGCTACGGCACTTGGCGTTAATACTTACGCTGACAACATCGACGCCTGCGCCAAAGCCGATATTGTCGTGTTGGCTGTGAAACCTCAGATTATGGCTACAGTTTGCCAACAACTCGCGCCGGCACTGCATAAAACCAAGCCGCTGCTTATCTCTATTGCCGCCGGCATTCAAATACAATCTTTAGAAAAATGGCTCGGCAGCTCGCAAGCCATCGTTCGCACCATGCCGAATACGCCGTCACTGGTTGGCTCCGGCGCTGCAGCCCTCTTTGCCAGCAAAACGGTCAGCGATGATCAGCGCCAACAAGCCGAATCAATTTTGCGCGCCGTTGGCCTAACCTTATGGCTTGAAGATGAGCAACAAATGGATGCGGTAACGGCGCTGTCTGGTAGCGGCCCGGCCTATTTCTTTTTAATCATGGAGCTAATGCAAACTATTGGCGAAAAAATGGGCTTATCACCTGAAGTGTCCCGGCTCCTCACCTTACAAACTGGTTTTGGTGCCACCAAAATGGCATTGGAAAGTGAGCTTGATTGCGCCGAGTTGCGTCGTCGGGTTACCTCGCCAGGCGGCACCACAGAACAAGCAATAGATAAACTTCTTGACGGAAACATCGATAAGCTCATGAACGAGGCACTAAATACGGCACGTGAACGTGCTATTGAATTAACAAAATTACTGGGTAAATCATGACTGGCAGCAACCCTCTGATACAAATTGCAGATTTATTAATTAACACTGCTTTTAGCATTTACATTCTTGCTGTAATGCTGCGCTTTATTCTGCAATGGGCRCGCGCTGATTTTCATAACCCACTGTCACAGTTATTGGTCAAGGTTACCAATCCACCGCTAAAACCATTGCGTCGRATCATTCCTGGCTGGCGYGGCATTGATTTCGCCTCTATTACGCTGATGATCATACTTAAGGTCRTCGCAATAGCATTGCTCGGATTGTTAAAAGGCGCAAATATTTTAACGCCGGTTGTCTTACTTTTAGCCATCTCTGAGTTAATCACTCTCGCCGTCTACCTCTTTATCGGCATGATTTTTATTACTATTATTCTCAGCTGGCTTGGGCAGAGCAACCAAAACCCCATGGTCAGCCTGTTACATCAGGTTACCGAGCCGGTTTTACGGCCGTTTCGCAGAGTCATTCCGCCACTGGGTGGATTAGACCTATCTCCCATCGCCGCTATCGTTACGCTACAAATAATCAAGATCATCTCCGATTGGTCGCTAAACACCCCAGCCTCATCGTTTTAATCGCTGGCTGCGCATCAATACGCAGCTGGTTTTTCTGTAATGACTCGACACGGCATAAGGCCGTGTAGAAACTGTGATCCGATGCACAACACACAACATCATTAGTGTGTACATTCCTGATCACAGGAGCTTATGGGTACTAGGGGAATAGATGTCTATATCACACCACAATATTGCAGTTGCGCCCTAAATTATGGTCGCTATCGCACAAGAGTTAGACGATGATGATCGTCGCGTTAATCATTTCTCGCGACAGATGCAYGCCTATRRCGAATGGCGCCAGGCATTAYTGKCTRCGCTRAGYGAYACCCGTCAATGGCTCGATCARCACAAACTCAGTAACGCTGAGCTTGATCTTCGCATTTACGAAAACTGCGAATCGATCAAATCAGACAAGCTTACTATTGCCTTTGCTGCGGAGTTTTCGCGCGGCAAAAGCGAACTCATCAACGCAATTTTCTTTGCTGATTTTCAGCGACGCCTGCTACCGTCAGACGTTGGTCGCACGACTATGTGCCCAACTGAACTTTTTTATGATCACGAAATCCCTGGTGCTTACATCCAGTTACTTCCCATAGAAACACGCCGCGAAGAACTCAGTATTGAGGAATACACGCATAATCGTGACTACTGGCACATCATCGAACTCGACATACAAGCGCCAGATCAAATGGCAGAGGCCTTACAAGAACTGGTCAAGGTAAAGTCTGTCTCTGTAGATGAAGCCAAAGCACTCGGCCTGCCTGTAGAAGACGACAATATTAATAACAATACCGTCGAAATTCCTGTATGGCGCCATGCTCGCGTTAGTTTTCCACACCCTCTATTAAAACAGGGCCTGGCCATTCTCGACACCCCGGGGCTTAACGCCTTGGGCACTGAACCGGAACTCACTGTCAGCATGCTGCCGAAAGCAGAAGCTGTGTTATTCGTACTCGCTGCGGATACCGGTGTCACGCGCAGCGACCTTGAAATGTGGCGCGAGCATATCGCTGGCTACCGCAARAAYGGTAGCGATGGCTTRATTGCCGCCCTTAATAAGATTGATACACTTTGGGATGAAATGAAATCCCCGGAAGAAATCAATAAAACAATTGCCAACCAGTGCCGTGCCACAGCACACGCGCTGGGCATCGAAGAATCACGTGTATTGCCCGTGTCCGCACAAAAAGCCTTACTCGCCAAAGTTAAGCAAGACAGYAACCTGCTTGCCGCTAGCCGYATTACCGAGCTTGAAAATTATCTTGCTAACGAGATACTGCCAAATAAACAGCGCATCGTTTGGCAAAACGTAATCAACGACACAGGTAGYATCCTCGATGATGTGGCRACAGCCAAGCGCACCCAARTCGATTATTTRRGCCAGCARCARCARCAAMTRCATGMGCTTAGCSATAAAAACACTGAGCTGTCAYATCAARTYGCACAAAARATWAAAACCGCAAAAGAAARCTATCAACGCTGCGCCACTTATGCCGAGACAGGAAAAACCAAACTTATACTGCAAGCAAAATTAGTGCGCGACACCATCAATCTCGATGCCATTGATTATGCCGTAGCACGCACACGTAAAGACATGTCCAGCGCACTAACCACTATGGGGCTACGCCAACAGGTCGGCATCTTTTTCGATAGCGTACGCGACACCATGCAAGTCGGTGCAGCGCAAAGCGACAAAATGGTAGAAGCCTTTGAAGCCACCTACACTCGCATGAAAAAAGACCATGGGTTAACAAATATTAAGCTAAAGCCGCTAAATATGGTCAAGCATCGCAACCGGCTCGATAAACTTTATTTACAAGCCAAACAGTGGCGCGACAGCTCAGATCTCGCCATGACCGAACAAAGTATGGTCATCAAAAAATTCTTTATTTCCATGGTCAGCCATGTACGCGGGCAATTTGCCGAATGCCAGGGTGAGATCGAAAAATGGGTGCAGGAATCACTGCGGCCAATAACCATGCATGTCGATGAAATGCGCCAAAATATGGAGCACCATATCGAGATATTCTCCAAGGTCAGCGGCTCGCGTGCATCAATGCGTGACAAATTAAGCATACTGGAAGCCAAGCAAAGCGCTACAGAACAAATGCTGACAGAACTCAACACGCTAAAAGAGCGTTTGGCCCAGGCCGAACCCTAGCATAGGGTCTCACACCGCTTGCACGGTGCTAGCGACGCGGCTAGACTTGGCTCAGTGTAACGTGCCCTTGGGGTACAATCCGTTCTGAGCCTAACATCTTAATGCCTAATACCTTTCCTGCTGACTCCGTTGGTCTTGTTAAACCCAGCATTGCTCACTTTGATCAACCATTGCCACTCGAATGCGGCAAAACACTGCCAAGCTACGAGCTGATCTATGAAACCTACGGCATGCTCAACACAAATCGTGATAATGCGATATTGATCTGTCACGCCTTATCCAGCGACCATCATGCCGCAGGCTACCACTGCGCAGAAGATAAGAAACCTGGCTGGTGGGAAACCTGCATCGGACCTGGCAAGCCTATCGACACCAATAAATTTTTTGTTGTCTGTAGCAATAATATCGGTGGTTGCAAGGGGTCTACAGGACCCGTATCAAACAACCCGAAGACTAACAAACCTTACGGCCCTGACTTCCCCTTCGTTACAGTCAAAGACTGGGTTAAGACCCAGGTTCAGCTAGCCGACCAACTCGGCATCGGCTGCTGGCAGGCTGTAATCGGTGGCAGTCTTGGCGGCATGCAGGCAATGCAATGGTCTATAGATTACCCCGAGCGACTCAAACATTGCTTCATTATCGCCGCGGCACCACATTTGTCAGCGCAAAATATTGCTTTCAACGAAGTGGCCAGGCGCGCAATTATTACCGACCCTGATTTTCACGAAGGTGATTATTACAGCCATAACACTGAGCCAGCACGCGGCCTGATGCTGGCACGTATGCTCGGCCACATCACCTATCTTTCCAACGATGCAATGTTGGCCAAGTTCGGCCGTGTTTTAAAAGAAAAAAATTACCAGTTTAGCTACGACGTAGAGTTTGAGGTTGAAAGTTACTTACGCTATCAAGGAGAAAAGTTTGTTGGTCAGTTTGATGCCAATACCTACTTATTGATGACGCGTGCGTTGGACTACTTCGACCCGGCACAAGAGTACAACAATAATTTGTCAGCGGCCCTATCCATGACCAAGGCACGCTTCCATATCATTTCATTTACCAGCGACTGGCGTTTTTCGCCGGCACGCTCACGCGAAATCGTCAAAGCACTACTCGACAACAATCGTGACGTCAGTTATGCCGAAATCACAGCCAACCAGGGCCACGATGCCTTTCTCATGGATATTCCGCACTACATGGATGTGTTTCGCGCCAATATGAGTCAATTGAAGATATCAGGAAATCATGATGCTACGGCCTGATCTTGAGATCATCAATCACTGGATTAGCCCCAACAGCCGAGTGCTTGACCTGGGTTGCGGTGACGGTACGCTACTGGCTCACCTCATCGAACATCAACATGTCAGTGGCTACGGTCTCGAAATTCAGGATGAAAACATCAGCAAGTGTTTAAACAAAGACCTTAACGTTCTGCAAATCAACCTCGACGAAGGCCTGGCCGATTTCAATAACAATGCCTTTGACCACGTGATAATGACCCAGACCTTACAGGCCGTGAGTTACCCCGATCAGCTACTTGATGAAATGCTCCGTGTCGGCCGCGAGGTCATTGTTACCTTCCCCAACTTTGGCCACTGGCGCAGCCGCATGAACATCGCACTACAAGGTCGTATGCCATTATCAGATGCCTTGCCTCACGCCTGGTATAACACACCCAACATCCGCCTATGCACACTTAACGACTTTGAAGCCTTGTGTGCAGAAAAATCCATCACCATCGCTCAGCGTACTGTTGTCAATCATGTCCATCGCAGCACCATTGCAATGCGCTGGCTACCTAATTTTTTTGGCGAAATAGCATTATACCGCTTGCGGTCATCCTGAATTCATTAGAAAATTCAGCCATTTACTATAAACCATGAATTGTTGACCGTTTTGATCAGAAATTGTATTCTATACTTGACTAAATTAGTCAAGAATTAGCACTTGATAAGTTTCCGAGTGTACATCCCCCTTGAAATCTACGCAGGTTTCGATAGATTTCTGTGTATTCAACCCGTTTAGCCAGGTAAAGCGATATGGCCACTACCAGCGATGACGTACAAGCGTTTGTCGATACCAAGTATAAACACGGCTTTGTCACCGACATTGAGAGCGACACCATTGGCGCCGGCCTCAATGAAGACGTAATACGTGTCATATCCAAAAAGAAAGGCGAGCCCGAGTTTATGCTCGAATGGCGTCTTGCTGCCTACCGTCGCTGGCTAACAATGAGCGAACCAACATGGGCCCATGTCCGCTTTGATCCCATTGATTACCAGGACATCATCTATTACTCGGCACCGAAGTCACCCGAAGACGGCCCCAAAAGTCTTGATGAAGTCGACCCCAAGCTGATAGAGACCTACAACAAGCTCGGTATCCCCCTGGCCGAACAAATGATGTTGGCGGGGGTTGCCGTCGACGCCGTGTTTGACAGCGTCTCCGTCGTTACCACGTTCAAATCAAAGCTGGCTGAAGCCGGCGTTATCTTTTGCCCCCTCTCCGAGGCTGTGCACAGTCATCCCGAGTTGGTGAAAAAATATTTAGGTTCTGTCGTGCCCACTGGCGACAATTTTTTCTCGACATTAAATTCGGCCGTATTCAGTGATGGCTCCTTTGTTTATATTCCTAAGGGCGTACGTTGCCCGATGGAGTTGTCGACCTATTTCCGCATTAACGAAGCCAAGACCGGCCAATTTGAACGCACACTCATCATCGCCGAAGAAGGCTCGCACGTAAGCTATCTTGAAGGCTGCACCGCGCCTATGCGCGATGAAAACCAGTTACACGCCGCAGTCGTTGAGCTAGTGATACTGGATAATGCCACGATCAAATATTCCACCGTGCAGAACTGGTACCCCGGTGATGAAAACGGCAAAGGTGGCATCTATAATTTCGTCACCAAGCGCGCCCTGTGCGCCGGTATCAATTCCAAGATTTCCTGGACCCAGGTTGAGACTGGCTCTGCCATCACCTGGAAATATCCCAGCTGCGTGCTACGCGGTGAAAATTCCGTCGGTGAGTTTTATTCTGTTGCCCTAACCAATAATTACCAGCAAGCCGATACCGGCACCAAGATGATTCATCTCGGCAAAAATACCCGCAGCACCATTATTGCCAAGGGCATCTCTGCCGGTCATGGTGAAAACTCCTACCGTGGGCTTGTACGCATCGCCAAAACCGCCGAAGGCGCGCGCAACTATACGCAGTGTGATTCGCTGTTGATTGGTGACACCTGCGCTGCCCACACTTTCCCTTATATGGAGGTCGGCAACCCCAGCGCCCAGGTCGAACACGAAGCGACGACATCCAAGATCAGCGAAGACCAATTGTTTTACTGCCAACAACGCGGTATCTCCGAAGAAGATGCCGTCAGCATGATTGTTAATGGCTTTTGTAAATCTGTCTTCAAAGAATTACCGATGGAGTTTGCCGTTGAAGCAGGCAAACTGCTCAGCGTCAGCCTTGAAGGCGCCGTTGGATAACATTTTTAAATTATTGGAAACACTATGTTAAGCATAAAAGACCTACACGTCAGCGTTGGCGACAAACCTATCCTTAAGGGTATCAACCTTGAAGTCAAAGCCGGTGAAGTGCACGCTATCATGGGCCCTAACGGCTCAGGCAAAAGCACCTTGTCGCACATATTGGCCGGGCGCAGCGGCTATACCATCGATAGCGGTAGCGTCACCTATAAAGGCCAGAACTTATTAGAGCTTGCTCCAGAAGAGCGTGCATGGGCCGGTGTTTTTCTGGCTTTTCAATACCCAGTTGAAATCCCGGGTGTCAATAACGTTTATTTGTTGCGTGCCGGGCTCAATGCCATTCGCAAACACCACGGTTTAGATGAAATTAGCGCCGTTGAGTTTCTAAAACTGGTTCGTGAGAAAGCCAAACTAGTAGAATTGGACGAAAGCTTTTTAAGCCGCTCAGTAAACCAGGGGTTCTCCGGCGGCGAAAAGAAACGTAACGAAATTTTCCAAATGGCAGTGCTTGAACCTAGCCTTGCACTGTTAGACGAAACTGATTCCGGGCTTGATATCGACGCACTGAAAATCGTCGCCAATGGGATCAATACACTGCGCAACAAAAATCGCGCCTTTATTTTAATCACCCACTACCAACGCCTGCTCGATTACATTCAACCTGATTTTGTTCACGTCTTGGCCGATGGCCAGATTCAGCGTTCCGGCGACAAGACGCTTGCCCACGAATTAGAACGCGAAGGTTATGCCTGGCTCGATGCCGAGAAAGTTAAAGATATGGAAGCAGGTGCAGCGTGAGCACGGCGTTAAGGCAGACAGGTGATTGGCAGCCGGAACTAGCGACTGCGCTAACGACGCTACCAGGTAATAAGCTGGATTGGCTGGCTCAGCGCCGTGCCAAAGCATTAAACCAATTTGTTGAGCTTGGCTTTCCAACGCGTAAAACGGAAACGTGGAAGTACCTTGCCACACATGCCATTGCACAAATCACCCCTGCGTTATCACAAAGCGCTGTGGTTGATAGCAATCAGATCACACAGTGGCGTCTTGATGGTTGTGATGAAGTCGTTTTTGTTAACGGCATATTTCACGCAGGCCTTTCGAGTTTACCGAGCGATCAAAATATAGCAGTTAAAAGCCTGGCTGAGTTACTCGTAACCGCGCCGGAACAAGCAAAAGAATTATTAGCACAGATAGATCAGAACAAAGCTAACGACGCTTTTGATGCCTTAAACCAAACACTAATACGTGATGGCGCAGTAGTCACTATTGCTGACAATGGTGTTATTGAGCGGCCGCTACACTTGCTATTCGTTTCCACTACCACGAATAACGCTATTACACCTGTTAACAACTGGATTTCCGCTGGCAAAAACAGCCAAGGCACTGTTATTGAAACCTATATCGGCAATGACAAAGCAAATAATTTAACACTATCACGTACTACTATTAACGCAGCCGAGAACAGCCAACTCAATCACTACCGCTGCCAACGCGAATCAAAGCAGGCCTACCATTTTGCTGAAATGACCGTTGAACAAGCAAGAAGCAGTCGCTTTAGCGCGCACTCAATTGCACTGGGTAGCGCGATTGCGCGCATCAATATGAAAATCGTGTTGGCTGGACAAGGTGCCGACTGCCAACTAAACGGGCTTTATCTCACCAAAGACAAACAAGTGAGTGATCATCATATTGAGATGCAGCATGCTGTCCCGCATTGCCGCAGTGACCAGCTATTCAAGGGAGTCATGGATGATCAAAGTCGTGCTATATTCAATGGCCGCATCCTGGTCAACAAGGACGCACAAAAAACAGAAGCCTATTTAACTAACCGTAATTTGCTGTTATCAAAGCTTGCTGACATCAACACCAAACCTGAACTTGAGATCTATGCTGACGACGTCAAATGCTCTCACGGCGCGACCATCGGCCAGCTTGATGAACATTCACTCTTTTATTTACAATCACGGGGTATTTCACGTGAGCAAGCCGAACATTTATTGATCTACGCTTTCATCAATGATGTCGTCGACCGCATTACTCTGGATTCACTACACGAACAAATCGCATCGCTGATTATCGGCCGCCTGCCTGACAGCGAGTTCATTAGAGAGATGGTGTAATGACATTGGCTGCCAACAAAACACTGGTCAATATTACGCGCTTTCGCCAGGACTTCCCGATATTGCAACAGGAGGTCAACGGTAAACCCTTGGCCTATCTCGACAACGGTGCGACCACGCAAAAGCCGCAGATTGTTATTGACACAGTACGTGACTATTACGAACGTGATAACGCCAATGTCCATCGCGGCGTGCATACGCTAAGTGCGCGAGCTACTGACGCTTATGAAGCGGCACGCCACAAGATCAAAGACTTTATTAATGCTAACAGCGAAAAAGAAATCATCTTTACCGGTGGTACCACCGAAGCCATCAACCTTGTTGCCAGCAGTTATGGTCAAAGCCGCATAGGTCAAGGCGACGAAATACTGATCTCGACCATGGAGCACCATTCCAATATCGTGCCCTGGCAAATGCTGTGTCAGCGTACTGGCGCAACACTTAAAGTTATTCCGATGAACAAACATGGTGAATTGTTGTTTGATGAATTCAAACAGTTGATTAATGCCCGCACAAAACTACTTGCTATTGTTCATGTATCCAATGCGTTAGGCACCATCAACCCGATTGAAGCAATGATTACGATCGCACACCAACACGATGTCCCGGTGCTGGTTGATGGTGCACAAGCGATCGCCCATACCTCGGTTGATGTTCAGGCCCTGGATGTCGACTTCTATGCCTTCTCCGGCCATAAAATGTTCGGCCCAACGGGTATCGGCGTACTCTACGGTAAACAAGAGTTACTCGAGGCTATGCCACCATATCAAGGTGGTGGCGATATGATTTCCGTAGTGTCTTTTTCGGGCACCACCTATAACGAGCTACCCTATAAATTTGAAGCAGGCACACCGAATATCGCTGGCGTCATCGGGCTGGGTGCGGCTGTCGATTACTTGACTAACATTGGCTTGGACAACATCGCTGCCTATGAACACCATTTACTCGATACCTTAACTGACAAGGCTCAAGACATCGAAGGGCTACGCATCATTGGCCAGGCCGAAAACAAAACCAGTATCCTCTCTTTTCTCGTCGATGGCGCTCATGCGGCGGATATCGGTGAGCTGCTTGATCAACAAGGTGTTGCGATACGTGCCGGTCACCATTGCGCTATGCCAGTAATGGAGTTTTTCCATATCAATGCCAGTGCACGCGCATCGTTGGCCTTTTATAATAACGAAGAGGACATCACGCAATTTATTGCAGCGCTTAACTCTTCGTTAACACTTCTACGATAACCTATTTCAATAATTAGCAGGTTTACAACATTGATCCCTCTCAAACGCGACTGTAAGGCGACACTGATCCCAGTAGGAACAGAYATCACTATCCCATCGGGCACACAGRTTGTCGTCACACAAGCCCTGGGCGGCAGCTTTACGGTCAACGTCGCCGGTAATCTGGCACGTATCGCTGGCGAAGATGCCGATGCACTGGGCCTGGAACATACGCTTATCAAAAAAGATGTCACCGAGGTCAATGGCCCGGTTGATATTAAACAGGTATGGGAACAGCTGCGTACTTGCTATGATCCGGAAATCCCCATCAACATTGTCGAGCTTGGTTTAATTTACGAGTGCAGCGCGACCGAATTAGAAGACGGTGGTAATCGGGTAGATATAAAAATGACATTAACTGCACCGGGCTGCGGTATGGGGCCCATATTAGTAGACGACGCGCATACCAAGGTCATGTCGGTCGCCAATGTCACTGAAGTCGTGTGCGAACTGGTATTTGATCCACCGTGGGACCAAAGCATGATGAGCGAAGCAGCAAGGCTACAAACAGGGCTGATGTAACAACTTCCGTTACATATATACGCTATCACTTATCACTAAGTCATTTAGAATAGGCACGAGAAGAGCCATCTGCGAAGACTTCTTTATCGCTTATTATACTGCCATCAGCAGACATACTCTGCTCGCGGGTGATCTGACCTTGCTCATCATAATATTTTTTATTGACCAACACTCCTTGCTCATTATAAGAGCTATGAACTCCGTCAGGACGCTGAGGCTGCCCATCCTCTTGAAGGTAGTGGCCTTCAAATGAAAGTTTGCCGTTGTCCTGGTACCGTTTTGAGCTAATAAAGAATATTGAATCCTTTTTAGTGTATTCCTCACGGGATTGAGACTGACCATTCATATAAAAACTTGCCACTGATACAGGCGATTCATAACTGTCAATGATGATCCAGCGCCGCTCAGTCTGCAAGATGCCTGTAATATAATAAATTAGTTCGCTTTTACGATAGTAAACACCATCATTATTATGTACCCATTCTTTTTCAGTGAGCTTAACTCCCGTATTAGAAAATTCTCGTTCGATTTTATTTTTGGTTGTAATTTCATGCTCCCGTGAGACGGTTTTTCCGTCATCCCAGAACCTCGTGCGCTGTATTAATTTACCTACTTCATATACAGACCGAGTTGATAACATACCTTTATAGGAAAAGAGTTCAACTGTTCCCGGTTTGCCAGAATGTCCACAATATTTTTCATCATCAAATTCTGGCTTGAGGACAGGCTTAGGCCCACACTGTAATTCGTAGAGTAACCCATTGTCCGCCCATTCTGCATAAGCTACTACTTCGCCGCGCCTTTCTTTTCCTGAAAAAGTTACGCGCTTAAGTTTTCCGTCAAGGGACCAATAACGACTTAATCCTTCAGTAGAACCATTGTTGTACATCTGTTCTTTTACAAGCTGGCCTGATTCAAATTCTCGATATAATCCGTGTTTATTACCAATCTTAGTTTGACTGAATTCGCTTTGCAACTTGCCCGCGCGAAAATAACGAACAACGCCCTCAAAGCTTCCGTTAAGCAGCTCTTCTTCTCGACGTAATTCACCAGAATCGCGATCTATACAACGAATTAGACCACTCTTACCTTCGGTTGTTTTACCGTTACCCGTATCAATTGGTTTACCATTGAGTTCACAATCGTCTACTGCATAAGTGGGATTGGAAATGCATATGACTGAGAGAAGAATAGATACCGAAAAAAGCTGGGGAGTTAATTCATTCATAATGTGTCCTTGTAGGGATTGTTAATATCAAAAAGCGGTCTTTATTTGCATCCTATTGCGATAACAAGCACATACCATTAACAAAAAAATGTTTAAACTAACCAAACTAACCATTAGTAAAGTGTATGAACGGGGGGGGGGTGACTGTTTCTAGGCACAAATTTAGGCTTGATTCTCAGTGAATTATCCCTGATGTCCACAGCTTATGCAACCATATTAGGAGTTATGCTGATTACAAAGGTTTGTATTTCCTATTGACATCAAATTTATTCGTAAGATTTCCATTAGAATCCACCTCCCAAACTCCAATTATTACAGTAGGTGAAATTTTCTGATCATCAGAGAAATTTCCATCAATCCTATAAACCCATCCATTTGGATGATTGCTAGCTTCTTCAATTTCTTTAGGAGTTGGGCCCAATGAGCTTAACCAGTGGTCATAGAAATCTTTTTGATTTTCAATGGTATCAGTATTATTTATTTCGACTGGATCAAAAATATTTACAATGTCTTCTCTCCTAGGCTCTGTTGACATTTGCTGAGTAACATCACATATCTTTTTTTTCACGGGATTAATGAGTGAGCAACGCAAATCTTTCAGATGACAATTGGCATAAGATTCTTGATTTTTTGACAGGAGAAAAGGCCGTTTATATAGGGACAGAAGAAAGTTGTCGTCAATTTGTAGACGCCGTTCTCTGGATACTTCGTAGTGGCGCTCAGTGGCGACTTTTGCCGAGCAATCGAGGTCAGTGGAATAGCGTCTATAAGCGTTTTGTGAGATGGGGAGATAAAGGTGTCTGGGTTAAAATGCATGCTTGGTTTGCCAGTGACCCTGATATGGAAAGTATTATGATAGATGGCACGATTGTTCGCGCACATGCTTGCGCCGCTGGTGCACCTCAAGACCACTTGGAAGCGGCTCATGACCAAGCTCCAGGGCGCTCAAAAGGTGGTTTTACCACGAAAATTCATGTCATGGTTGATGCTCTGGGATATCCACTGGACTTTATTTTAACCGGGGGACAGGCCGCAGATATTACTCAATCCTATGTTCTAATTGATGGTATCAAGGCCACGTATGCGTTGATGGATAAGGCTTATGACGCTGACAAGCTCATCGAGCAGCTAAAACATCAAGAGATCATTCCTGTTATTCCGCCAAAAGCAAATCGTAAAGAACCGCGAGAATATGACAAACATATCTACAAAGAGCGCTGCTTAGTGGAATGTTTTATCGGTAAACTCAAGCAGTTCCGGAGAGTTTTCTCGCGATTTGAAAAATGGCCAAAGAATTACATGCATTTTGTTCGATTTGCCGCAGCTTTGATATGGTTACGTTGAAATGTCAACAGAACCTAGCTAAACTTCTCGAGTATGGCGAAAATCTATATCTGGATAACGTTCAATCGCCAGATTGAGATTAACCATGGTCGGCGCAATATACGTCAACTGCTCCGCACCATCGAGCGCCAGATAATCATTGGCYCGACGCTTGAATTCTTCCAGCTTTTTTGCATCGTCACAATGCACCCAACGCGCTGTTGCAACGTTCACCGGCTCAAAGGTGCATTCGACATTGTATTCATTCTTAAGCCGATAGGCGACGACCTCAAATTGCAAAATACCCACTGCCCCGAGAATCAAGTCATTGTTTGCGAACGGACGAAACAACTGACTGGCACCCTCTTCTGCTAGCTGCTGCAAGCCTTTAAGCAAAGCCTTCATGCGCAAAGGGTCRCGCAATCGCGCACGCCGAAACARCTCTGGTGCRAAATTGGGAATACCTGTGTATTTRAGTATTTCGCCCTCACTAAAGGTATCGCCAATCTGTATCGTGCCATGATTAGGTAAACCGACAATATCACCTGGATATGCCTCTTCACCCTGGGACCGGTCACCGGCCATAAAAGTCAGCACATTGGATATTTGTATTTCACGRCCTAATCGAGCGTTATAGACCTTTTTACCCTTTTGAAAATGGCCCGAACAAACCCGCATAAAGGCCACACGATCACGATGCGCAGGATCCATATTTGCCTGGATCTTRAAAACGAAACCGGAGAATTTTTTCTCCTCAGGCGCAACATCACGTGACTCTGTAGCACGTGGCTGCGGCGGCGGCGCATATTTYACAAACGCATCCAGCAATTCTTTGATACCAAAGGTACTCAAKGCAGAACCAAAGAAAACCGGGCTAAGCTTACCTTGCAGATAGGCATCTAAATCAAGGGCATGACTGGCACCGCGSACMAGCTCGATCTCTTCACGCATCCCGTCCACGTCATCGGGAAACAACTTGTCTAGCTCTGGATTGTCTATRCCCTGAATGATGATAGCTTTTTCAAGCTTGGTRCCRGGGTTAGGCTTATAAATAGTAACGATATCGTCATAGAGATGATAAATGCCTTTAAAACGCTGCCCCATGCCCAACGGCCAGGTGACGGGCGCGCATTGAATTTTAAGTACATCTTCGATTTCATCAAGCAAATCGATAGGCTCTTTACCTTCACGATCAAGCTTGTTTATAAAGGTTAATATTGGTGTATCACGTAAGCGACAGACATCCATTAGTTTAATGGTGCGCTCTTCGACGCCTTTGGCAACGTCAATCACCATCAAGGCAGAATCAACGGCCGTCAAAGTACGATAGGTGTCTTCCGAAAAATCGGCATGACCCGGCGTGTCAAGCAAATTGATGACGGCATCATTGTAATAAAACTGCATCACCGACGAGGTCACCGAGATACCGCGCTCTTTTTCCAGCGCCATCCAGTCGGACGTTGCATGACGTGCCGCCTTACGCGCCTTAACCGTACCGGCGAGCTGAATAGCTCCACCAAACAACAATAATTTTTCTGTTAGCGTTGTTTTACCGGCATCAGGGTGCGAAATAATTGCGAAGGTGCGTCTCTTGTTGATTTCATTGATAAAATTGCTGTCACTCATACCCGTTAAACCTTAATTTACACCTAAATATACACCCATTTTAAAATACGAATTTTCTGCTCATGCGGAAAATTCGCGCGATTTACCTGAACGGTAACTTTATGCCCCGACAATACCGCCAGTTTAGAGCGGAATAAAAGGCACGCTATTCTATCGAATAATAAATGCCCTATACATACTATTCCAAAATATCTTCCAGCTCGGTTAATTGCTGCTGATAAACATCTGGATTGTCCCTTTTAAATTTATCCAAATTCATGAGCTTCCATTTAACCGATGGAAAATCCTGATAATCATATATCGACCAGTCAGGTGCTAAGCGATTAAGGCTTAACAAAAATGCCCTGTCACTTTCATCTAAACTAGACTTTACTTCTTCCATGAGCTGAAGCCTCGTTGCCTCATAATCATCATAACTAAACGCTATCGCGCTCATGCCTTCAAACTGGTTTTCAAAGGCCGTGCGTTGATCAAGAAATTGTGGATTAAGTATTTCATGGGTTGGTCGATTAGAGCTGACCAGTCCAAGCAAAAATCCGCGCTTGATCTCATCCGTGAATCCTTCATTTTCGAACATGAGCTTTACATCAAACAAATCTCTTGGGTGTTGCCTATCTAAGGCTGCACATATTTTACCTCCATAAAGCTGTCCCATTGGCACAATGGGCATCGAGCAAAACACGTCAAACTGCTCCTGTGCTGTTTCACAAAGCTGAGTCTTAATTGCTTCTCCCAGCAAACCACGCCCCACCATATTTACTTCTATTTTTATGGTTATTCCATGCTCATTAAGTTGAAGCTTACAAATATTCTCTTTATGCTCAATTCGTATCGATGGGCTAAGCTTTTCAATATTTTCCTTAATGCGCCCTAGCGCTGCATTAATTGTATCAAGCGTTTCTTTCCGCTGTGCAATTTCAACATAGGTTAAGTCTATATCGACTGATAGTCTTGGCATATTGCGCACAAAAAGATTAATTGCTGTACCGCCGTGCATGGCAAAACATGTCTCTTTTGCAACTTCTGGCAATACATCTAACACAAGCCTAACCTGTTTTTTATAGGCTTCATTCATATCATTGCTTCCAATTCTTTGGGAACGGTTATCTGATATTTTGCAACGTAAGTTCCCTGACTTACAAGACTGCGTTTACCTGAGCCTAAATCAACTTTATCCAAATCGATAAAGTTAAACCATTCATGCCCTGCTTTATCAGCCAAGTACAAAAATAGTCTTTTCACTTTTACCGAAGTACACGCTTCTAATAATTTTTGCACTGTTGCTGGACGTAAATTATTCAAGCTTTCCATTAGCTCAAACACTTCCAAAAGTGGTTGAGCTTTTGGCGTTAGGTACAAACATTCCATAACTGCTCTTGCAGGACTGGAAACCTTAACCGTAAAGCTCTTGTGTTCGGTTTCTATCAAGCCAAGATCAGGCGGCAAAAAAGACGAAAACTTACACTCTATATTTAACCCCCAGTCCCGCTTTTTAAACCAAAGAGGCAAGTTGTCTTGTTTGCCTCCAAATAATTGCACCCTCTTAGCCGACAACTCCAAATAATGCGCTTTCCCTTGCATCGACAGAGCGGTTTTACCTGCTGGATGTACAAAAAGTCCTAGCTGGGATTGCAAAGCATAGATACCGCCCAGATAATCAACCTGATCGCCGTGGCGTATTAGTGCACCCGTGCCTATAGAGTCAAACCACTGGCTCTTTTTGTACCGTTTTTGCAAATCAAGGCTATAGCCCTGCTCTACCAACCATGCAGAAGAAAGCACTATGTCAGAAGGCTGAGTGCTAAGCAGTGTGTTTAATTTTGTCTCTCTTACGGTATTCACAGTACCAATTTACACTATTTTTTAAACCCATTCAATAAAAACGTTTATATCTTATTGTTTTTAGGTACTGATAGTACCAATAGACAAAAATATATAAACCAGAGAGCTAATACCTTAAATACAAGGCACTTATATGGCTCTCATTAATAAACATTTATGTTTTTGGTGTGACTTAGCATGACAAAGAAAGGCTTGAGGGGTCAATATGACAACCAAAGACATGTTGTAACTTTTTGTTTTTAATAAAGTTAATGTCTTTTCATGACTCAGGTTGTCTTGAACCTATAAATCAGGGTGCGAAATAATTGCGAAGGTGCGTCGCCGCGCGATTTCGTCGTTAAGGCTCATTTATGTTTCAACAATTAGTTTAATCCAGCCATCGGCGAGCATTGCGGAACATACGAAGCCACGGGCTATCTTCACCCCACTCAGCCGGATGCCATGAAAATTGGCTCGTACGAAAGACGCGCTCGGGGTGCGGCATCATAATACTAAAACGACCATCAGCCGTCGTCAGGCCGGTAATACCCAATGGCGAACCGTTAGGATTGGCGGGATAAGCAACCGTTGGTTCACCATAATTATCAATATAGCGCAGTGACGCCAACTGTTGTTTGAGTGTCTGTTCCGCATCATCAATTTCAGTCCACGCTACGCGACCCTCACCATGCGACACGACTACCGGTATTTTTGAACCCACCATACTGTCAAACAAAATCGACGGTGATTCCATGACTTCAACCATGACTAAACGTGCTTCAAACTGCTCAGACTCATTGCGCTCAAAACTCGGCCAATGTTGCGTGCCAGGAATAAGTTGCGATAGATGCGACATCATCTGACAGCCGTTACAGACACCAAGTGCGAAGCTGTCTTGACGATGGAAAAATGATTCGAACACCTCGCGCGCGCGCGCATTGTAGAGTATCGAGCTGGCCCAACCGCGACCGGCACCTAAGACGTCGCCATAGGAAAACCCGCCACAGGCGGCAAGCCCTTTAAAGTCATCCAGCGTTATACGGCCCTCGATAATGTCGCTCATGTGCACATCAACTGCGCTAAAACCAGCGCGATCAAAAGCCGCCGCCATTTCAATGTGTCCGTTAATGCCCTGCTCGCGCAACACTGCAATACATGGTCGTGTGCTGCTTATATACGGTGCGCCAATATCATCGTTGACATCAAAACTCAGTGAGGCACTCAACCCAGGCTGCGCAACATCAAGAATATTATCGTAGGCTGCTTGTGCACAATGCGGATTGTCGCGCAACTTCTGCATCAACCATGAGGTCTCCGACCATGTCCTTTGCAACTCAATTCGAGGCGTGTCCAGCACCACTTTATCAGACAAACGAATGACGCAACGGTCACTATGGCTAACACTACCAATCATGTGACTACAGGTCGCCAGACCACATTGATCCAGTGTCGCCAGAACAGTATCAAGATCGGTTTTACGAAGTTGAATTACCGCGCCCAGCTCTTCAGCAAAAAGCGCACTGACTGCATCGTCACCCAAAGGCTCTAACTCTATATCGACCCCTAAATGACCAGCAAACATCATTTCCACTAACGTCGCCAACAAACCACCGTCAGAACGATCATGATACGCCAACAAGGCATTTTGCGCGCTCAGCGACTGGATAGCGCAAAATAGCGCCTTAAGGTCATTAACATTATCAAGGTCTGGCGCATCATTACCTACCTCACCATAAACCTGAGCCAAAGCAGAGCCGCCCAGGCGGTGTTTACCACGGCCTAGATCAATCAATACTAAACAGGTTTCACCCTGGTCGCGCTTTAATTCGGGCGTAAGCACTTTACGGCAATCACTCACCGTAGCGAAGGCAGTGACTATTAAAGATAAAGGCGAGCTCATTACGCGCTCTTTATCGTTATGTTGCCATACCGTCTTCATTGACAACGAATCTTTTCCAACGGGGATAGCAATACCTAGAGCCGGGCAAATATCCATGCCGATGGTTTTTACTGTATCAAATAAGGCCGCATCCTCGGCTGAGTCCCCACAGGCAGCCATCCAATTGGCTGACATTTTAATATCACTCAATTTATTGATAGGAGCTGCGATAATATTGGTTATTGATTCGGCCAGCGCCATACGGCCCGATGCCGGCCCGTCAATCGCGGCGATAGGTGAACGCTCACCCATCGACATCGCTTCACCTTTATAATCATTAAAGCCCGCTACACTGACAGCACAATCGGCGACAGGCACTTGCCAGGGGCCAACCATTTGGTCGCGCGCAACCAAACCACCAACACTGCGATCACCAATAGTAATTAAAAATGTTTTATCAGCGACAGCTGGCAGACGTAACACTCGGCCCACCATCTCATCAATGCTTGCATCAGGTATAGAGAACGGCCTTGGTTTTTCCTGGCTACGGACACCTGTTCGCTGCATTTTGGGTGCATTACCAAACAGCAAATTATTTGGAATATTGACTGCAAAATTGTCGCTATCACTATCATAAAGTTTTAGCGTCTGATTCTCGTTCACTTTGCCTATTACGGAATAAGGACAACGTTCTCGCTTACAGAGCCGCTCAAATACGGCTAGGTCATCATTGGAAACTGCCAACACATAACGTTCTTGTGACTCGTTACTCCATAATTGCATGGGCGATAAACTATCATCGTCACGCAAAATTTTATCTAGCTTGAGATCAGCACCACGATCACAGTCGTTAACAATTTCAGGTACGGCATTTGAAATGCCGCCAGCACCAACATCATGTATCGAAGCTATTGGGTTGGCATCACCTCGCGCCCAGCAGGCGTCAATCACTTCCTGACACCGACGCTGCATTTCAGGGTTACCGCGTTGTACTGAGGCAAAATCCAGTGCTTCGCTGCTCGCACCGCTATCCATTGAAGACGCTGCGCCACCACCAAGACCGATCAACATCGCTGGCCCACCCAAGACAACGATATGAATATTTTCGCCTAACTGTTTTTTTGCAATGTGACCTGCACGGATACTGCCGTGACCGCCGGCCACCATAATAGGCTTATGATAACCACGCAGCACATCACCCGATTCAAATGAAACCGTTTGCTCGTAGGTTCTGAAAAAACCACATAGATTTGGTCGCCCAAACTCGTTACCAAATGCCGCCGCACCAATCGGTGCTTCAATCATAATATCGAGTGCGCTGGCCATACGTTCAGGCCGACCGTAGTTAACTTCCCAAGGTCTTTGCGCATCTGGAATATTGAGATTCGAAACGGTAAAGCCGACCAGCCCGGCCTTTGAGCGTGATCCGCGCCCTGTCGCGCCTTCATCACGGATTTCACCACCGGTGCCCGTCGCAGCACCCGAAAACGGTGAAATTGCTGTCGGGTGATTATGTGTTTCCACCTTCATCAAGAGATGGGAGGCTTCGTCGTGATAACTGTATTCGCCACCATCACCATCAACAAAAAACCGTTGCGTGTCATGTCCAGTCACAACCGCAGAATTGTCTTTATAAGCAGACAATACTCCGCTTGGGCTGCATTTGGTGGTATTGCGAATCATGCCAAACAATGAATCAGCTTGCTCTTCACCGTTGATTGTCCAACTTGCGTTGAATATTTTATGCCGACAGTGTTCTGAATTTGCTTGCGAGAACATCATTAGTTCTGCATCGGTGGGGTTGCGTTTAAGATCAGAGAAGGCACCTGCAAGGTATTCCATCTCCTGCTCGTTTAAAGCAAGACCGAGTTCAATGTTAGCCTCTACCAAGGCTTGCAAACCATTAGCCAGAACATCAATGTAGCCCAATGGGGCCGGCTGACCAGAAGCAAACACAACTGCCAAGGAATCTGTATCGACAAAAACCGACTCCGTCATACGGTCATGCAATAGAGGATACAACGCTTCGATATTTTTTTGGGTCAACCCTGCCGACAAACTAACAACATAAAGTCGGCCATGCTCAACACGATTAACCGCATTCAAACCGCTATTGTGCAGAATGTCTGTCGCCTTGGTCGACCAGGGTGAAATCGTACCGGGCCGTGGCACCACATAGCGCACCACCTGATCAGGCTTCGCTGCAACATTGGTCAAATCGACATTGAGTATTGTATTGACCAGCTCAGCTTGTTGTGGCGACAGGCCATCATCGGACTGTAGCAAATAAAACTCGTAAACATCGACGCCAGTGATTATCGATTGTCGTGCTTGTAGCTCAGCCAGCAAACGTTCACGGCGAAAAGCAGAAAGCGCATGCAAGCCTTGCAGATAAAGGGGATCAACCATCAATAGTCTTCGTAGTTAAATTTAAAGTGAGATGCCGAGGCGTTTTGCCACTTCTTCATAAGCCTCGACAACACCACCTAGGCCCTGGCGGAAACGGTCTTTATCGAGTTTTTCGCGCGTTACCGCATCCCACAAGCGACAGCCATCAGGCGAGAATTCATCACCCAGAATTAAACGCCCTTGATAGCGCCCAAACTCCAATTTGTAATCAACCAGCAACAATCCCGCATCTTGAAACAAAGCCGTCAGGATTTCATTACATTTCAACGTCGTCGCCTTCATCGTAGCGATTTCCTCAGAGCTTGCCCAACCGAAAGAAATAATATGAGAATCATTAATCATCGGGTCATGCAGGGCATCGTTTTTGAGAAAAAACTCAAAAATAGGGGGGGATATCGCTATACCCTCTTCTGTACCAAGACGACGGCACAAGCTACCAGCAGCGAAATTGCGAACGACACATTCAACAGGGATCATCTCCATCGATCTCACGACAGAGTCATAGTCGGATTCTAAACTGACAAAATGAGTTTCCACTCCTGCCGCCTGCAATACCTGCATGATGTGAGCATTAAACTTATTGTTCACCATGCCCTTACGCTCAAGCTGCTCGATTTTTTCACCATCGAAAGCCGAGGTATCATTGCGAAACCGCATCAGCAACAAATCCGAATCATCGGTACGGTAAAGCGTTTTCGCCTTACCCGCGTACAATTCATCTAAAACAGAAATAGGCATATCAGCTACCGGGGCTATATCAACAAGCAGATTAAAATAGGAGGCTACTTCGGCACAATCAGTGCCGCATCACGATTAGGCTCTTTCAAACCTTTAGGCACTCGCAGTGGAATATCGTTAGTGCTTTTTTGATACTCGGCACCAGCGCTTTTCAACACACCACATGACACAACAGTCGCCAGCAAAAAACCCATCACAGCAATACAAAAAAAATAACGACTTACAGCTATCATGAAAACTCAACACCTGCCTGTTTTAATGCGTTCTCGATGACACCATGAAATTTCCGGTCCAATGGCGTCATTGGCAAGCGAATCCCTGCCGGGATCTTACCCATTCGATGTAACGCCCATTTAACCGGAATCGGGTTTGACTCTACAAACAAATCTTTGTGTAAAGCCTTCAAATCTTGATTAATCTTGCCGGCCTCTGCGGCGTCACCCGCCAGTGCCGCTTTACACATCGCCGCCATAATGTCTGGAACAATATTATTGGTCACCGAAATCACACCATCACCGCCTCGCGACATAAAGGCCATGCCGGTCTCATCGTCGCCGCTRTAGATGCCAAARCTAGCGCCCGTCAACGCCCTGATCTGATCAAGGCGTGATAAATCACCGGTCGCCTCTTTTACGCCAACAATATTCTCAATAGCGGCCAAACGAGCAATGGTCTCAGGCAACATATCGCAGGCAGTACGACTGGGCACATTGTACAAAATCTGGGGGATCGCCACACTTTCGGCTATGCGCTTGTGGTGTTGATACAAACCTTCTTGTGTCGGCTTATTATAATAAGGTGTCACCAGCAAACAGGCGTCGGCGCCAACCTCTTTAGCAGCACGACTAAGCTCAATAGCCTCACGCGTAGAATTGGCCCCCGTGCCCGCAATGACCGGAATACGGCCATCGACATACTGAACAACCTGACGAATGACGTCGCAGTGCTCCTGCTCATCCAAAGTGGCGGACTCACCCGTGGTGCCAACAGCAACAATGGCATCAGTCCCCGCTTGCACATGCCACTCGACCAAAGCTTGCAAACCGGAATAATCGACTGCGCCGTCATCAGCCATTGGCGTGACCAGCGCGACCATACTACCTTGAAACATCGTGAGGCTCGTGCAGGAAAAGAGCTCAATGGTACTGATGAAAGCCTATTTACTCAAGCATTTGCTGGTACTATAACGTTTTTTTACTGTGCTGCATGTAGCATTCGCTCTGTGTTGCTTCAGCGCGCCCCAAGCAACGAATATTAGGCAAGGCTATGCAAAATTACCTCGTTATTTCAGCCGTCGGCCACGATAAACCCGGCATTGTTCAAGCGTTATCCAAGATAGTACTCGATAGTGGCTGTAGCATCGAAGATAGCCGCATGATGGTTCTCGGCGGCGAATTCAGCGTCATTATGATGACCTCTGGCAACTGGAATCACGTTGCCAAACTTGAAAACGCAGTTAAAGCTGCCGCTTCCGGACTGGGCCTGACCATAACTCTGACACGTACCGAGCCACGCAACGTAAAACCCGCCTTTCTGCCTTACGTCGTTGAAGTCGTCGCCCTCGACCACCCCGGCATTGTTTATTACGTCGCTGATTTCTTCTCTAAACGCCATATCAATATCGAAGATCTCAGCACTGATAGCTACCACGCAGCGCACACCGGGACAGCCATGTTCTCGATGACCCTCTCTATCGACGTGCCATCAGAACTCAGCATTAGCGAGCTACGCCTGCAATTTCTCGGTTTTTGCGATGAATACAATCTCGATGCCGTCATCGAACCATTAAAGAAGTAATCACGCCCACTCAGATCAGGAGAACCCCATGAGCACAGCAACCGTCGACAAAGCCGCACCTACCTTTACGGCTGAAGCAACCAGCGAACAGACGATCACGCTAAGCGATCTAGCCGGAAAAAACGTTATCCTCTATTTTTACCCGAAAGACAGCACATCTGGCTGCACCCTGGAAGGCCAAAACTTTCGTGACAACATGAAAGAATTTGAAAAACTCAATACAGTAATCTTTGGTGTTTCGCGCGACAGCCTGAAATCGCATGAGAACTTTAAATCGAAAGAATGCTTTCCATTTGACCTGCTGTCAGACCCGGAAGAAGAGCTGTGCAAAAAATTTGATGTGATCAAAGAAAAAAATATGTACGGAAAAAAACACATGGGCATTGAACGCAGCACTTTTCTTATCGACGAAAAAGGCGTGCTTCGCCAAGAATGGCGCAAGGTCAAAGTACCCGGCCATGTCAACGAGGTGCTAGAGGCAGTTAAAGCACTATAAGCTATCAACAATTAAAGTAGCTAGGTCAAAAAGCCCGCATTAAGCGGGCTTTCAACAATAGGCTTCGGCTGGCTTATCCCCGCTCCATCAGTTTATGGCAAACTTTGCCAAAATATGCCATAATAAAAACACCAATTATGCAAGGTCACGCCCATGGCAACCATGAACATCTCTTTACCTGACCCAATGCGGAAATGGGTAGAAACACAAATTGAAGGCGGGCAGTATAGTAATAACAGTGATTACATTCGTGATTTAATCCGTAAAGATCAACAACGTACTGAAAAATTACACGCTTTGCAGGACGCCATCACTAAGGGCCTTGATAGCGGTCAGGCTAGCAAGCTAGACATGGCGGCTATAAAACAAAAAGCGAAACAAAAGGCAAAGCTTTAACTCCTAAAGACCCCTCAAATCAATAAGCAACCGTTAGCCGAGCAGGATTTAATCAATATATGGCTTTACACTTTCAAAAGATGGGGCGAAATACAGGCTGACAAGTATCTTGATGAACTTGAGCAAGGAATTAAACTGCTCGCGTCACAACCCCTGCTATGCCGTCAACGCGACGAATTTAATCCCGCTGTGCGCGTTCACCATGAAAGCATGGATATAGAAACCCAACTCAGCGAATAGCCATAAGTGCAATTTTAAAGCGACCCAAATCTTTCATTTGACTGTCATCGACGCCCCAAAATTAATGAATGCACATTTGGTCAATACATGATGTGCATTTTTATCCAGACCACGATAACGCACTTTTCTAAAACCTAACTACAGCTTGATTACGCCAAAAATAGGTTCAACGCGCGAACGTGTTTTTGATTTATATTGGTTTGCTGATTTCTCTTTGTTCGTCAATTGACGGTTACGACAGCCTTTTTCTTTAGCATGAGGAGCATGCTCGTACAATAGCTTCTTTTGTCCAGCATACGCAGAGTCACCCCATAATCGTGTTTCGTTACCATGCAATAAATCTTCAAGCATCTGAGAATAAAGTGCGTTCACCAGTATCACTGCGACTGAATGAATCAGCTTTGTTTTGCTATCAACAACCGGTTGCCCTTGATATTGAGTGAATAGGATCATCAGGCTCCAGCGGTTCACCCCAGGGGATCAGTGCGTCGAACTGGCAGCTTGCCCTCCAACCCCTATTATTCTCGCAACATTACCGACGCGGCTCGAGCAACTCAACGTGCGCACGCAGAAAATCGCGGAAGACATTCGCAACGACCGAAGCCTGCTTGTTCTTCGGGCGCACCACATACCAAGAGCGCAGAATTGGAAAACCCTGCACATCAAGAATTGCAATGTCCTTCTGACTGGGATCAAGGTTAAGGGTGCTCTGAGACAACAGCGCCAGCCCAAGGCCGCCGGCGACCGCTTGTTTGATCGCTTCGTTGCTGCCTAATTCCATCCGTATTTTAAGCGGTGTATTGCGCTCATGGAAGACGCGTTCGACGGTAAGACGTGTACCGGAACCATGTTCACGCACCAGGAAAGGCTCATTCGCCAGATCAGCCAACGCGATGTTTTTGCGGCGTGCCATCGGATGCGCCGTAGACGCCAACACCACCAAGGGATTTTCCATGAAAGGTTCGCTTTCGACATCCAGCCCCTCGGGTGGCACCCCCATGATGTAGAGGTCGTCCTCATTGCGGGACAGGCGTTCCAGGAGCCGGTCGCGATTAAGTACCTCCAACGCGATATCCACCCCAGGGTATTCCGCACAAAACGGCCCCAAAATACGCGGCATGAAATACTTGGCGGTCGTCACCGTCGAGATCCTCAGCCGGCCTTGTTTCATCCCCTTCAGATTGGCAATGTTCTGCTCAAAGCGACCCCAGCTGTCGAGCCAATCTATACAGGTAGCGTAAAGCTCATGACCAGCCTCGGTGAGAAAAACTTTCTTGCCGATTTGTTCCAGCAGGGGCAGCCCCACTTCTTCATGTAACAGTTTGATCTGTTTGGAGACAGTGGGCTGGGTGACATGCATCTCATCCGCGGCCCCGGAAAAACTCTTCAAACGTGCCACCGCTTCAAAAGTTTGCAGTTGGCGTAGCGTTACGCGCATCATGGATCATTCCCCTCTCTAAACAAACCATAGCCATAAGGCTATAGTTTACATCAAAACGATTCATTATCCTTTTCATCTAAACTTTCTTAAACTATCCGCCGACCAGCGGACGTTGCCACGGCAACCACCCAACCTCTCTCAACCGCTGAGGAGCTGAATTATGAGCTGTTACCCGGAAACTAGCCGTATTCCTGCACGAATGGTGGTCGCATTTACGCGATACACCCCCGACCTGCGCAGTAACAACGGCTGCGGCATATCACTTTTCAAAAATATGATAAGGGTTCGTCATGCAATCCATCGCTAATATTCTCACTCCCGTCCTGGTGCTTGCTGCTCCGCTGTTGCTGTTGGCAGCAGGCCTGGTGCCAACCGCGCATGCCAACGCAAACCCGCGCCTGATGGCCCGCTTGAGCACTGCCGCCGCATGGCTGGCATTTGCCTGCGCCTTGGTTGCAGCGCTGCTTTACCCTTTCAATGGTGTCCACTCCTGGAATCTGTTCTCTGTCGCCTTGCCGGGAGAGGTAGGCAACTTCTCCATTGGCACCTACCTAAACAGTGTGACGATCATCATGCTGTTGCTGGTGTCCTTCGTTGGCGCTGTGGTATCGCGTTACGCGCGCAACTATCTTGATGGTGAAGTTAATCAGGGACGCTTCCACAAATGGCTGAACCTGACACTGACAGCCATCCTCGCGTTAATTGTCTCCGGCAACCTGCTGATGTTCACGCTAGCCTGGATTGCCACCAGTTTTTGCCTGCATGAGCTACTGATGTTCTATCGCGAACGTCCAGCCGCAGTGCTCGCCGCCCACAAGAAGTTCGTTGCCAGCCGCATCAGCGACTTGAGCCTGCTGGCCGCCACCTTCCTTATTAGCTCAACGCTGCACACTCTGGAATTCGAGGAAATCTTTCGCACGATGGCGGTCTTGGACGGCCCAATGCCGCTGGCCTTACATTGGGCTGCGGTGCTTATCGTCATCAGCGCCGCCCTCAAATCGGCGCAGTTTCCCTTCCACGGCTGGCTGATCCAGGTTATGGAAGCACCTACACCAGTATCGGCCTTATTGCATGCTGGCATTGTCAACGCCGGAGCATTTCTCATCCTGCGTATGAGCCCAATTATGTCCCACTCGGCCACGGCTATGGGCCTACTGGCCATGATCGGTCTGGTTACCCTGGCCCTTGCCTCGCTGGTCATGCTGACCCAAACCAGCATAAAAGTGTCGCTGGCCTGGTCGACCACGGCGCAAATGGGATTCATGCTGCTGGAATGCGGCCTTGGCCTCTACAGCTTGGCCATGCTACATCTGGTCGCTCATTCTTTATATAAGGCCCACGCATTTTTGGCCTCGGGCAGCGGTGTCGATGGCTTTCGCGCCCCCGCCATAGCTTACGCACCCAGCGGCTCGCAAAGGTGGCGCTGGGGCTTCGCCTTAGTGATCTCGGGGGCAATGGCCCTGGGCATCGGCGCAATTTTTGGGGTGACGTTGCAGCAACAGCCGGCGCTAATCGCCACGAGCACCATTGTCGCCATCGCTATAACCCAGCTACTGATGCAGGCAGCGAGTCTCTTCAGCAATGGGGCATTTCTGCTGCGTGCCTTGGGGCTCAGTGCCGTGGTCTGCACGGCCTACTTTGCTTTGCATGGCGCTTTTGAGTACGCTTTGCTCGGCAGTGTGTTGCCACTGAGTGAGACTGGCGGGGTGTTTCAGACCGTGCTTATCGTGCTGGTTATCATCGCCTTTTTCGGCTTACTGCTGATACAGCGAGCACTCAAAGACACCTCCCGTTCGCCACTGCGGGAAGCCATTTACATGCACTTATATAACGGCCTTTATATCGACGTCTTCATTACTCGCGTGTTGCAACGCGTTTGGCCCGGCCCCCTTTCTACCTCAAAATACTATGGAGGTTAGTCTTTACCATGACCCGTGCCATCGTTTTAAAAGAGGTCGAAGTAATCACTATAAAAGAAGAAAAAACAGCCCCGGCAGCTGACCGTATCGGCATGCTCACTAAGGACGAAAACTCAGCACCCATGAACCCCCTAGAGCTCAACCGCCACATCGACACAGCCTGTGGCCGCATTGCGCCACTATGGCCGTTAAAACATTTCGTTGCCGTCAATCCCTTCTTCGGCCTGGGCGACCAAACGTTCCAGCAAGCGTCCGATACCTTGGCCCGAGTTATCGATACCAGCCTTTACATGCCGCGTACTTATTATCGCGAACAACTGGCGGTCGGCCGCATCACCCATCAGGACCTAAAACAGGCCATCGCTCTCTGTGACAGCCACCTAGAGGTAACAGACATCGAGGCGGCCCTTGCCGCAAAAGCGCCGACACCAAAGATGGGGATGGCATCGGTCAGCGAAGTGCTCGACCGCGTCGAAGGCGGCATATGGACGAGCTTTGTCACCGAGCGCGTCAGTCTGCATTGCGCGGCCTATTTCGACCTGGGCCAGGCAATCGTAACGATGCCCTGGCGAAACAAGCCCCTATATGAATCGTGGCTCAAAGCCGCCGCCATCGACATGAGTCCCGCCATGATGGGCCTGGGCGACTTCAGGGCAGATGTCGCCAGGTTGCCCGCCCAACCGCGCGCTGCCATTGCCTGGGCGATAGTAGAATTAGGCATCCCGGACACGGCCGTCGAACGTTATTTGCACGCCTCGCTGTTGAGCATAGGCGGCTGGGCCGCTTGGGCTCGCTACTTGCGCTGGCAGGCAGAACTCGGCGGGCAACAGGATGATTCCATCGTCGATCTACTGGCAATCCGGCTGATGTGGGACGTGTTGCTGTACAAAGAAAAAGCAGCAACTGCGCTGGTAGCACGCTGGCGCGAAATGCTGGCAGCCAGCATGCGGCCGCCATCTGCCAAGCGTCAAGCGGCGGCAGAAATCAACCGGATATTACTCAATGCGATGGAGATTGGCTTTCAGCGCGGCGTCATCACCGCCCTCAACACTCCGCCCGAAAATAACGGGTGTACCAAGGCCCGCGCGCGGCCGTCGGTGCAAGCGGCCTTTTGTATCGACGTACGTTCCGAGGTATTTCGCCGCTCCCTGGAGACTGTAGCACCGACAGCGCAGACACTTGGTTTCGCTGGCTTCTTCGGCATCTTTATCGAATACGTGCCACTCGGCGCCGATAGTGGCCATTCCCATGTCCCGGTGATCTTCAATCCCGCCCATCGCATTTACGAGCAGGTCAAGGGCGGTGATAGCGCGCAACAGGCGGCTAAACGACGCCAGCGCATCGCACTGAGCAAGACCTGGAAGGGCTTCAAGCTATCAGCCTCATCCTGCTTCTCGTTCGTCGAGGCGGCTGGACTGATGTATGCCTCCAAGCTGTTCAGGGATAGCTATGGCTGGAGCCGGCCGGTACCCGATCCGTCGACCCAAGGTCTCACCAAGCAGCTCATCGACCGGCTCGGCCCTACCCTGGCAGCCATGCCAGAAACACAGCACTGCGCCCACCACAATGATTCGGGCATCCCGCAGGTCGATTGGGTCGACCATGCAGAGCGCATCCTGCGCGCCATGACCATGACAGAGAACTTTGCGCGCCTCGTACTGCTGGCCGGGCATGGCAGCAGCACGGTGAACAATCCCCATGCCACCGGCCTCGACTGTGGCGCCTGCGCCGGCCAAACCGGTGAGGCCAGTGCCCGCGTAGTGGCCGCTCTGTTAAACCAAGCGACTGTACGCTCGAGCCTGCGCGAGCGCGGCATCGTCATCCCGGAGGACACCTGGTTTCTTGCCGGTCTGCACGATACCACCACCGACGATGTACGCCTGTTCGACACCGACGACGTTCCCCAATCTCTCACCCAGGACCTGACGCAATTGCGCCAGTGGCTGGAACAGGCCGGTGACCTGACCCGCATGCAACGCGCCGTATGGCTGGGCACCGCCGACCTGCCGGATCGGGTCGTAAAGGCCGATGTGCGCCAGCGCAGCCGCGACTGGTCGCAGATCCGGCCTGAATGGGCGCTGGCCAACAACGCCGCCTTCATCGCCGCACCACGTGATCGCACCCTCGGTGTCGATCTTGGCGGGCGCGCCTTTCTGCATGACTACCAGTGGCAGGCTGACAGCGGCTTCCAGATCCTCGAACTAATCATGACCGCGCCCATGATCGTGGCCAACTGGATCAATATGCAGTACTACGGCTCGGTGGTTGACAATCAACGCTTCGGCAGCGGCAACAAAGTACTGCACAACATCGTTGGCGGCGCTATCGGCGTGCTGGAAGGCAACGGCGACGACCTCCGTGTCGGCCTGCCGATGCAATCCCTGCACGACGGCGAGCGCTGGATGCACGAACCTCTGCGCCTGAGCGTCTTCATCGAGGCGCCCGCAGCGGCCATGGACGACATCATCGCCCGCCACACGCTGGTGCGCCAACTGGTGGAGCATGGCTGGTTGCATCTGTTCCGTATCGGCGAGAATGGTGACACCTATCGGCGCAGCGCCGACAAGGCGTGGACGCAGGTCGACCTCAGCACCAATTGATACCGGCCAACCGACCGCCTTACGCTCGGGCAACGTGTAGAAGAGGCTTGCAGTGCTGCCCACCAAACGGCGGTGCCACTTCGTCGCGGTAAAGAGCCTATCAACGACCGCATGAATGATGACCACGTCGACACGAACAGGATTCGTGCTCAACATATCCGCCGGCCTTTGGCCGTTCTGTCACCTGCTTCGCAGGCTCGCATCGAATAAAGGCTTCGGCCCCTGACCATCAATCGCAGAAAAGGGGCCGCAAAGGCCCCTTTAATTCTCGCTCAGGTCTCATGCTATTAGTTCATGTTAAGTTTCACTAACCCCAGTTAGCCAACCCGCTTGGCCTTCATACCAAAAAACTACCTATAGTAGCGACGCAATCAACGCCGTCCAGCCGGTTTGATGGCTGGCACCAAGGCCACGACCTGTCTCGCTATGGAAATACTCATGAAAGAGCAGCAAATCTTTATAGTGCGGATCGTCGCGATAGCGGTCATCACCACCGTGGCAAGGTCTATTGCCCTTTTCATTGGCAAGAAATAAACCACTCAGCCGTTTACGGATTAGCTCGGCACACTGACTGAGGTTTAACATTTGACCTGATCCGCTGGGCACTTCGACTCTAAATCCGTCTCCGTAATAATCGAAATAAGTTTCCAAAGCCTCAATAATCAAATAATTGACTGGGAACCAAACCGGCCCGCGCCAGTTAGAATTTCCGCCAAACAACCAGGAGTCCGAATCACCGGGATTGTACTGCACCTGGTATTCGTCACCATCGAGGTGCATACGATACGGGTTCTTTTCATGATGCCGAGACAAAGAGCGTATACCAAAATCAGAGAAAAACTCATCTTCGTCAAATAAGTATTGCAACAAACTCATCAACTTTTCTTTAGAGGGTATCGCTAATAAGTAGCGGTGATTACCCCGATCACAATGCATACAACTGATTTGCTGGGTAATATCTTTACGGTTAGCGATATACCAGTCCATACGTTTGCGAAAACTTGGTAAATTGTTGATCGTATTTTCTTCCAACACATCTACCGCGCAGAGGGGTAGCAAACCAACCATGCTGCGTATTTTCAGAGCAGTAGAGGCTGAAGGGTCATCGGCATGACGTAATTTATCGTAATAAAAACCATCTTCATCATCCCATAAACCGCTACCACCAAAATGGTTTATGGCATCTGCAATACTAATAAAATGCTCAAAGAACTTTGACGCAACATCCTCATAATTGGGGTTATGCTGAGCCAGCTCCAAGGCAATCGCCAGCATATTGGAACAATAAAATGCCATCCAGGCCGTGCCATCTGCCTGCATTAAACGGCCACCACCGGGCAATGGCTTTGATCGGTCAAACAAACCAATATTATCTAAACCCAAAAAACCACCGGCAAACAGGTTATTACCATCCGGATCTTTACGGTTTACCCACCAGGTAAAATTAAGCATAAGCTTATGAAAAACGCGCTCGAGAAAGGAAATATCAGGCACACCCTTCTTTTTACCTTTCTTATAAACCTGCCAACAAGCCCAGGCATGAACGGGAGGATTAACATCACTAAGCGCCCACTCATAGGCAGGTATCTGGCCATTTGGATGCATATACCATTCACGCAAAAACAAAATCAATTGGTTTTTTGCAAAATCAGGATCTATGTCAGCGAAGGGCACCATGTGAAAGGCCAAATCCCAGGCGGCATACCAGGGATATTCCCATTTGTCCGGCATGGAGATAACTTCTTTATTAAAGAGATGCCCCCAATCACTATTGCGCCCTTTTAAGCGTGATTGCGGTGCAACGGCAACTGCCTCATCACCCTTTAACCAGTCATGTACTGAGTAATGATAAAATTGTTTGGTCCAACACAAGCCGGCATAAGCCTGGCGCTGAATTGCACGATGCGCTTCATCTTTTTCCTGCGCACAAATTTCGTCGTAAAACGCATTCGCTTCAACAATACGTTTAGCAAAAACATAATCATAGCGTTTTCCAAATGCGTAACGCGGCACTTCATCTTCACTGTACAAACGCAGCTCTATCGTTGTGCTGCCACCCGCATCAATTGTTGTGTGGTAGTGCGCCGCACTGATAGTACCGTGCCGGTCAGGGTTCACGGCATTCTTGTCACCATCCACGAGATAACGATTAAGCGCATCTTTTACATAGGGCGTATATTGCTCTTTACCATAAAGAGCCTGAGTATTAGTTTCGTTCTCACAAAACAGAAATGTTGGCTTACTGCCATCGCTAGCTTGATTTGCTTTAAGAAAAAAATTACCCAAGGTGTCGTGCTGTAATTCAAGCTTGCCCGCTGACACTTGTTTAATTATCGGCTTGGGCGTGCAACCCTCATGCTCACACCCCCATATCCAGGTATTGCGAAACCACAGCTTGGGTAATACATGAATCGCTGATGTATCAGGGCCACGGTTACTGATGGTCAGCCGAATCAATATGTCGTTTGGGCCGCCTTTGGCATATTCGATTTGCACATCAAAATAACGGCCTTCATCAAACACACCCGTGTCGAGAATTTCATGCTCAGGCACGTCTCTGCCTCGATGCGCATTTTCATGTCTTAGTTGTTCATAAGGGAAGGCCGCTTGCGGATATTTATACAGCGCCTTACTATAAGAATGTGTCGGTGTCGCATCCAAATAGTAATAGAGTTCTTTGCAATCTTCGCCGTGATTGCCCTGATCACCATTTAAGCCGAAAAGCCGATCTTTGATGCGCTCATCTTTACCATTCCATAAGGCCACTGAAAAACAGAGTCGGCCCTGTCGATCACAAATGCCAAGCAAACCGTCTTCGCCCCAACGGTAAGTGCGTTTGTCGGCGTCCTCAAAGGGGAAATTATCCCACACCTTGCCGTTTTCTGAATAGTCTTCACGCACCGTACCCCACTGGCGTTCAGGCAAATACGTACCCCAACGCTTCCAGTTTTTTTGGCGCTGTTCATCTTCTTGCAAACGGTAAAATTCACCGCTCTTTGTATTGTCGGTTATTTTTGATTTGGGCATGATTTATTCGGAGTATGCTTTATGGTTAAAATATGGCGAATAACACTACTTACTGCCAAGCATAACATTTCAATTGCTTATCGCGCTCACAGGGGGGGGGCACCAAGAAGTCATAGAAGATCGCACTGTTTTACCCCTGATCACCCTGCCACAGACATTAACCTTGGCCAGAATCTTAAATCAAACGGTATAATGATTTTTTCGCCATAACCAGAGTAACATCCCGTTATCCCATGCCTGATATCCACGCTATACAGCAAGAAATTATTGACGAGTTCGCACTATTTGAAGATTGGACCGAACGTTACAAATACATTATCGATCTCGGGCGCGACTTACCCGAACTCAAAACCGAAGAGATGGTGGCAGAAAATCTTGTTAAGGGTTGCCAATCACAAGTCTGGCTAATGGCTAACGAAGAGGATGGCAATATCGTTTATCGTGTAAACAGCGATGCCGCCATTGTTAAAGGACTTGCCGCACTACTGGTTCGCGTTTATTCCAATCAAACAGCGGACACCATTCTTAATATCGAACCCGAATTTATTAGCAAGATCGGTATGCATGAACACTTATCACCCACGCGCTCAAACGGCCTTGCCGCAATGCTAAAACAAATCAAACTGTTTGCCGCCGTAATCAAACAGCGGAAAACATTCACTCTTACTGAACCCAACACTCAGCCTAAACAATAATTACTCACCAATTCTTGAATCAACGCCAGGGCTTTTTAGCCAACCAGCAATATCTTTACCCAGCGTTTTAACGCAACGGCCAAGTATTGCACACGCGCCCTTATAACCGCCAAACACACCGCCACCACTTGAGCGAGCACCCGAAAACGAACCCGCCACTTCACCGTTTTCGTAAAGAGTACCTTCTATTGCAACAAATTTGGCATGGCCAGTAAAGGCGTTGCCCTGACTAATCGCATTAACAATTTCAATTTTCAAAAACCGCTCACCCGACTCGGGTGACGGCAACGATTCTACCAGCTCAATATCGATACCCGCTTTTTTAGAATACGAAGAAGTAAAGTTAGATAACTTATCACCTAGCGTCACGCATTCCTCAAGTACATTTTTTTGTATCTTCTTTTCATCCTGAAATGGAACCGCCACAACCACCTTTATTGGCCCCTCACCAGCCATTACCGGTGACATTGCCAAGCCAATAATCGTAACCACTAAAAATAAACACTTAAACATTTTAATTTCCCTTGATCAATATTCTATAATTTAAAGGATAAACCATTTGCCGCTATCCTCTACCCCAGCGCATAATTTTAACTAAACATACCCAGCCTGTCACCCAACATACAGACAAACTGGAAACCATCTATTCAAGAACAACAATATATTGCTAATTAAAGCCGAGTCCCACAACATTAAACCTACACCCATCAATGTAGCCTGAGTAAAGCCCAGCGTAATCCAGAACAATGCGGTTAAAATATAAAACAGAGATATGTAAAAACAATCATTGACGACAACTGAAGATGACCCGGATTACGCTGCGCTTAGTGCAAAGGCCTCATATTGCTATATAACAACCGGACACAAAGCATTGTCTACTAAAATAGCGGCAACACCCATGCGATGCCGTTATTTCAATCGACCCATACCGCAGGCAATCTACCCCACTACGCCACCATATTGGTCGCCATATCAAAGCCCTTCGACGCCGAGGTAATAGGAACACCCTTATCGTCAAAAGACGTGTACCTGACTTCAATATGAGTAAAGCTCATGGTTACGCGCTCAGCCGGGCCATTTATGTATTTCCGCGAACAGAGCACGGTATAGTTGCTGATATAACAGTTTTTTAGCGTATAAGCCATATACACCTCTACGCCATCACCCTTGCCGGTTTGGGTCAAGTGAACCTTAACGTCCTTGCCCTTGCCACGACACACTTCTGAAAATATATCAGGCGTGGCAACATCCATCAGACGCGTCATCATCACATGTGTAGCCTCGGCAATACTCGATTCACGATCGCCCCGCGTTGACGGCGCAGACGTAATCTTGCGCCCGACAGTCCATCCCAGCTCATGCACTGCCATCCAGCCCTTATGCCCGGCATCGCTGACATCCCCGATTATTCCTTCGTACTTCACAAATATAGACATCTTTTTCTCCTTAAATGAACGATATATTCTGCTATCAAGCAGCGTAAGTGGTCGGCACAGGCAGCCCAGCCGCGCTGTACATCACATTTCTTACCTCGCTAATATTAACCTGACTAAAATCAGGTATGTGTGTCGGCGCATCCGTAATCGGCCAGACAAACCATTCTTTATGCTCGGACATTCCCATAAACTCGGCAATACCCAGGTATGACCGCTTCTGCACCAGCGCGACTTCCAATTGCCAGATATTGGTCAACACCTTATTCAGGTCGTCTTTATCATCAATCGCGCTTCGCTCTGGCCCTTTGGTCGAGTGTTCGCCGGTTATCGGGTTAAATAAAAGTACCGGGCTAACAGAGCTCCATTTTGGCAAACCAAAGGCGCCAGCCTCTATTTTTTTAGCAGTAATGTACTGCCTTTGACGCATGGGGTCCAAACGTACAAAAGCGCCCGACCCCAGCGAATATTCGCGGTGCTGCCAGGCAGAATACACCATGTGCGCACGCTCGCAAATTGAGCCAAACCCTTTCTCAATTTGCGCTGTTGCTGTTGTGTGTCTCACATCAATCACCGCATCAAGTGCTTTTTTACACTTTCCGCGCAATATAGCTTCGGTTAAGGCGGTGTCTTTCAGTTGACGCGCAATCTTTTTGGTGGTGGTTTCAATGGTAACGCCCAGGCTTGATTCAACAAATTTATCCCTGGCACCACCCAATGTCTCCTTGAATTTCGCAGCCATCTGTAGATAAGTTTCCTGGTTGAGTATTTTATTCAACCGTGCGGTGTCAGTATTGTATTGCTTCTGATGCGCCTGCATGGCCAAATCGGCCATATGCAGCGGTATCGCAAGCTTGGTTAATAAAGGCTTGCCGGTTTTTACCAGCGCCGAGTCGGGGTACAACACCTCGGTGGCATTCATACCCAGGCCCAGTACAGCAGCCTTTTGAAAATGCGCGCCAATATTTTTCAAATGCGGTTGACTGCTCACCACATTATCGACTGCATCGCCATTATTGCCGACCCAATCTCTCAGTTGATTTTCGTAGGCCAATGCTCCTGCTCTCTCTACCTCAGTTTCACTCAGTGCCATGTTGTTTCTCCTTTTGTGTGGGGTGTGTCATCAGTGTTTTTACAGGTAGCGGAATTTGAATATCGTATTGCGCCAGCTCTTTATTAAGCCAGTCAAAATCAAAAAGCGCATCGTAGCCAGGCTCACCCACACACAGGTCTTCACCCAAACCGCGTACTTCAATATAGCCGCGCTCATAAATATTGTGCCAAACATCGGGGTGGGCACGTAACCATTCGCCCACCTCTTTTTCAGCCTGAGCCACCGTCTTGTCGCTTGAATGAACCGATGCAGCAAAACCATTATTGCCATAGGCAAGCGCTTTGCTGCCATAAAAGCTGACAGTCGAGTCAAAATCACCGCGGTAGCGGTCGCTTGAGCGCCGAAAATTACCTTGTATCTCCCACAGACGCTTCCATTTATAGCGCTCGATGAAAAAGCGCGGGTTCTCCAGCTCAGAAAAACCCGCAATATACGGATACCAGCGTTTACGCACAGCGTCATGGATCAAGCCGTTTTCGACAGATTGCTCAAGCCAGTACTGGGCCTTATCGTACCAAAACGGGTCAAGCTCTATCGGGTCGCTCACCTTATCCGGGTTGCTGTCCTGAAACAGGTAAATATCGTGCATACACTGCACCAGCCGCCATTGGGCAAGGGCATTGCCACTGGCGGCGCCGCGTTGCGCCCAATACAAGGCAGCGCGTGCAGACACGGGCTTTTTGTCGTCAGGCAGCTTAACCAAATAGCCGTGATCGTTATAGGCGTATTGACGTCGTCCAGGGTTGCAGTATTCGCTCATCGACGATTGCGCCTCGGCATAGCCGCGTTCGGCCAGCGCCAGCAACTCAGTAATATCCATATAAGGAGGAACCTGAGCCCGCAGGGTAAGACGCGTGAATTTAGACAGCTCACACATATTGCGGTGGGGGTGTTTAAACACCTCGGCGGGCAACAAGTCCTCGGCCTTCCATTTGCTGAAATCAAGCTCACCCTTACCAAAGTGGTAAAACCTGTCAAAACCACTGCGGTTGGGGCTGTCATAGGCCACCCACTCGTTCCAGGTCAGCGCTTCGGTCGGGTAAACCTGGTTTTCAGGTGAAAGTGGATCAATAGCGAAGGGGTCAATGGCTTTGGCCGTATCATCGCCAGCTTTATCACAGGCACTTAGGCTCAATGCTAACAAGCTTAGTGCCATGGTTTTGCTTAATGTGGGTAACGTCAGTTTCATAATCATTCGTCTAACTAAAAAAAATGTTAATGCGCGCGCTCATGTTCAGCGGTCAGTTAGCGTAACGCGTACAGGTAAGGGAACTTGAATATCGTATTGCGCCAGCTCTTTATTAAGCCAGTCAAAATCAAAAAACGCATCGTAGCCGGGTTCACCCACACACAGGGCTTCTTCCGAACCGGGTCTTTCAATATAGCCGTGCTCATAAATATTGTGCCAAACATCAGGGTGGGCACGTAACCATTCGCCCACCTCTTTTTCAGCCTGGGCCACGGTCTTGTCGCTTGAATGGGGCGATGCGGCCAAAAATTTGTAGCCATAAGCAAGCGCTTTGCTGCCATTAAAGCTAACAGCCTCGTCAAAATGACGGTTGTAGTCGCGTGACAGCCGAAAATTACCTTGTATCTCCCACAGGCGTTTCCATTTATACCGCTCGATGAAAAAGCGCGGGTTCTCTGACTTAGGAAAACCTGCAATATACGCCCAATGCCAGCGTTCATGCACAGCGTCATGGATCAAGCCGTTTTCGACAGATTGCTCAAGCCAGTACTGGGCCTTATCGTACCAAAACGGGTCAAGCTCTATCGGGTCGCTCACCTTATCCGGGTGGTTATCCTGAAACAGGTAAATATCGTGCATACACTGCACCAGCCGCCATTGCGCAAGGGCATTGCCACTGGCGGCGCCGCGTTGCGCCCAATACAAGGCAGCGCGTGCAGACACGGGCTTTTTGTCGCCAGGCAGCTTAACCAAACTACCCCGCTCGTTATAGGCGTATTGACGACCTCGGTCGTCGCAGAAGTTGCTCATCAACGATTGCGCCTCGGCATAACCGTATTCAGCAAGCGCCAGCAGCTCATTAATATCACGTATCGCGAGCCCACCACCATATCGCAGAGCATCACGAATCTCATTCGGCAGCTCACACATATTGCGGTGGCGGTGTTTAAACACCTCGGCGGGCAACAAGTCCTCGGCCTTCCATTTGCTGAAATCAAGCGTGCCCTTACCCAGGTGGTAATATCTGTCAAAACCACTGCGGTTGGGGCTGTCATAGGCCACCCACTCGTTCCAGGTCAGCGCTTCGGTCGGGTAAACCTGGTTTTCAGGTGAAAGTGGATTAATAGCGAAGGGGTCAATGGTTTTGGCCGTATCATCGCCGGCTTTGTCACAGGCACTTAGGCTCAACACTAACAAGCTTAGTGCGATGGTTTTGCTTAGGGTTGATACCGTCACTTTTGTTGTGGCTCAAAAATTAAAATTAAGAGTGCTACAAAAATAAACGGGAAGGAGGTAAGAAGGTATTTTTTTATGCTGCGTTGCAGCGGTGTACGTGTTCATTCGTAACATGTCCCTTGTTTCCAAATCACCAACTTATTGATTGATTTTTGGTTCTTCAACTGAACCGACTGAGCACAGTTTAACGCAAACTTATTAAAAAATAAAATAGTTACGGCTAAGAGCCTGTCGAACTTAGAATGATTCTCGGCAACTGCTCCATGCGTTACCCTACCTCCTGCATCCCTGCAGTCGTACTGCGGCGGTGGGCAGTAGTGATAACACCTCTACTGCCCTCAGCCAGATCGTGTATTGATTTACCTTGGTGGGTTATAAAACAAAGGTTTATCTGAGACGGCCATATCGCTGAACCACACTTTTTCTTCTTTTACTGTCGAGAAACTGCTGTCATTACCACCATATGAAGCACTATAGAAGAATTGGTCTATGTGTATCGCATCGTCATACCGCCAGCGCATGTTTCTCCGATCAAGTACCAGTTTACCGTCATGCCACACTTGTAATATTCCATCTTTTGGTACAATGCTCGCTGGCAGGTTTCTGCGAAAAAACCTAAGCCTGAATCTTTGATCATCGTTGAAAACCCTATCGTCATTGCCAATAGGCACCTTGGCATAGCCTTTAGATGCGTTAAATTTGTCAAACTTAGTTTGTATATATTTCCTGGCTGCGTTATTCGACCGTTCGGGCGTGTTCATCTTGACCCTTATTTGTACTCGCGTTATTTGTCCGAGCCTCCATTGTTGAGGAACCCCATTAATTCTTGCAGGACTAAAACTACCGGTCGTATTGTTTTGATCTGTATGGTAGAGATAGACCCCTCCTGTTCCCTGTGGGTGTCTGAGTGCTTTTTTCCCAAATTGGCGCACATCAAAGGCATTACGAGCGGAAAACCCGTTGTACCCTGTCGATGAATTTCCACCGGTCGTGATTACTCGCCCGCCTCTTAAAGCGGGCCCAAACTTGGCATGCTTGGTGAGAACAGTGTTTCCAGGTATCTCTATATCGAAAGCTACATAGTCGCCCCTGAAGTATCCACTATTCAGCCAGCAATAATTTTGCTCCAAGCCGATAAAACGTTTGCCAAGTGAGCATTTTTCGAGCGAAAAGACAGAG
>NVRF01000020.1 GCA_002400775.1 Gammaproteobacteria bacterium
ACCATTTGAAACACCATTTGCTGAGCCGGCGATTAATTACATACCTAAAGAGTGGCTAGCGACACTTCCTGGCGAGATAATTGCGGCCACGCATATCGCCCTTGAAGATAGAGAGCGCCCTCAGCGAAGTTTAAAAGAATTATCTCTTTTATTTACATCGAATACAGTGATCGGCTCTGAGGTGGCAGCAGGCAGCGCTGTTGTTTGGACAGATAACCAGATTCATGCCGACGGTTTTGGTCACATCCTGATTCATGACGTGGAATTACGTGACAGCCAGGCGGGTCGCCTGATCAGGCGCCTGCTCGACATTGAAACCTACCGCATGCTGGCCATGTTGCCGGTGCCGATGGTGCGCGGCTATATCCCCCAGCTGGCCCACTTTGATGAACGTCTGGCTGCTCTGACTGAAAACCTCGGCTGTCTTGAGGATGAACAGGACCTGCTGAATGGATTAACGCAACTGGCAGCGGAGATAGAGCGTATCTCGGCAAAAACCAGTCAACGCTTGAACGCCTCGTCTATGTACTACGGCATCGTTCAGCTGCGGATATCTGAATTACGCGAGAAACRCATACAGGGTTTGCAAATGTTTCAGGAATTTATGGAACAGCGCCTCTCATCCGCCATGGGAACGTGTGACCTAGTTGGCGGCAAGCTGGAAACCCTTTCGACCCGGGTAGAGCGCGCTTCATCTTTATTGCGCACTCGAGTTGAAATTTCGATGGAAAAACAAAGCCGTGATTTGCTGCACTCTATGGATAAGCGTGCCCATATGCAGCTTCGTTTGCAGGAGACGGTGGAAGGGCTATCGATCGTGGTGCTCAGTTATTACCTGATTGGATTGATCTCATACGGGCTCAAGGCAATCAAGGCGGCGGGGATTAAACTGGATACAGAACTCGCCACCGGTATTGCTATTCCTATTGTTGTCGGTTTGGCATTTCTGGTAATCCGGCGTTTAAGACGTATGATTCAAAAACAGGGCAAATAATCCGATCTCAAAAAATGAGACACAAGAATTATAACTGGTTCTGATTGCGTGCAATATGCTGTTATTTTTTTCAAAAGGGGAGCAGGGGGTATTGGTGGCTATTTCAAATCATGTTTAGCTCTACTTGGTCCCTTGGTGTTTCGTGCCCGCATTTTTTAAAAGTAGGCTGTCAGCTATTGTGTTTTGTCCGTTTCGACATATACAGGCATTAAGTACTTCTTAGTTTTTTTCTAATTTTTATTGGTAGAAATTTTGGATAACGAAGAAATAATTATATCAGTGCGGAATTGGGTGGAAACCGTAGTGGTGGGGTTAAACCTCTGTCCATTTGCCAAACGTGAACTGGTAAAGAATAGCGTGCGTTTTTCTGTTTCCTGTGCTGAATCTGAGGAGCAACTATTAGCGGATTTGCAAGAAGAGCTGGAGGTATTAGATCGGAACGAATCGATTGAAACAAGTTTACTGATTCATCCGCGGGTGTTGCAGTCATTTTATGACTACAACCAGTTTTTAGACTACGCCGATGGTTTGTTGCTACAAATGAACCTGGAAGGTGTCTATCAAATAGCGAGTTTTCACCCGCAGTATCAGTTTGGTGGCACTGAACCGGATGATGCAGAGAATTATACCAATCGGTCACCGTACCCTATGTTGCATCTGCTTAGGGAGGAAAGCCTGGAGCGAGCTATCGCTGATTATCCTGATTCGGATTTGATTCCAGAGCGCAATATTGAATTAATGCGGCGCATGGGGCATGAAAAGTTACAGGCTTTATTGGAGTCTTGTTTTTGAGGGTAGGCGGGCAAGTCTATTGATTATCAATAGGTGTGTGGTTTTACCTGGGCGCCCACGATAGTTGTTCGATGTTATGTCTTCTGATTGTTGGATTTTATGCGAGTTAGTCAGCTACTTCAACCCGATTGCGACCGTTATCTTTGGCTTGATATGCTGCCTCGTCGGCACGGCTCAACATTTGAGTAAAATCATCTCCTGTCTGAGTTAAAGTGCTAACCCCGAAGCTTGCAGTAACCGTAATATCGGCGGGTCGTAGTAGCTCGATGGCCTGACGGATGCGCTCAGCTTTGTCTCGTGCCTGATTGAGATTACAGTTTCGTTACGGCACTGCTTTTTGGGTTCATTTGCTACTGCTACTAACACCTCATCACTTATAAGAGTGTTAAACGCTTATTGAAAACTATCTTTAAAAAAATGCTTGTGCACTGCTACTGACAGCATTTGGGTGAGGTTGCTATAACTGGCTTTTCCAATCTGTGTGTGCAGCTTGGGCGATAGTTTAAAAAATGTATCTAACAGTTTTGGATCAAAATGGCGGCCGCTCTGTTCACTCATGATTTGCAGGGAGTCATCTATTGAAAACGCCTTTTTATAGGGGCGCTCTGAGCAGAGTGCATCAAAGACATCAACGATGGCAAACATGCGTGCAATCAATGGGATGTTCTCTCCCTTGAGGCCGGTCATATAACCGCTGCCATCGTATTTTTCATGGTGAAATTTAATCACATCACCGGCGCCTTTTAACCAATCCGCCTTTGCGACGATTTCGACGCCCATTTCTACATGCTCTTTCATGCGTGTAAACTCTTTGTCATCGAGACCGCCAGGTTTGCGCAGAATGCTGTCTTCGATGCCGATTTTGCCAACATCATGCAAAAATGAGCCGGCAATCAGGTTGCACATTTGTGTTGAGTCCAGCTTTAAGGCTTCGCCGAAACGCACGGCGTAAAGCGTCACACGGTAGTTGTGATTGTCGGTGGTGCTGTCGCGCTTGGCAACGGCGCTACCCATCACTTCAAGTAATTCGACATTAGTTTTAAGCAGGTTTTTTGAAAAAGCGATTAATTGACGGTTAAGGTAGAGAATGACCGGATACATCATGACGAAGGTTGCTAGAATGATGGTCAGCACGATCAACAAGGTATGGTAGAGCCGCGACATGATCTCGTTGAGCTCTGAATCGGAGACCCGATAGATGCCTTCAAAATACCCCCGGATGTGATCTTGATATTTTAACGGTACGAGGTGTTGGATATACAGGACATTGTCAATATAAAACTTTTTGTGGTGGCGCTCTTCACCGAGGGGGAAGCTATGATGTTTCTCATCCACCACAGTTTCGACTTTTTTGCTGTCAATGCGTATTGACTTGGCTCTGATAATTTCATCTTTATTGTATATTTCGGCGATCACGAACTGGCGCCGGGTCATTTCATCAACGATCTTTTGCAGTGCGGCATTATCAGCGCTATCGTTTTCTGGCAGCCGCTTTATCAGCGACTGATTGATGGAATAGGCCTCTTTCAAGCCCAGCTCAACGACGGCATTATCCACCGCTTCGGTTTCGATGTAGAAGACTATGCCCCCGACAATGACCGACGCGACAAACCACAGCACAACAAGTCGTTTCAGCAGCAGCTTATTGATGTTGGAAACCTGCGTTAACATCAGCTGTAGATAGCCTNCCCCCTATTTAGCGCTTTTAGTGACCTACGCGACCCGCATTCCTTGGGTTGCCGAAGGGTTGGCAGATATATCTGCAATTCAATTTCCAGTATTATGCGACACTTAGCTGGTTACAACCAATAATCTTCATGTCGCAAGAGGTTCTGAATGGAATTTAAAGATTACTATAAAATTCTTGGTATTGAATCGGATGCAGATCTTAAGGTGATTAAAACAGCCTATAGGAAATTGGCGCGAAAGTATCATCCTGATGTTAGCGTAGAGAAAGACGCAGAAAACAAATTTAAGGATGTCGCTGAAGCTTATGCTGCGCTTAAAGACCCTCAAAAAAGAGCAGAATACGATGAGTTGAAAAAATATGGCCAACAGGGGCAAGGCTTTGAACCGCCACCAGGTTGGCAGTCTTCTTCATCTGCTCAAGGTGGCGATTATTCGGATTTCTTTGAATCTATTTTTGGTTCAGCTAGGCGCAGAGGCCAGCAAACGCATCGCGACAGCGGTTTTGGTTTTCGGGGGCAAGATATCGAAATTGAATTACCTGTTTTTCTTGAAGAAACGCTGTCTGATACAAAGAAAACCATTTCATACCACCTTCCTCACTACGGTAAAGATGGGCAGCGCTTGGCCGATGTGAAAAAGACTTTGAATGTCACTGTCCCTAAAGGCACCGCAGACGGTGAGCGCATTCGCTTAAGGGGGCAGGGCGGGCCAAGCATGGGTGGTGGACAACCCGGCGATCTCTATCTGCATATACGATTGGTTCCTCATCCCTTATTCGATATAGAAGGGCATAATCTGATTATCACTGTGCCTATCGCGCCCTGGGAGGCCGTGCTTGGCGCCAAAGTCGAAGTACCCACGCTCACGGGCAATATAAAGTTGACGCTTCCAGCTAATAGCCAGTCTGGGCAGCGCCTGCGGGTAAAAGGTAAAGGCTTGGTGGGTAAGACTGGCATTGGCGACTTATATGCCTTGTTAAAAATAGTTGTTCCTGAGCATGCCGATGCAGAAACAAAACAGCTTTGGGATACATTATCGAAAAAGACTGCGTTTAATCCAAGAAGCGTATGGAGGAAGGCATGACAGACGATAGCTTAACAGCGGAGTTGACGCTCAAAGAGGTGTGTGAAATAGCCGACATGCCAACTGAAGTGCTGATCACAATCGTTGAGGAGGGTGTTCTCGAACCCAGCGGTGCATTGCCAAATGAATGGAGCTTTGATATTTATATGCTTAGCATCGCTAAACGCGCAGCCAGGCTGCACCGGGATTTCGATATTGAATGGGCCAGCATACCCCTGTGCCTCGATCTGATTGAGGAGCTGGAAAAGCTGCGTTCTGAAAATAAATCGTTAAAACAAAGGTTACAGCGGTTTTCGCAAGAGTGATAATTTGTTGGCAATAAAACAGTGCTGGCCTGCGCGGAGTGCAGCGCGCTGTGGTTTTTACGCCTCAATTTAAGTAGGGGGAATAGGCCTGTATTCAATATGAAACACCACATTAGCTCGACAATCACCGTCTCCGATATTTCTGTAGAGGTCGTTCGCAAAAACATTAGAAGCCTGCGCTTGGCTGTGTATCCTCCAGAGGGCAGAGTTAGGTTGTCTGTGCCACGACATACTACGGACGAATATATTCGTCTGATGGTGGCTTCTCGCTTACCGTGGATTAAGAAAAAACAAGCACATATTGAACAGCTGCCACGTCAAACTGAACTGGAGTATGTTTCAGGTGAATGTCATTGCTATCAAGGAAAACACTATTTGCTCAATGTTGTAGAACGCTGCGGCAAGCATGAATTGGTGGTCGATGATCATAAGGTCGAAATGATTCTTTATGTTCGCCCGAATACAATAAAAGAAAAACGCGCGCTGGTTGTTGAGCGGTGGTATCGACAGCAACTGGAAAAAGCGATCCCCGCCTTGATTGAAAAATGGCAGCCCATTATAAAAAAACAGCTTGCTGATTGGGGCGTTAAGAAGATGAAAACCAAGTGGGGTAGTTGTAATATTACCGACAAGCGTATTTGGCTAGGCCTAGAGTTGGCCAAAAAGCCTGTAATATGTCTTGAATATGTGTTTGTTCATGAGATGGTGCATCTGCATGAACGGTACCATAACGCGAACTTTAGACGGCTAATGGATAAATACTTGCCTGATTGGCGTTTAATGGATGACATTTTACGGCGTCCTCAATTGGAACATGGGCCTTCTGGGGCTTAGAGTCTAAGGAGGTTTTTGGGTTTGTTTCGATTTTTCAGTTGCTCATTGACCCTATTATTTCAACCCTCCAGGTAAATCGAATCGATCCTAATATGTTATTAGGTCTTGGCGTTGCACGAATATCCAGGCAGCTAATAATTTAAGTGCCTGATAAGTCGAAGATTCCACTTCCCCATTATTACCTTAAGAAAGCTGCATGATTGCACGATCAAACTATGGTGTGTTACTGGACCACTAACTTTCATATTTTTATTTCCTCTATTGGGAATTTTATGGCCCTAATTTATTGGGCCTCATCTGCTGGATTGGTGTGAATAATGCAGAATATTTTCATACGATATGGGTGATAAAAAGTTCCTTCTCATACTTAGATTGACATAAAAAAAATACATATTCATCCTTGTTTTATTCCTGTAGAGTTAACGACAAGGTGGTGGTTTTTGGAGGTGTCGTTGATGGAACATAGACATGATTTCCGACTTGATGCGTCGCATTGTGTAACGATAGTTAAAAATAAGCGTGACCTAGGTTGTTTCGATGTGACTAATATCGGCTATGGCGGCGCGTTCATTGCGATTCGCAGCCAGGGTTTTGCTCAGGGAGATGTAGTGCATGTCATCGAGTGTATTCCAGGTGCCGATGAGATAGAAAAGTATGAAATGAGTGCGATGGTTGTCTATGTTAATGCTGATGGTATTGGCATAACATGGATCGAACCGGAAGCTCATATTTATGCGGCTCTTACGCATGTGGTGAAAAAAGCAGCTTGAGGGTTTGTTGGCTGTGACTTAGGTGAATGGAAACCTAAAAGAGGGGTGCGACCAATGTTAATTGATAATAAAGGATCATCTCGTCAGCTTGTAGAAAAATGTATTACTTGCCCAGGTATGCGACATTGCTTACCGCATGGATTAAAAGGCAACGAAATGGAGCGGGTATCTGACATGGTGAAGCACCGTCGACCATTTCAGCGAGGTGAGCAAATTACTATGATGGGTGATGAGTTTACATCGCTGATGGTGGTGCACTCTGGGTTTGTTAAATCATATAAAGTTTCTCGTGATGGTGAGCAGCAAATTGTTGGATTTTATATGTCCGGGGATGTGTTGGGGGTGGAAGGCATAAGCACTGGAAATTACGGTTATACCGCCGAAGCATTAGAGACTACAAGTGTTTGCACATTATCATTTCGCAATTATGAGTATTGTTCAAGTCATTTCCCCGTGATGCAAAAATGGTTGCTGAACACCATGAGCCGACAAATTATTGATGAACAAAAAATGTTGCTCATGTTGGGTAAGATGAGCGCAGAACAGCGAATTGCTAATTTTTTGTTAGATATGTCCAGGCGTATGTCGGCTTCCGGGACATCAATTCAGACCATAAGGCTGCCGATGTCGCGTATTGATATCGCTAATTATCTTGGTCTTGTTGTTGAGACGGTAAGCCGGTTGTTAACACGCCTTCAGGCTAATGATATTCTGATCGTCAAGCGCCGGGTAATTAGTATTATGGATCTTAACCGCCTGCAAGCAATTGCCGATAACAGCATTGAAGATTGCCATCCATTGCATCATGCTGCTTGATGTCAATAGAGTTATTTTGGGCTAGCGTAGAGTTGTTGCGGAAGTCATGGCGGAGTGTAAGGAAGCAGTTTTCGCGCCCCAATGGCACTTCCTTCGGGGCGTGCAGGCGAGTCGATTTTTGGCAATGATGTCATGAAATCAATGACGAGGTAGCGATATTATCACCTGTTTTTCTTTGAGATTGGCGAACTTTCTGGAACGAATTTTTGTGTTGATGTTAATCAAATAGATAATAATTTAAGAAAAACAGAAAATTAAAGTCTTATTGCCAGCACATCGCACGCGCTGCGATGAAATACAGAATTTGCTGTAGAGCCAAATAAAATCCCTATGCCGTGCCGCCCATGTGACCCCATCACCACTAAATCTACATTGTTCTTGGCTGCATAATCAGTGATCTCTCTGGCTGGTGAGCCGAGTAATAACTCACAATGCACAGAGTCAAGTTCATAGGTTGTGACTAATTCTTTAAACTGCCATTCTATTTTTTCAATAATTTCTTTCTCAAAAAGGCTTAGTGGCATTTCGAAAGCAGGTGCACGGTTTATGACATGAACCAGGCTGAGCCTGGCGTCGTGTTGTATGGCAAGTTCTTTTGCTTTTTCTATGACTTTTTCGACTTCCGGCATAAAATCAATGGCAAGCAAGATTTGTTTATATTGCCTTGCAGTGTGAACATCGTCGTCAATGCCTAATTTTGTGACAAGTACATCTGATGCCGATTTATGTAAGACAGCATTTGCTGTGGAACCTAAAAGTAGTCCGGCAAAAGATTTCTCATGAGAGCCAACAATGATGAGATCGGCGTTTTCTTCTTTTGCGCAATCAAGAATTTCATTTTTTGTGATGCCAACATTAATGACTAGTTTTATATCCTGGCTAGCGATACCCGCACGTTGGATAATCTGTAGAATATTTTTGACTGCCGCCGCTTTAGCTTCATCTGCATCCGGCACCATTTCAACATAGCCATACGCCTCTGGCCCTGCGATGATATGAACCGTTTCTACAGCATGAATGAGTATCAGCTTTGCACGATGTTTATCAGCAATATATTTCGCTTGCCGAACGACTTTTTCTGCTTCATCAGCATAGCCGACTGCGGCTACAATTGTTTTGAAGGTCATGAAATCACCAATAGATTGTTGAGGTAAAACACCCCTCTCGGAAGTCATCTTATACAAAACTGCAACTATATTTATTGATATGAGTCAACAAAGTAACGCCTTCAAAGAGAGACAATCAAAAGCAGGGGTAATATCGAATTATTCATTGTCTAAAGAGGTGTCGTTAGATGAATGGCTTAGATGAAGATCAAGTAGCACATTTGGTGGGGCGACTCAAGAAGCAAAAGAAGTTGTTAACATCAACTATTGGTGCACATGGGGAGTCGGATGCAAATTACCTGGCTGTCGCTGGTGAGGTGCATGACTCAGGTGATGAGTCAGTTGCTGATCTGCTGGGTGATATTCGAATTAGTTCGCAATATCGAGCGATTGATGCGCTGACTGAGGTCGATGAGGCGCTACAGAGAATTACAGATGGCAGTTATGGGCGCTGCATCGATTGTGGTGAAGAAATCGGTTTTTCACGTTTGGTTGCACACTCGGTTGCCAAGCGCTGCATTAATTGTAAGGAAAAATATGAAAACCTGAAGTTACATTCAAGCGGGCCAAGCCTGTAAAATGAGAGTATGGTTATTTTACTTTCCGGGATAGCAGTATGAGTCAGGCCAAATATGTTCGTTGGTTCAATGAAATCGGGATTAATGATGTTCCCCTTGTCGGAGGGAAAAATGCGTCGTTAGGCGAGATGTATCGCGAGCTTAGTCCGCTGGGTGTTAATGTGCCGAATGGCTTTGCCACAACCGCTGCGGCTTACTACGACAATATTAGCGAGCTTAGCGATACTTTATCTTCGCTGCTTGCGAAAATCGATCCGAGTGACCTTAATACGCTATCCAGATATGCCGCCGAGATAAGAAAAGCTGTCTATGATCACAAGCTTAGTGATTCGCTTCAAAGTGAAATTATAGATGCCTATCATCAGCTAAAAAATCAATATGGCGATGATTTAAGTGTCTCCGTTCGTAGCTCAGCGACCGCCGAAGACCTTCCCACAGCAAGTTTTGCCGGTCAGCACGATAGTTATCTCAATATCGCGGGGGATGATTGCCTTATAGACGCTTGCCGCCATTGTTTTGCCTCGCTCTTTACAGATCGTGCGATTATGTATCGTATTCATAATGGCTTCGATCACACGAAAGTAGCGATGTCAGTAGGTATTATGAAAATGGTGCGCTCAGACATTGCAAGCAGCGGTGTTATGTTTAACCTCGATACGGATACCGGCTTTCGCGATGTCGTTTTTATTACCGCTATTTATGGTCTTGGCGAAAATATTGTACAAGGCATTGTCGACCCCGATGAGTTTTATGTGCACAAACCTACTTTCGAGCAAGGTTATCGTAGCGTGCTCTATCGTCATCTTGGTGAAAAACACCTAACGATGGCCTATGCGGAAAAATCCAGTAAAGCACAGATAGCCAACATTGATACCTCGGCTGAACTGAGACAACGGTTTTGCATTACCGACGATGATGTATTAACACTGGCTGATTACGCTATTAAAATCGAAGAGCATTATAGTGCCGCCGCCGGAAAATCCAGCCCAATGGATATGGAATGGGCTAAGGACGGTATTGATGGCAAGCTCTATATTATTCAGGCGCGCCCGGAAACCGTGGTTTCACAACGGCACGTCAATCAGATTATCGAATACACACTCATGGGTCACGGCGAGCCTATCTCTAAAGGACGTGCGATCGGTACCCAAATAGCTTGTGGGCGGGTTAGAAAGATCAATAGCAGTGCTGATCTTGCCCGATTTCAACCCGGTGAAGTATTACTTGCAGATGCCACTCAACCAGATTGGGGGCCGATTATGACTACGGCGTCGGCGATAATCACCAACCGTGGTGGTCGAACCTGTCATGCATCAATCGTCGCGCGCGAGTTAGGTATACCAGCAGTGGTGGGTGCCGGTGATGCAATGCAGCAGATAGATGAAGGCAGCGAGGTGACAATTTCTTGCGCAGAAGGTGCGGAAGGCTACATTTATTCGGGCCGTGTCGAGTTCACTACCAATATTATAGACATAAGCGATATTCCGCTCTTGAAAACTGACATTATGCTTAACCTAGGCAGCCCCGAGCGCGCATTTTCGTACAGTTTTTTGCCTTGTGATGGCGTCGGTTTGGCGCGAATTGAGTTTATTATCAACGACTTTATTAAAGCGCATCCGATGGCCCTGCTTTACCCGCAAAAAGTCAAAAATCCCGAAGAGCGTGAGAAGATCATTGGCCTTATAAAATTGTATGATAATGGCGGTGATTATTTCGTAGAGAAGTTGTCAGAGGGCGTCGCCATGATTGCTGCCGCCTTTTATCCAAAGCCAGTGATCGTTCGTATGTCAGACTTTAAGAGTAATGAGTATGCCAGCCTGTTAGGTGGCGTCGATTTTGAGTTTATTGAAGAAAATCCTATGATCGGTTTTCGTGGTGCAGCACGTTATAATCATCCTGCTTATGCAGAAGGGTTTGCGCTCGAATGCAAGGCAATAAAACGTGTTCGCGATGAAATGGGTTTTGATAACGTCAAGGTGATGATACCGTTTTGTCGTCGTGTCGAAGAAGGTGAAGATGTCCTAAAAAGTATGGCATCGCATGGCCTTAAACAAAAACAAAATGGGCTCGAAGTTTATGTCATGTGCGAGCTACCCAATAACGTCATTCAGATTGATCGCTTCGCTAAATTGTTTGATGGCGTATCCATTGGTTCTAACGACCTTACGCAACTGGTTCTTGGTGTTGATCGTGACTCTGAAATTGTCGCATTTGAATTCGATGAACGAGACCCAGGTGTAATGGAGATGATACGGATGGCGATAGAGGGTGCTCATCGTAATCATCGCCATGTCGGTATTTGTGGGCAGGCACCTTCGGATTTTCCGGAATTTGCAGAATATTTGGTAGGATTGAATATTGATTCAATCAGTCTGAACCCCGATTCTGTACTGAAAACCATACCGAGAATCGCCGCAATAGAGCAGAAATTAGCCGCTGAATAGCGTTTGTCAAATCTGTGTTTTGATCTGTGCAGTAAGCCGCTTGCAATGAAAGGTGGGGGTTATGAAAGTACTTGTATACAGTGCAAACCAGTATACCCGTGACATGCTCGATAAAGCCAATAAGGGTTGCGATCATCAGATAAATTATAGTGATGCTCCACTGACAGAACTCACTGCGATCCTGGCGCAAGGCTATTGTTCGGTATGTTGCTTTGTCGATGATGACATTAATGCCGAAGTGTTGCGACAGTTAGCGTCTTTCGGAGTGCAGCTCATTGTGCTGCGTTGTACCGGGTTTAATAATGTTGATATTGCGGAGGCAGAAAAAAATCGTATTACCGTAATGCGTGTTGCTAGTTACTCTCCTTATTCGGTGGCTGAATTCACTGTAGCGATGATGCTCACACTAAATCGTAAGTTACACAGAAGTTATAACAGGGTTAAAGAAGGAAATTTTTTACTTGATGGCTTGTTAGGTTTTGATATGCACGGCAAGACAGTGGGTATTGTTGGCACCGGAAAAATAGGTGCAACTCTAGCCCGAATTTTATCAGGTTTTCAGTGCAAATTATTGGCTTATGATATTGTTGAAAGCGCGCACTGCCAACAGCTCGGCGTTAAATATGTTCCCTTAAAAGAACTGCTACAGAAATCTAATATTGTTAGTCTTCACTTGCCACTAACGCCAGATACCTTTCATCTGATCAATAGCGACACGTTGGGGTTGATGCAAGACAGCGCTATCCTTATCAATACCAGCCGTGGCGCCTTGGTTGATACGGAAGACTTGATCGCCGTACTCAAACAAAGGCGGCTCGCTGGCGTAGGTTTGGATGTTTATGAAGAAGAATCAGAGCTCTATTATCACGATCTACGCGACCAAATTATTGATGATGATAATTTTTCAAGGTTAGTCAGCTTTCCGAATGTGTTGGTTACTGGTCATCAAGCATTTTTTACTAGAGAAGCTTTAGAGGAAATTGCCGATGCGACCATTCAAAATATTAATGACTATGAAGCGGGGCATGAAAATAGTAATACTATTACGTGAAACTTTATAGATTCACGGATTCAACTTGTAAGTGCAACTTATGATTCGGAATGGAGGGTAAGTTCGCTGCTAGCACATGGCGTTTAACGAAGTAGGTCAGCCGTTAGGGGGGCAGTTGAAAAAATATTGTTAATTGTATTGCGAAATTGAATGCGGAGAAGAACTATGAAAGTTATCAGGCATGGTCTTTCAATAGGCATTGAACGGGTTGAAAATACCTTTTTTTTTGACACTGAAGGCCGTAGGTAAGCTTACGCATGAAGACTACAAGGTAATCACTCCGATGATTGACTCGGCGTTGGCAGGTGTCGATAAGCCAAAGATAGATGTATTTGTTGACGGTTCAGAATTAGAAGGGTGGGAATTAAGAGCGGCCTGGGATGATTTGAAATTGGGCTTAAATCATGGCAGACAGTTCAGAAAGACAGCAATTTTTGGCCATAAAAAATGGCAGGAATACCTATCAAAAATTGGTTCGTGGTTTATTTCTGGGGAAGTTAAATACTTCGAGGACGCCAATGACGCATTGTCCTGGCTCCAGGAATGAATTTACTATGCGTAGTAGTTTGATCGGTGAATTTATTCAGAGGTTCCTTAGGTGTTTTGCCAGAGATTTTGCATAGGTTGGCATGATGCAAAAAAGCCATGAGCAATTACTCCATGAGCACAGTTCAGAGGCAATAAGAAACCGCCTAAAGCATTCGACCACTTCGCAAAATATCTCTGACGCAGTGCTTGGTGCAATAGACGGATGCGTCACTACATTCGCTGTAGTCTCAGGTGTGGTCGGTGCTGGTTTTTCTTCTACGGTAGCGATTGTGTTGGGTTTAGCTAATTTGATTGCCGACGGCTTTAGTATGGCGGTCAGTAACTACGAATCTATCAAGGCGCAACAAGAGTTTGTCGAAGGCCTTAGGTGCACCGAAGCAGAACACATCGATAAAGTGCCAAGTGGGGAGCGTGAAGAGATACGGCAGATATTCCAGGCAAAAGGTTTTAAAGGCGACATTCTTGAAGAAATCGTCAAGACGATAAGTCAGGATCAGCGTTTATGGATTGATACTATGCTGATAGAAGAGTATGGAATACAAAAAATCGTCCCTAGCCCCTGGAAGTCGGCTGTCATCACTTTTCTGGCATTTGTTTTTGTTGGTGCAATGCCTTTGGTGCCATTTTTTTTAACGACACTGGCAATACAGCAGCAGTTTATTTTAAGCGCTTGTCTTGCGGCAATAATGTTCTTTTTAGTGGGCTCACTGAAAAGCCTTGTTTTTTCTAAACCTATATTGATTTCTGGGCTGCGTACTTTGTTAACGGGTGGCACAGCGGCCGCGCTTGCTTTTCTAACAGGGTATTTGCTGCGCGAGGTATTTGGCATAGCGTGAATGTAATGCTATGCCAAAATATTTCGCGATAATATAAGAATTTTTTCTTAAATTTTTGGTATTTATTCGGCAGGGTTAATGCTAAATAATGAGTTAGCGACGACACTTTAAATAGTCCACCATGCTTATCGCACTCGTGAGATTACTGCCACCCTTTGTTATGAAATGGGTTATACGGGCGCTACGATTGTAGTTTGCAGACGGCAAATCCGAATTGACTAAAAACTTTAACTACATGTTTAGAAATAACCAATTTTTAGCCATCGCTGACCGTCAAGGAGAGATAATTGGACTCCTCTCACCCTAAAGCAGAAACTGGTTGCTCATAAAACAAACCAAATAATGGGGGTCCAAGAAATGAAGAAAACGATTATAGGTGTAGATTTAGCCAAAAAGGTGATCCGGGTATGCGTGGTACCCCGAGGGCAGGCTTCGCGCTCCAGGCAAACCAGGTAGTGAGCAATGATGAAATGTCACCCGCATAATTTACATCCTGGCTAGCCATGGCTATGCCAGCGATAGTTGTGTTCGAATCTTGAGTAACTTCCAACTACTGGAAGCAAGTAGCTAAGGATAAGGGTCATACTGTACCCCATCCACAGGACAGGTAGAAGTCAGGAATAAGGAGTTATTTTCTGTTTTATAATCTCAACAAATAAGGAACAGGAAATGAGCAGAAAACGTAAACCCCACTCACCAGACTTTAAAGGCAAAGTGGCGCTGGCTGCAATCAAGGGCGATGAAACTTTGAACGAGTTAGCCAGACGCTACCAAATCAACGCGAACTTGATCGTAAAATGGAAAAAGCTTTTGTTAGAAAGCTCTGCTGAGATCCCTGTGCCAGCCCCACCGGTATTTGCATCCGGTAAAGGCCTGGCATCCGCCAGGGGAAGTGAAATCAAATTACTCCATGCCAAGACCGGTGAGGTCACAATGGAGAATGATTTTTTGTCCAAAGTACTGGGTCACTGAACCGGAGCGAGCGCAGAGACATGATTAAACCAAAACAGGAACTTTTACCGGTGAAGCTGGCACAGGCAATCATCCGCTAGTGCAAGCTGCTGGATATTCATAGATCCGGCGTCTACCACCGGCCCAGGTCAAGCTCGCCGATCAATTTAGCGCTGATGCGTGAGATCGATGAGATTCACCTGAATCGGCTTTTCCTTGGCAGTCTCGTCGAATAACGGATGAACTATGTGAAAAAGGCCACGAGATCAACCACAAGCGCATTCATCGACTGATGCACATCATGGGTATCGAGGCCATTTACCCAAAGCCCAATACCAGCAAGAGCAATCCAGCACATAAACTTTATTCCTACTTGCTACGCAATCTGGAAATCAACCGGCCCAATCAGGTTTGGGCGACTGATCTGACCTATCTCCCGATGCCATGGGGCTTTGTTTACCTGGCCGTTATTTTGGATTGGTACAGTCGCAAGATCCTTTCCTGGAGACTGTTAAAGAGTATGGACAGCGATTTCTGTGTGGATGCGCTCGAAGAAGCGATTTACCGATAGGGTAAGTCCGAGATATTCAACAGTGGCCAGGGGGCACAATTTACCAGTGAGGCACTCACCAGTGTTTTGAAATCACATCATATCCAGATCCAGGTCAGTATGGATGGCGCGGGGCGCCTGGAGAGAGCGCGAAGCTTGCCCCCGAAGTACATGTATTGGTAGAACGCCTCTGGCGCGGCGTTAAATATGAGGAGGTTTATCTCAACGCCTATGAATCCATGGACGAGGTAAAAAGCGGTATTGGCGACTGGATTGAATACTATAATCACGCCCGCAAACACCCGACTTTGGGGGCCACTCCAGGATTATTGATGTATGCGGGTTCAAGTAGCCTGAGAAAGGCGGCATAATTGACAGGAAATAACTCCTAAGCGACCTGTCCTATATTTGGGGCACAGCTCTCACAATGGTCAATCAAGGTTCGATAACGCAGAGGAATAATCTAATAAAAGACGAAAAGATTGCTGTAGTAGCCACGGAAAGTGGGCAAACCATGGATGTTGTGGTGCGGCTGCTGCTGCTGAGTGAAGCGTGCCGACCTGATTCAGGTCGTAGTACGGTGAGGGCGTACATTGTGTTACCTGCAATCTAACGCCCACTAAACGATTTGCATACGCTGGTAGTGTTATGGGCAGAGAGCTTGTCTACCAACAAAAATCCGAGTAGGTGCAGGCCGATATTGATAAGGCTAATCCAACGTTAAGACAGTCCAGGAATTTTATGCGTTAAAATGAGTGATATTCAGGGGTAGAGTAATAACGACTAAACCGCCAACAATCAATCGACAGCACCCATCAAAAAACTAATAGAATTTTTTTTAGAAATTTTGCTCTGACCTTAAATATCCCACAGTATGGCTGTTTTTGACCCTAAGACGACATTCGCCGATCGATAGCGTACTACCAGTTTTATACTATTTTGGAACCTATAAAGTTAAGATTGGAGTTGGTGTTCAAAGTCCCGACTTCCTAGCCTTTATGGAAATTTCTCTAAAGCAGGCAGATGGAAGGGTTTAATACGAAATATTTAGACTATATACCGAAAAAATCGGTTTGGTCTCCGATCGTTACGTATAATAGCAAGTGCTATTATTATGAGTTATGAATTAATATTAGGCCATTAGGCGTTCAAACTAAACTGAGGTATCAATGAAGAAAAGACATCAAATACAGTTTCCGAAGGCAGAATTAACCAGTGCCAGTCAAGATGAAGTATATTTTTATCTCCAAGGATCGGGTGGTGATAGGAAAATAAAGTTTCACGACTACGATGAAATTTATCAGATAGAAGGCCTGTATGAGCAACTCTTTTATGATCGTCTGAAGTGCGTGTCGCCTGCTAAAGTGACCTCATTACTCGAATCTGCGGTAAAACAGTATCAAAATAATTTTAGTGAACTGCGAATACTAGATTTAGGTGCCGGCAATGGCATGATGGGCGAGGAATTGAAAAAACATGGTGTTTCGCGTTTGGTAGGCGTAGACATAATCCCTGAAGCGTATGAGGCAACAATCCGGGACAGGCCGGGGGTATATGATGCATATTACGTTGAGGATTTCACCACGCTGGATGATGAGAAAAGAGCAGAAATAAGTTCATGGCAATGTGATTGTATGGTAACAGTTGCCGCACTGGGTTTTGGCGACATCCCGGCAAAAGCATTCTTGGAGGCGTTTAATATAGTTAAGAGCGAAGCATGGGTGGCGTTTAATATCAAGGATACCTTCTTTGATATAAGTGATGAATCAGGGTTTTCAAAAATGATTCGGGAATTAATATTCTCGAAATATATTGAAATTTATAGTATAGAACGTTACAGGCACAGATTATCAATTGAGGGTGAGCCTTTATACTATTTTGCCATTACAGGTTGGAAAACGGCAGACGTTCCTGATGAGTTTTTAGAGTCAAAAGGCATCATGATCTAAAAACAGTTTCTATGGCAGAGTAATTTGGCGTTCCTCGTTGAACAGTATTCTACTGCCAAATAAATTTGCTTTGCCGACTGTTTTTTTGCAGTTTTTACAGTGCTGATAGTTAGGTGCTAGTAGAAATTATTCTTTATATTGCTAAAGCTGAATATCCACGATCGTTGCAATCCGGTATGTACCAGGAAATTCTAATCTCGGTTGTAGCGTTCGGGATGATTTGATGAGCCCAAAGGTAACAATGAACAGAGTGACTAGCAAACCGCCGGACATGTTGCCGGAAAGCCACACTTTATTGTCGTCGATGTATGGAATCGGGGCTTCACTACAGTTTCATCTTCGTTCAGGTTATGAATAGCCTCTTAAAAGGAAAACCCAAAATTCTCATTATCGATGCCGCTATGCGTAAACTCGTTTATATCATTTATGGTGTACTCAAAAATAATACGCCTTTCAACTCCAACATCATTGTAAAAAATGCTTGATATCCAAGACGGTATCTAACTCCTGCATCCGTGCGCTTTCCACGTACCCTAGGAGTATTCGCTTTTTTTGCTTTGTCATCATCTACTTGATGAGCTTATTCTGGAGGTTCCCTGGTTGTTTTGGCCGGCGCCAAGGTTTCATTCAGGTGCTTGGCTTTGCATAGAGCCGCTGTTTGTAGCAGCTTTGCTATAATCACCCAGTATTATGCGTATTCATTTACTACCTCCGGAACTTTCCAACCAAATCGCTGCCGGCGAGGTGATTGAGCGTCCTGCTGCTGTGGTTAAAGAGCTGGTTGAGAATAGCCTCGATGCCGGTGCCCAAGCGGTATTTATTGATATCGGCCAGGGCGGACGTCGGCATATTCGTGTGCGTGACGATGGTGCTGGCATCCATCCCGATGATCTCGAATTGGCAGTCAGTCGCCATGCCACGAGCAAGGTACGGCATCGTGAAGACCTGGAATGTATCAGCAGTCTGGGTTTTCGTGGTGAGGCCTTGCCGAGCATGGCATCGGTATCGCGATTCAGTATTCATTCAGCGCAGTCAGATGCCGATCATGGTTGGGCTCTTAAAGTAGAGGGTGGTCATGTCAGTGATGCGCTTGCGCCAATTGCACATGCTCGCGGTACTACGGTCGAAGTCTCGGATCTCTTTTTTAACACGCCCGCCCGGCGTAAGTTTATGCGCGCCGATAAGACTGAATTTAGCCATATCAACGAGATTATCAAACGTATGGCGTTGAGTCGCTTTGATATTGGTTTTTCTTTGCGCCACAATCAGCGCGCAGTGCACGAATTAGTCGCGGTCAATGATAAGCAGTCTGCTGAGCGACGCATCAAACAAATATTAGGTGAATCATTTTTAGAGAATGCTTTGCCTTTTGATGACAGCTCTGGTGAGATGCGTTTGCATGGTTGGGCCGGCTCGCCGACTATTGCGCGTAGTCAGGCGGATATGCAGTATTTTTACGTTAACGGCCGTATGGTACGTGACAAGGTAGTGACTCACGCGATTCGTCAGGCTTATAGCGATGTTTTGTTCTCTGGTCGTCAGCCTGCGTATTTAATTTATCTCGAAATACCGCCACAGTTGGTCGATGTCAATGTGCATCCATCCAAACACGAAGTGCGTTTTCGTGAGTCACGCACTATCCACGGATTCATCGGCCATATTTTGCGTGATGTGTTGGCGCAGAGTAGTACCGATACCGCAGGACATCATGTAACAGCTACTATTACTGGTGTGAGTCCTGATTCTAATAACGCACCAACTTTATCTGGTGCGGCACGCTACCAATCGTTGTCTAATTCGCAAGCACGGTTGTCGTTTAAGGTACGAGATTCCTTGAATGCGATGACATCGCTTTATTCGCCGAGAGCGCCTGTCTCCCAGCCTGAAATATTAAATGACAATGATTCAGATATACCTTTGCTTGGTTATGCGGTGGCGCAAATCCACGGGATTTATATTCTGGCCGAGAATGCGCATGGTGTTATTTTGGTGGACATGCACGCGGCGCATGAGCGTATTACTTATGAACATATGAAGCGTACGTTAAGTGAGCAACAAGGCTTAAGAACGCAACCCCTGTTAATTCCGCAAACCGTTAGCGTCAGCGAAAGCGAGGTGCGCCTGGTCGAATCGCATGCTGACGCATTGTTGCGCCTGGGCTTTGAGGTGACGGCAATGGGCAGCAATTCTGTTTTATTACGCCAGGTACCAAGTTTGCTAGCGGATACAGATGTCGAGCAATTATTGCGTGATGTGTTATCAGATATTGCCGAGCATGGTGATAGCGACCGCGTAAATGATGAAGTTAATGAGATGTTAGGAACCATGGCTTGCCATGCCTCGGTGCGCGCAAATAGAAAGCTTACGACTAGTGAAATGAATGCCTTGCTGCGAGACATGGAGCGCACGGAGCGTAGCGGTCAATGTAATCATGGTAGACCGACATGGGTGCAACTTACCGTTGCAGAACTGGATAAGCTGTTTATGCGCGGTCGATAGCGATGCCTATCACTATTTAGTCAGCTATGACCGAGACTCTTACCTGCGTTTCACTGTTGACCGAACGGGTACTCAAGCCCGACTGATTTTCGTTCTTGCTTTCCTGGCTGGCTGCATTCAATAGCGTCCATTTATTTAGCGGCACCACCACAGTAGTCGAAGACGATTGTGAACGAATTTCACTGTAATTTTCGTGATTGAGCGTGGAGTAATGTGGCGTGATTTCCAGTGTCACGTTGTTACCGTGAAGTCTCGGAGTCACTGTAATGGTGGTTGCCACTTTATAATAATTCAAGGCGATTCCCTGATTAGCACGGCCAAATCCAAAACGTAATGACTCGCTAAGCAAGGGAACCAGTTGGCCATCTTCGATGCTGGCGCTATAGCCGTCGATAACGCGAATGCTGCGCACAGGGTCGTTGCTTTGCGTGCTAATGGTATTGCGTGAGCTGTGCGAGATGTGACTGTTATTACGGTTGGATAATACGATTTTTGATTTTTGTTGTGTGTTTTGACCAGACAAGTTGCGTGGCGACCTGATCTCTATAAGTAGCTGCTTGGCACGCACATCGAGTTGCCGAATAATCGCAATGAGCTCCTGGTAGCGGGCATTACTGGTTTTGAGTAGTAATAGGGTGTTTTGCCCGGAGATTGCATCTTCGCCATCCAGTAGTGGTTCGATTAACGGGATTAGTGATGAGGCGCTGCGGTGCTGGAGCTCGATGGTATACAGTGATTGTGCGTTAGTGACAAAAGAGTAGAAACTAACCAGGGTGATAAAGAGAAGGGCGAGCCGTCGCATAGGTTCATTTGTCCCGCTGCCTGTTAAGCAGCACGTGATATTCCTGAAAAAGTCTGCTCGCCGAATTCAATGGCATCAAGATAGAGTTGCTGCATGCGTGCTTGGTTGATGTGTGGTGTTTTATTCTCATCCCAAGTATTTTCTTCCCAAGCCAGACTCAACGCAAGTATATTGCCGATTTCCCCTTGTCGCTCGACCAAAGCCGAAATGATATCCTCGGAAAGTGGAAGGTGAGAGGCGACCTCTTCCATAGTCTTACCCATAATGGCATCGAGTGCTGAAAACAGCCCGACGGTAAAGCACGCATCTTTCTGTTTGCATTTAAGTTCTTCGGCAATTAATTCACACATGCGCGCACGTATCATCGACGTTAATAGTAACGGTGTCGGACAATCGCTTAACTGCCCCAGACTCAGTACCATCACCCATTTTCGAATATTCTGATGGCCGAGAAGCATGACGGCCTGGCGTAATGATTGGATCTGTTTGGTGAGGCCAAATGCGACGGAGTTGATGTAGCGCAGCAGCCCATAGCTGAGAGAGATATCATGGCTGATAATGGTTTCTTGTTCGCTAATGGTGACTTCCGGATTTTGCAGGCTCGCTAGCAGCTTGAGCAAGTTGAGTTTGCTTTTGGGGATTGCTTTACCTTGAATAATTTGCGGTTTTGATAAGAAATAACCTTGGAATTGTTCAAAACCGAGGCTGTCACAAAATTGAAATTCGTTTTTGTCTTCAATTTTTTCTGCCAGTAACTTCACTTTGTGTTGTTTTAATTCACTTACCGCGCTGGCTAGTGATTGTTCGTTGTAGGCGCGGATATCAAGTTTGACAATGTCTGCATACTGCAAAAATGAATGGTTGTTATCGCGTAATATAAAATCATCAAGGGCTAAGGTGTAACCTTTTTCTTTGAGTTCCTTAAGTCCCGCCAGAACCTCGTTATCGCATTCAATGTCTTCCAGTATCTCAAGAACGATGTTCTGTTTAGGCAAGGCGAATTCATTGTGTTTAACAATAAAGTCGCGTGTGATATTGATATAGGCCAGCCTATCGCCAACAACGCGGTTTAGTCCTATTTCGAGGCAGGCGTTGACAATGACATCAGAGGTCGCAGCGTTGGCGTCGGTAATATCAGCGTAATTATTATTACTGTTGCGAAATAAAAGCTCGTATCCAACGAGATCGAGTTTATTATTGTAGATTGGTTGGCGTCCGATATAGATATCCATTACAACTCGTTTCCATGGTTACAATCGCTGAAGGCGAGCCTCATAAAAAAATATGGCTGTGAAACTTCGGAGCAAAGCTTCACAGCCAGCTTATTATTATAGCTTTACTTATACTTTGAAGTGACTTAACAATGATTGCAGATCATCAGCAAGTTTTGTTAATTGCTTGCTTGACTGAGCAACTTCTGTTGCATCATTAGCGGTATGGCTGGCCACTTCGCTGATATTGACTACGTTACGGTTTATTTCTTCAGCAGCCGAGCTGTGTTCTTCAGCAGCACTGGCGATTTGGGTATTCATATCAGTAATGGTAGTCACCACTTCCGTAATCGTATCCAGAGATGTACCCGCTTTAGCTGCTTGCTCAACACTGAGCTTAGCTTGGTTCTTGCCGTGAACCATTACTTCAACAGCATTTTTTGCACCTGATTGTAGGCGTTCGATGATGGAGCGAATTTCCTGAGTAGATTGTTGTGTACGCTGTGCCAAGGTACGCACTTCGTCGGCAACAACTGCGAAACCACGGCCCTGTTCACCAGCTCGCGCGGCTTCAATGGCAGCGTTTAGCGCCAGTAGGTTGGTTTGTTCTGCGATGCCGCGGATGACATCGAGGACAACGCCGATGCCGTTGCTATCTTCTTCAAGTTTTTGAATTACGTTGCCGGCTTTCTCCACTTCAGCCGCCAGAGCATCAATGGCCTCGATGGTTTCTTTGACTACGGTTTTTCCTTGAGAGGCTTCACTATCCGCCTCGTTGGCAGCCGCTGCAGCCGCAGAGGCGTTACGTGCGACTTCTTGCACGGTGTCAGACATTTGGCTCATGGCCGTAGCTACTTGGTCAGTTTCGGACTGTTGTTGTTTTACACCTAAGCTGGTGCGATCGGTAACTGAGCTCATATGTTCGGCATTTGTCGTCAGCTCTGCCGCATAGCCGTTGATGTCAGTGATCATCGTGCGCAGCTTGCCAACAAACGTGTTGAACCAGTATGCTAGCTCGCCCAGTTCATCATTGGAGCTGTCATCAAGTTTTGCAGTCAGATCGCCTTCGCCTTCGGCGATGTCCTTAATGCGCTCCATGACATTACGTATGGGCTGGGCGACAACGCGGTTCATAATAATACTGACGGTAAACAAGCCAATAGCAAACAGGCCGATGATGACATAAAATTGTTTCCACCAATTAGCCATGGCGAGATTATCGGCCTGGGCCAGTGAATAAGTAATACGGATGGCACCGTTAATTGTGCCGTTAATTGCGTTGGGGTCTAACGCATGGCAATTAAGGCAGTTGACGCCACGAGTGTTGTCAGTCGCCTCGTAGGGCATGACAACGGTGATAGTGCGCTCGCCTTCGTGCTCACCGACTTCAATGACTTTTTCACCTCGCAGAGCACGGTGGTCAAGTTCATCGACAGGTTCTTCTTCGACGTGGCCGGGGCCGTACTGGCTGTTGACAGGTTCACCGCGATTAACACGAAATTCCAGCACGCCAGGGCGACGTAGCATCTTGTCACGCAAGATAGAGCGTTCGCTCATGATACCCGTCAGCATTAGTGTGTTTAACGCATCGAAGTAGAAGGTGTTCATTCCTTCGACTTGAGAAATACCGAGTTCCAGGTTTTTGTCGAGATTGCTTTTATAAGAAACCCCCATGATCATTGAGGCGACTACAATGAAGATGAGACAGACGGTTAAATTCATTTTGAAGCGCACGGACATTTTTTTCATTCCGAATACGCGACCAATTATGGTGTACATGGCTCTACCCCTATTTCTGTGTTCAATATCCTCACTGAGTCTATTATCGGCTTACGATAAATCGACTTTAGTCAAAGTCGTATGCTGACACATGACCCCTTTCCTGTGCTGGTAGATCTCTTAAGAAAAAACCAGTATTTTTGTTAACGGCTGGCGAGGGAAAGAGTTTAATTTTTTGAACGTTTAGCAGGTAAACATGCGTAATGACATGGTCATGTTTGCTATCGGCGATGTTTGCTCAGTAAAGGAGCCTGCCTTGGCAGGCTAAGGGATCGATAAAAAGCGGTTGTTGGTGCTTGCTAAGTTAGATGGGCAATTATTAAGATTGATCTGTTGGCAGAAATTTTAGTGCGACACCATTATTGCACCAGCGTTTGCCGGTTGGCTTGGGGCCGTCATCGAAGATATGGCCTTGATGGCCGCCGCAGCGAGCGCAATGATATTCAGTACGTGGAAAGAAAATTTTGAAATCGGTTTTGGTTTCTGTGTGGTTAGCTATCGCGTCCCAGAAGCTGGGCCAACCCGTGCCGCTGTCATATTTTTTGTCGGACTCAAATAATGGTAAGTCACAACCGGCACAGACGTAGACACCTTGGCGTTTTTCGTCATTGAGGGGGCTGGACCGCGGCCGTTCAGTGCCTTCTTCTCTGAGCACATGAAACTGTTTTTCGTTTAAGCGTCTGCGCCATTCCTCTTCAGTCAATACAAGAGGGGTGATTGCACCGTCATTTGCGAAAAGAGGGGTCAGGCTGGTCGCACCTAGAACAAAGGATGCAATACTGGCTTGAAGAAATAATCTGCGTTTCATAGCGTTTTACCTTGATGGTTGATCTATTATGGCTTTTTCAGCGGTCTGTGTTTGTTTTAATGTGCAGCCGATGACAAATTCGAACTCTGTCCCTTTGCCCACTTCGCTGCGAACTTTGATCTCACCATGATGGAGATCAAGAATACTTTTAACAATAGCGAGGCCAAGGCCGGCGCCACCATATTTATTGGTGCGGTGTTTGTCGACTTGATAAAAACGGYTAAAGATGTGGTYCAGYTCTTCAGCGGGTATGCCCTTGCCGGTATCCGAGACACGGACATGGACGCCTTGGTCTTTTTCTGTGATATCAACCTGCACGCTACCGTTTTCGTCACAATGGCGTATGGCATTTTCGATCAGGTTTTCCAGTACGCGTTCGATAAGGCCAATGTCGCCATAGGCGTTACAGACATCGGTTGCATCGTTGCAGCGCAATGAAATGCCGCGTTTTTCTGCATCGAGATGATGTTTTTGCATGATGTCATAAGCAAGTTCATGTAACGAAAAGCTGGATTTTTCAAGTTTGATATCACCTGAATCAAGTCGTGCCAATTCAAACAGGTTTTTGATTAATTTGCCGAGTCGATGGCTATGTCGCAAGGCAATTTCAAGGTATTCGCGTTGTTTTTTTGGATCCAGTTTACCTTCTTTGAGCAAGAGAGTTTCCAGGTAGCCTTGCATTGACGCTAAAGGGGTACGTAAATCGTGTGAGATGTTGGCCACCATATCGCGTCGATACATGTCTGTGTCACGTAACTTTTTTAATTGCAGGATCACGCGTTTTGCCAGGTCATCAAAGCTGGATTCGAGCTTACCAATCTCATCATCAGATTGCGTGCCAAGTTGGATATAGGATTGGTGCTGCGCAAAATCGCTATTACGAAACTCAGACATCGTCGTTGAGAGACGGGTCAAGCGGCGTGTATATTGGCTGAATAAAAACAAGCCGGCGATAAGCGCGAATAACAGACTGCCTACTGTGACCCAGGTRCCGAGACGTAAAATATAGCTGTTACCGAGCACATCGGAAATGGAATTATAATTTTCACCACGYAAGACAACATAGAGRTAAAAAACCTGGGAATCTYTTCCGATGAGCTTGGCYGCAGAAAATATTTTTGTACGGCCAAACTCGCGTGGGTCATCGCCCAATATTGGAAGYKCTGCACCATCCAGAAATTGATMKATWGGCTYAAGCGAAACCTGGGGGTTTACTACGGCACCCTTAGGTGCAGAGTAGCTCAGGATCATGCCGCTATGATCGAGCATATAGAGCTCTATACTGGGATTGATGACCATGAAGGATTCAAACACTGTTTCAACAGCGTTGGTGTTAATTTCACCATTGATGACAAGATCGCGTTCTTTAACCAGGTTGGCTGCCAGCGTGCGGTTAAGTTCCTGGTTGGTCTGGCGTAAGTGATCCTTGGTGAAATAGGCAGTGAGTAGTATGTAAGTAATACCTACGGTCACAAGCAGGCCAAGCAAGGTGATGGCGAGCTTGCCATATAGAGTTCGAAAAAACATGAATTATGTTTATTGAGTCCTGTTAGCTATTTTCTTTGAGTTCGGCAAACTTATAGCCCACGCCCCATACGGTAAGTATGTACTTTGGTTTGCTTACATCGGTTTCAATTTTGGTTCTAAGCCGATTGATGTGTGAATTAACGGTATGTTCGTAACCGTCATGGGYATAACCCCAKACWGARTCYAAAAGCTGRGCACGGGTATACACCCGYCCCGGGTTGCTAACAAAATGTACKAGCAGRTCGAAYTCTCTAGCGGTAAGMTCAATCTTRCGACCATCAAGTGTAACGGCATGCTTGCCAATATCAATAGTGAGRTTRTCGTGARTAATKATGGATGGTTCTGTTGTGYTRGSCTGTCCCATAGCGTCRCTGCGTCGAAACAGGGCTTTAACGCGTGCCGTAAGCTCRCGYACGCTGAATGGYTTSGTCATGTAGTCATCGGCACCCATTTCCAGGCCTAGYACRCGATCCARCTCYTCRGMTTTGGCTGTCAGCATCAAAACGGGTACATAGTCTCCTTTACTGCGGATTTGCCGGCATAGTTCCAGGCCGTCAACATAGGGCAGCATAAGATCAAGAATAAACAGATCGAAACTTTCATTTTGAATTCTAGCGGCAGCTTCACGGCCATCAGCAGCGATTTCTACCTGGCAATCGAGATCATCAAGATTGATCTTGATGAGGTTGGCGATATCAGCCTGGTCTTCAACAATCAGGATTCTGCGACTCATTGGCATAGTGCCCTTATCGTTAGTTTGGTGTGTGTAAGTCTCAATGAACATAGCCTGCTCCCAGTTTTTGTATAAAAAACACTAACTGACGGTTTCAGGCTGTATTTAACCTACTGTAGCTCACGATAATATCACTAGTCATTCAAATTAGTTCTATCAGTAAGTACTTTTTAGCATCAACTAGCCGCTATGGCGCTGAGACCTGTGCCAGATATAGCCAAGGCTCAGGCCGCGTGCGGCAAGAAACAGTACCAACGCCAGCCATAGCCCGTGATTGCCCATAAATCGAAATGCATACCAGGCAGGCATAAATACCAGGAATGTTGAGATAATCATAGTGTCGCGCATGGCGCGCGTGCGTGTCGCGCCAATAAATATACCGTCGTAAACAAAGCTCCATACGGAAACAAGGGGTAGCAAGATTAGCCACGATAAATATTCATGTGCGCTTTGCCTCACTGATTCTATATTAGTCATTATGGCGATAATAAATGAGCCGGCCAGCCAATACGCAAGACTGAATAATGTAGCGAAGCCTAGCGACCAAAGCAGAATGGCCTTTAYCGTGCGATYGAGTGATGCATTGTTTTGCTCGCCGATGTCATGACCCACCAGCGCCTCGGCAGCATGRGCRAAGGAATCGAGCACATAGGCCATTAATGCTTGAAAATTCAGTAGCAAGGCATTGACAGCAAGAATGGTGTCGCCGAATTCGGCACCTTTGGCAGTAAAAAAGGCAAAAGCAAAGACGAGACATAGTGTTCTGACAAAAATYGTATGGTTGATAGAAAACATCCTGGCCAGCGCCTGCCGGTTTARGATTTTCTCTTTATTGCAATGGTACTGGCCTTGTTTCAATAGCCGCCAAGTTAGATAGGCCGCTAAGCTTAAACCGCTGTAATCGGCAATAACACTGGCCCATGCTACGCCATYTATGGTCATGCCAAGTCCSACCACAAAAAGCAAGTCGAGCACGATGTTTACAATGTTAACTGTCAAAGTAATCARCAGTGGAACGCGGGCATTTTGCCTACCTAAAAACCAGCCAACGATGACGTAAGTAATAAGGGTGGCGGGTGCGCTCCAAATCCGTATGTCGAAATAAGTACGCGCATGGTGTTCAACTTCGGYGCTGGTGTTGATAATAGAGAATGATARCCAGGCAATAACGGGGCGYAATAGCAATAAGCCAATCGCCAGAATGAGGGCGACAAGGCAGCCACGTAATAGTACGGCATAGGCTTCGTTAKGGTCATTGGCACCGACCGACTGWGCAACCAGGCCAGTGGTGCCCATGCGTAAAAAACCAAAACYCCAGTAGACGAAGCTGAAGATTAATGCGCCGATGGCCACAGCACCCATATAATAGGCATGATCGAGGTGGCCCATCACTGCGGTGTCGACCATGCCTAACAAGGGCACAGACAAGTTTGAGAGCATCATGGGAGCTGCTATGGCCCAGATGCGACGATGCTGTGGTGCTAAGTTCAAAGAATAAGTTTGTCAGTAAGAGAAGATGCTCGTTTATTCTAGCGCATCGCGTCCTGATATAGCAGAACTCCGTTGATAAGATAAAGTGGTGATAGTTTAAAATGATAAGCTGAAACAGGTTTACAAAATGTCGCTAAACGGTGACCTTATTACAATATTCCATCGCTAGAGTTTCCATGCCCTTAATTTACAGAGTAGATTATTATTTCGGAGTCACTATGTCACCAATTATGAAACAAGCTATAAAACCTTTTTATTTCGCCGGTATATCGTTTTTTCTGCTCACCCCATTTTCTGCTTCGGCTGGCGAATGCTATGGTCAGAGCGCGACACATAAAGTAGCGCTGCTTGAGCTTTACACCTCGGAAGGCTGTAGCAGCTGCCCGCCAGCAGATCAATGGCTGAGTAATTTGGCGGATGGTCAATTTGAAGAACAACAAGTTGTCCCCTTAGCGCTGCATGTTGATTATTGGAATTATCTTGGTTGGAAGGATCCTTATTCCGATAAAGCCTACAGCAAGCGCCAACGGCGACAGGGTGATGTGAATAATCTTCGCACTGTTTACACACCGCAGTTTGTGTTGAATGGTGAGGATTTGCGTGGTTGGTATAAGCGTAATGGTACTGATGGGCCGATTGAGAAAGTGAACAGTGAGACCGCCAAGGCAACCATTGAGCTCACGCTTGAGAAAAGAAGTGCTGCCAGCTTGAGTGTTGCCGCCAGTGTCGAGTTATCTGAGGGGCAGAGTGCTGATGGCTACGGTTTATACCTGGCCTTGTTTGAAAATGGTTTGGTCAGCGATATTCCGCGTGGTGAAAACACAGGTAAAATCTTGCATCATGACCATGTTGTTCGGCAATTGATTGGGCCGTATAAGCTTGCCGGGCAATCAGGTAGCTTAAGTGAGAACTTTGCCCTTGATGCCACATGGAAGGGTGAAAACCTGGGTGTTGCAGCCTTTGTGCAAAATGCAAAGACGGGTGATGTATTACAAGCCTTGATGATTAAAAATTGCAGCTAAGGTAGAAGGGTTTTGTTATTTTTTTTGATGGTTTTGCTTTAAGGCGTCTTGCTGGTTTAAAGCATCTGTCTGCGTAGCTGTGTGGCAATGTCGCTTCGTTGCCACATTTGTTTAAATTGTTTTCGGTGTTCTGCGATATTTCTGGTTTCTATTGTAAGTGTCGCGTCGTAGCGTTCATAAGTTGCCTGGTAAAGCATTGCCGGTTGATCGCTGATGACATAGCTATGCCATTGCTCAGTATATTGCTCATGAAGTTGCCGTACCTCAATTAAGCTACTAACAGGCTGTTGAAAATCAAAGACCCTCAACCCGCCCTTGCATTTTGCCCTACACATACCGGCTAAAAATGCTGCCTTATCTAAAATATGCCCCGGATTAAGCTGTTTCCCAGGGGCTTCCCTCTCATTGAACGG
>NVRF01000021.1 GCA_002400775.1 Gammaproteobacteria bacterium
TTATTTTGCTTGTGATCATTCTCAGCTCGATATCACCGATTCAGTTGCAGTCGATGAACTATTGCGCACTCAAGATATTGATGTGGTGATTAACGCCGCTGCTTATACTGCGGTGGATGCAGCGGAAGAGAATAGTGAAGTTGCCTTTAGTGTTAATAGAGATGGTGTCAAAAATCTTGCATTAGCGTGTCGACATAAAGATATTCCTCTTTTGCATGTTTCTACCGATTTTGTCTTCGATGGTGAAAAAGTTGGTGCTTATGAAGAAGATGATCTTACTAACCCTCTAAGTGTCTATGGCAAGAGTAAGTTAGCAGGCGAAGACATTCTCATAGAAACTTGGGAAAAACATATTATTCTGCGTACCTCATGGGTCTATAGCGCTCACGGTGGTAACTTTGTTAAGACAATGCTTAGGTTAATGAAAGAGCGAGATCAACTGCTAGTAGTGAATGATCAATGGGGTTGTCCGACCTCAGCTCAGGATATAGCAGTGGCCCTGCTGGATATTGCCAAATCTGTTTGGCAAGACGGTAGGGAAGCTTGGGGTACTTACCATTTCAGTGCGCAAGGCAAAACCAATTGGTATGAGTTTGCACGAGAAATCCTAGCGCAAGCGAATCAGCTTACGCTATTAAATACATCAATACTACCAATCACTAGTCAAGAGTGGGTGAGCGCTGCTGAGCGTCCGAAAAACTCTGAGCTTTCCTGTTTTAAAGTAATGGCGAAATTTGGGGTTAAGCAAGCGCTAAGGTCTTTACAATTGGCGGCAGTAATACGTGATTTGCATGTCACATCTTAATGTATAAATGGTATGTTTGAATTCTTGTAATTATCTTGTAATTAATATAGGGAAGCTCTGATTAACTCGTCATTCCGGGCGAAGCTCAGCGGAGCCCCGGAATCCAGTGCTTATAATTCAGTAACTTACTGGGTTTCCACTTGCGCGAGAACGACGTTTATTGAATTAATCATGGCTTTCTTAGGTTCTGTTGTGAAATTTTCAATTAATGTAGGCTCATCTGTATAAAGGAGGTATTCCATGGATTACACACAAGGCATTAGCCCACCCCAATGGTCGGAAACTATACGAATATCTCGAGTCCTTTCCACGTATCCACACACGCAACGAAGACAAAGCAAAACGCTTTATGGAAGCGGTGTTCTGGATTTTACGCAGTGGTGCACAATGGCGAATGTTGCCCAAAGAATAGGGTGACTGGAATGTTGTTTATCAACGTTTTTCGGACTGGGCTGATCGCGGTGTTGGGTATAAAATGCTCTATTATTTTGCTCACGATCCAGATATGGAATACATCATGGTTGATAGTACAATTTTGCGGGCTCACGCTTGTTCAGCGGGGGCTCTTAAAAAAACGGAGGGCAAAATGAGCACGCTTCAGGGCGTTCTCGTGGTGGATTTTCGACCAGGATTCACGGACTTTGCGATGCCTTAGGTACCCCGTTGGATTTTATTCTCACAGGCGGAGAAAAAGCGGATTGTACGYAAGCGATCCCCTTGATAGAAAGCAAAAAATACGGCGTCTTTTTAGCGGATAAAGGCTATGATTCAGATGCGATTGTCGCTCATATTCGTGAGGGAGGGGCCTTGTGTGTTATTCCGCCCAAAAAGAACCGAAAAGTTCAACGTGAGTACGATAAAGCGTTATATAAAGAGCGGCACAAGGTTGAGTGTATGTTTGGTTTTCTCAAACATTACAGACGGTTATTCTCTCGTTTTGAAAAAATGGCGTCAAGATTTCAAGCTTTTCTCCACTTTGCCGCAGCACTGCAATGGATGAAATGAATTTCACAACAGAACCTAGTCAAAATATCAATTTTTTACATATCTGCTTTAGAGACGTAACCTCATCATTCTTCTTGTTTCTTTATCCGCTATTCGTAATAGCCTCTCTACGCAGGCCATACCTCTATTTATACGTTGGCTGCAGGCAAGTAGTGATAACACCTCTACTGCCTGCAGCAACCAGATCATTTATTGATTTACCTTGGTGGGTTATAGAGTAAGGGCTTGTTTGAAACAGCGTGATTGGTTGTCCATACAGTCTCTTCTTTCACTGTGGCAAATGGAGGCGAACCCCCTCCATAGAAAGCGCTATAAAAATAGTCATCGATATGAATAGCATCATCATGGCGCCAGCGCATATCTCTGCGATCAACAATCAGCTTGCCATCTATCCATACCTGCAAGATGCCATCATTAGGTACAACGCTCTCCGGCAACCTACGTTGCATGCGGTGCGCAGCGAACTCTCGGTCTGCTAATGTCCACCTCGGATTCGCTTCAAACTCTTCTGCTAGTCGTGATCTAATATGGTTTCTAGCGGCATTGGCTGATCTCTCGGGAGTGTTCATTTTAACACGAAACTGAATACTCACTGACCGTCCTTTGGGCCATGGAACAAGCCGCCCATTAATTTGCGGGTGAATATCTTCACCAGCAGCAGCGTTCGGCTGGTCAGGATGGTAGACATATAATGACATCGATTGGGGGTCAACGAACGAATTGCGCATGGAAAACCCATTATACCCATTTGATGTGTTACCTCCTGTTGTGGTTTCTGGGCCACCTTTTAGGCTGGGACCAAATTTCCCTCCACGGCTAAGGACTATATCGCTCTTTAATTCCATGTTAAACGAGAGATATATCTCTTCGTGATTTCTGCCGGGAATGTCAACTGTGAATTGCGTGCCAGTCCGATGCTGATCAAAAGACCTATCCCCGTGATCATGGGAAAAGGTTTGCTGTAACCAATGCTGACCATTTCTCTTAACAACCTTGATCCGCTTTATATTTTCTTTCGGATCGCTTACCGTCGAAACGCCATAGGCAGTGCGTAGCGCTGCAACCGACATTGGCACATTGGCGATTTTGGAAAAATCCGACACCATCAACGGTGGATTAAGGTATTGCGATGTCGTAGTTGGCTCGTTCACCACCCAATCAAAGCGTTCGGTCGCCATTCCACCGTTGCTGTCATTCACTGCCACGGTGACAGGGTAGTTGCCTGCTCTGGTCACGGTGCCGCGGATGCGGCCGGTACCCGAGTTAATGGATAACTGCGCGGGTAGGCCGCTTGCGCTGTAGGTCAGGCTGTCGCCATCGCTGTCGTTGGCTTGGATTGCAACGTTAACGTTCGCGCCTTCTGCATGGCTTTGACTGCCCGGGTTGGTGATCGTTGGTGCGGCATTGTTTGGCGCTTCAGGCTGTGCCAGGCTCAAGCGAAACCAATTCACCTCCATGCCGGAAACTTCAAACCTTAACCGTAATTGGTGGGAACCTGCTTGCAGCGCTATGCCAGGGAAACTGAAGGTTTGAAAACGGTGCGACGCACCTGTTGAGGCGATCGTTAAGGGGCCGCTAACATCGACACCGTCGACTTCAAGACGAATTCGGCCATTACCGGCTGGGGCGCGCGAGCACTGCGTATCTCAAACTGGTAGGTTCCTGCTACGGGTACGTTAATGTCATATGTCAGCCATTCACGCGCGGCCACATACGATACCGTTGCTGGGCCATCGCTTGTTCTACGTTCTGCTGAGGTTGCTGATATGGCGCTCAGATCAACGGACTCACCTCGGCCGTTGTCGTAGTTACCCCGACGACGGTTATCGGAATCGTGGTAGCCCACGCCTTCGCCGCCCGGATTATAATTCTCGGCTTCGATAAAAATAGGATTGGGCGGCATGGCCGTTGCGCTTAGCGGCAGCAATAAAGCTGTTAATGCTAAGGGGATACAGGCGCTGCGAAATGGTTTTTTGTACACAAAATTACTGCTATTCATGACACGTCTCCTTATGTGATGTTGATGGATTTCTTGCTTTACGAAAAATCGTTGCTCGTCGTTGACTGCACTAGCAGTATTAATCTCTGGTCTTTTAATGATAGATAGAATCACCGTGCATCTTTGGCTAAACCAAGGCGGCAGAAAAACGCCACGCATGGACATAGCAAAACGCTGGCTTAAGGTAAAATAAAGAGAGTCGATAAAGAAGGCGTAGAATATGCCCAACAATAAAATTGGCTAATGGCCAGCCCGGTCAGTATTTCCATTGCGATTCCCTTTACACTTCACTAACACATCTTTCGAAAACGCTAAACCAGCGTCCTTTTTTCTTCTTACATTATGTCTGGATGATACGCTGAACCAAACATTTACATAATTAATTTTTTATCTTAATTTACGATATTTGATAGGTTCTGATTATGAATATTTCTGCAGAAATAAACGTTGTGCAACAACGCCTATAACCAATATTACGAAGCCGATGAGTGTTAATGTGATATTGATTGGCTCACCCATGACATAATCGATTGCTGCCCTTATTACCAGAGCAAAGCCAAGAAAAATAACGAAAAGTAATACCTTACGCATTTTGCGCATAAGAAGTTTAAATTCGTTCGGGTGACGGCCGTCGCAGACCAAAAGCAACCAGGATCAGGCCGAGAATACTGAGAAGAAGATATACCCCAGCGGACAAACCATGTAGCTTGCCAAATTGAAATTTGTACTCAAGCGCATCCATGGTTTCTTTTTGCAGTTTTAATTCAGCGATCATGGGATGAATACCAAACAAACTCACTAATATAATCAATAACATAACGACAATCAGCCACCAACGCCATGATTTCAGCGCAGTATTTAGGCCGCTCAGCACGCCACTAACAAGCAATAACACGCTGCAGATCAAACCAATGCTCAATATGGCGCGCAACATTTCACCTGCCACTGCACCGGCTAATTGACGATCCTCGATTGAGGCAAACAAGCTTGGGGCAGCGATATAACCAATAGCCCAGGTGCCACCTACCCATAGGGTTAATAGTATGCGTTCACCAATATTGAGTTTAGATAGCATGGCTAGACACTAGTCGTCATAACTGACTGATTCGATCTCGTACTCTATCTCACCAGCAGGTGCGTTAACCGTCGCGATTTCACCTACTTCTTTACCAATCAATGCACGCGCGACAGGTGAGTTGATCGACAACAGGCCTTTGCTAATATCGGCTTCAAGATCGCCGACGATCTGATAAGTGACTTGCTCGCCGTTCTCTTCATTGATCAGGACAACCTTAGCGCCAAATACAACTTTATCACCCGGATCAAGCGAGGAAATATCAATGAGTTGAGCGTGACTAAGGCGACCTTCAATTTCTTGTATACGCCCTTCAAGGAAACCTTGCTGCTCTTTTGCAGCATGGTATTCAGCATTTTCTTTCAAGTCACCGTGCTCACGTGCAGTGGCTATCGATTCAATAATACGCGGGCGATCAACTGACTTCAGTTGATGCAGCTCTAAACGTAGGCGTTCGGCGCCTTTCAATGTAATTGGTTCTTTTTGCATTGTTTTAGCTCCTCATGCAATGCCTGCAAGGCATAAACATCATAATTATTTCCTTTAGCCATAGCCATACAACTGGCTCGTGCACCGGCGATAGTCGTAGTATAGGCGATCTTGTGCTGTAGGGCTTCTCGTCGAATGGAATAGGAATCGGCGATGGCTTGCTTGCCTTCTGTCGTGTTAACAATAAACGAAATCTCTTCGTTTTTGATCATATCAACCACGTGCGGGCGCCCTTCTGTCACTTTTAACACTTTAACAACRGCTAGGCCGGCTTGCTTTAATGCGCTCGCAGTACCGCCTGTAGCAACCAACTCAAATCCCAGTGCGGCAAGGTCTCTGGCTATCTCAACCGCATGCTGTTTGTCAGTATCGCGAACACTAATAAATGCACGACCACCGCATTTCAAAAAACTGCCCGCTGCCATTTGAGCCTTTGAAAACGCTTCTGCAAAACTGCGGCCAACACCCATAACTTCGCCGGTTGATTTCATCTCGGGACCTAGTAAAGGATCGACACCGAGAAATTTAGAAAATGGAAAAACTGCTTCTTTCACAGCATGATAAGGTACTTCAATATCATCAAGGGCATCTTGCTCGGCGAGCGTTTTACCGACCATGCAAAGCGCACCGATCTTGGCTAGCGAACGCCCAATCACTTTTGATACAAACGGTGCTGTACGTGATGCACGTGGATTAACCTCGATCAAATAGACTTCATCACCCTTAACGGCAAACTGCGCATTCATCAGACCGATAACACCCAAGGCGCCTGCTAGTTGACGCATTTGTTTTTTTATTTCAGYTTGAATACCTTCACTTAAGCTATARGGTGGCATCGAACACGCTGAGTCGCCAGAATGCACGCCYGCCTGCTCGATGTGCTCCATGATTCCGCCGATAGTGACATGTTCGCCGTCACAAACTGCATCAACGTCTACTTCGATCGCATCGTCAAGAAAGCGGTCAAGTAATACAGGTGAATCATTTGAAACTTTTACCGCTTCGCGCATGTAGCGTGCAAGATCATTAATGTCATGAACAATTTCCATCGCTCTACCACCCAACACATAAGATGGGCGCACAACTAACGGGAATCCGATACCCTCGGCTAATTCCAATGCCTGCTTTTCATTCGTCGCTGTAGCGTTAGGCGGTTGCAACAAACCAAGTTCATTAACAATATGCTGAAAGTGTTCACGGTCTTCCGCTTTATCTATTGCGTCTGGTGAGGTGCCAATAATTGGGGCACCCGCGTTGGCTAGCGCGCGCGCTAAATTCAATGGCGTTTGGCCACCGTACTGAACAATGACGCCCTTAGGTTTTTCAACGCGAATAACTTCAAGCACGTCTTCTAAGGTCAGTGGCTCAAAATACAGCCTGTCCGAGGTGTCAAAATCTGTTGAAACGGTTTCCGGGTTACAGTTAACCATAATGGTTTCATAGCCTTCTTCCCGCAGCGCCAGCGCGGCATGAACACAACAGTAATCGAACTCAATACCCTGCCCGATABBDHTBGGGNBBCSMCMCVVNGNATCATAATCTTTTCTCTATCACTGGGATCCGCTTCGCACTCATCTTCGTAGCTTGAATAAAGATACGCTGTCGTTGTCGAAAATTCCGCCGCACAGGAATCAACACGTTTGAATACAGGATGAATGTTTAACTCATCACGCAGRGCTCTTACTTCKGCTTCAGCACAATTAAACAAGYTTGCAAGTCGCTTATCAGAAAAACCCTTACGCTTAAGCTGRCGTAATAAATCTGCGTCGACTTCTGACAAGCTTTTACTTGATACACTTTGCTCGACTGCGACGAGATCAGCAATCTGTGCTAAAAACCAAAGATCAATATACGTAATTTCATGCAACTCTTCCAGAGAGAAGCCTGCTCGCAAAGCGTCGGCCACTGCCCATAAACGCATGGGCCTTGGTAGGCGTAAATAATTCCGAATTTGGTCGGCAACATCAGCTTGCGAATGGTCATATTGTTCATCGAGGCCGTGAACACCAATCTCCAGACCACGCATTGCCTTTTGCAAGGATTCCTGGAAGGTGCGGCCCATCGCCATCACTTCACCTACCGACTTCATCTGTGTGCTGAGTGTGTCTTCGGCCTGAGGGAACTTCTCAAAGGTAAAACGCGGTATCTTGGTAACGACGTAATCAATAGTTGGCTCAAACGAGGCCGGTGTTAAACCGCCGGTAATCTCGTTACGCAGCTCGTCAAGGGTATAGCCCACTGCCAACTTGGCGGCAATTCTGGCAATCGGGAAACCGGTTGCCTTTGATGCCAAAGCCGATGAACGCGAAACACGAGGGTTCATCTCGATAACAACAAGGCGACCATCTGCCGGGTTGACCGCAAACTGAACGTTTGAGCCACCTGTATCAACACCAATTTCACGTAACACGGCAATCGATGCGTTACGCATTATTTGATATTCTTTRTCAGTTAGTGTTTGCGCTGGCGCAACCGTAATTGAATCACCGGTATGAACGCCCATTGGATCAAGATTTTCAATAGAACAAATAATGATGCAATTGTCTTTGCTATCACGCACCACTTCCATCTCAAACTCTTTCCAGCCGATAATTGATTCTTCAATCAATAATTCATCAGTCGGCGACAATTCAAAACCGCGGCCACAAATCTCTGTCAGTTCTTCGCGGTTATAGGCAACACCACCACCACTACCACCAAGCGTAAATGACGGCCGGATAATCGTTGGAAAACCAATATCGGCATGCCCCTGCAAGACCTCTTCCATCGAATGTGCAATATAAGAACGTGGCACATTCAAGCCGATAGCATTCATCGCCATGCGGAAGCGATCGCGATCTTCTGCTTTATCAATCGCATCTTCTTTAGCGCCGATTAACTCAACACCAAACTGATCGAGCACGCCATTGCGCGCTAAATCCAATGCACAGTTAAGTGCGGTTTGGCCGCCCATCGTAGGCAAAATAGCATCGGGCCGTTCTTTTTCAATAATACGTTTTACAACACGCCATTCAACAGGTTCGATATAGGTCGCATCCGCCATCGATGGGTCCGTCATAATGGTGGCAGGATTTGAGTTAACGAGAACGAYGCGATAGCCTTCTTCYTTTAAGGCTTTACATGCTTGCGCGCCGGAATAATCGAATTCGCAGGCCTGACCAATAACAATAGGCCCTGCACCGATGATAAGAATGGTTTTAATATCACTGCGTTTTGGCATTACAAGTGCTCTATCCAGGTAATAATTGCAAATTCAGTTAGTGTGTCAACGTTCAAGGCACTAATCCCTCGCCTTCATCAGCTCGATAAACTGATCAAACAACGGCTGCACATCATGTGGCCCAGGGCTTGCCTCAGGGTGTCCCTGAAAACTAAAAGCGGGTTTATCGGTACGTTTAATGCCCTGCACGCTGCCATCAAACAAGGAACGATGCGTAACTTCAATATGAGCAGGCAAACTCGCCTCAGCTACGGCAAAGCCGTGGTTTTGGCTGGTAATCATCACCTTGCTAGTCGCCAGATCCTGAACCGGGTGATTGGCGCCGTGGTGACCAAATTTCATTTTTTCGGTTCTGGCGCCGCTGGCCAAACCTAAAAGCTGGTGACCAAGACAAATGCCGAATACGGGAATTTCTGTTTCTATAATTTCTTTGATGGCGTTAATAGCATAATCGCAAGGCTCAGGGTCACCTGGACCATTGGATAAAAAGACACCATCTGGCTTGGTGGCCAATAAGGTTTGCGCGGGTGTTTTGGCTGGATACACCGTCACTTCGCAATCACGATCAACCAACAAACGTAGAATATTACTTTTAATGCCAAAGTCGTAAGCCGCTACGCGGAAACGCGTCGCAGGTTTAGCGTCTTTATGCGAGCCATCAAGCTGCCAGCTCGGGCTACTCCAGGTATAAGACTCTGATGTCGTCACCGCTTGAGCCAAATCCATGCCTTTAAGACCGGGAAAGCCACGAGCCATTTCTAATGCTTTATCAACATCCGCATCTGGGCCAGCCATTAGACAAGCACCTTGGGCGCCTTTTTCACGCAATATTCGCGTCAACTTACGTGTATCTATATCGGCGATGGCGACGACCCCTGCGTCTTGCAAATAATTGCGCAAGTCGCCCTGCTGGCGCCAGCAACTATGTGTCGTTGGTACGTCACGCACAATCAATGCCGAAGCATAGATTTTCTTTGATTCGGTATCATCACCATTGACACCGGTATTACCAATATGTGGATAGGTTAGAGTAACCAGTTGCTTATAATAAGAAGGATCGGTGAGGATCTCCTGGTAACCGGTTATAGCGGTGTTAAAAACCACTTCACCAACGGTATAACCCTTCGCACCAATAGACTCGCCATAAAAGACAGACCCATCCTCAAGTGCGAGTAAGGCGGTATCAGCCATTCAACCCCCAAACAAAACTGCAAGACATAAAAAACGGGAGGATGTGAACCATCGCCTCCCGCTTACTAGATACGCCGGCGCTTTACAGCGTGCGTGATTGAGCGGGGATTTTACGCTATCGTGCCCCTGGCTGTCTACGCAAAGATGCGCGATAAAGGAGCAAATTTAATCACGTAATACGATTCGGCCAAATATAGGGTCAGTGGCCAACGGTGTTAAAGCCACGATATTATCGAGCCGAACGGTGTGCTGTATATCACCATCGCGTAGAAGCAGCCATTCCGTCTTATCAGAGCGAGTCTCTGTCGACTCAGCGATAGCAATGAGTTCTGATGTGTCGATCAACTCAAGTCTAAGTTGATAGTGTTTGAGACAGGCAATTTCAATATAGTCGTGCAGACTGCAATCAATCGGGATGTAGCTGTCAGCCATCTATAGGTCGCGCAGGCCCAGCACATCCTGCATATCAAACAGACCTTTGTCGTGTTGAGCCAGCCATTGCGCTGCACGCGCTGCACCGCTGGCAAACGTCATACGACTGGAGGCTTTATGGGTAATTTCAACCCGCTCACCTTCAGATGCGAACATAACCGTATGATCACCAACAATATCGCCAGCGCGAATTGTCTCAAAACCAATTGTCTTGGCATCACGTACACCGGTATGACCTTGTCGACCATAGACTGCACATTCTTTCAAATTACGGCCCAATGTGTCGGCAATGATTTCGCCCATACGCAAGGCCGTACCAGACGGCGCATCAACTTTATGACGATGATGGGCTTCGATAATTTCAATATCCGAGCTATCACCTAATACTTTGGATGCAATTTCAAGTAACCGGAAACAAAGGTTAACACCAATACTCATATTGGGCGTAAAGACGATAGCGATATGTTGTGATGCCTCGTGAATCATCTCTTGTTGTGCTTCACTCAAACCGGTAGTTCCGATCACCATTTTACAATTGTGACGAAGGCACAATTTAAGATTGGTCTCGGTAACGTTAGGCAAGGTAAAATCTATCAACACATCACTAAGTCGAGTAGCACCGGCCATATCATCTTTGATCTTGACACCAGAAGGCGCAAGACCCGCAACAACGCTGGCGTCACTACCGATAGTAGCGTGGCGAGTATATTCAACCGCGGCAGCCAAAGTAAGGTCAGAGTATTGTCCGCAAGCCTCAATCAATCGGCGCCCCATTCGGCCGCCAGCACCTGCGATAGCTATTTTTGTCATTATAATTGCCTGCCTGCTTGTACTCGCATCAAGAGAAACGGATCTCATCAAACAATTTTTTCACGCTGTCCAGCCAGGATTTGGATTTTGGACTATGCTCTTGATTGCTGTCTGACATGGTTCGCTGCAATTGGGCCAGCAATTCTTTTTGCTCGCTATTAAGATTAACCGGTGTTTCCACACTAACATGACATAGTAGATCACCAACACCCGTACTATGAACCGTGCGGGCGCCTTTGCCGCGCAATCGAAATACTTTTCCGGATTGCGTTTCGGCAGGTATTTTTAGCCGCACCTTACCGCTCAGTGTTGGAATTTCAAGTTCACCACCCAACGAGGCAGTAACCATATCAATATGCACATCACAGATTAGGTCCGCATTGTCTCGACTAAATAAAGTATGTGGCTTTACACGAACCTGAACGTACAAGTCACCACTTGGCCCACCATGCTCACCCGCCTCACCTTCGCCGCTAAGACGAATACGGTCACCACTGTCGACACCCGGTGGAATCTTAACTGACAAAGTTTTACTTTCTTGAGTGCGTCCCTGGCCATGACACGTGCCACACGGGTCGCTGATGACAGTACCTTTACCATGACACTTGGGACAGGCTTGTTGAATTGAGAAAAAGCCTTGCTGAACACGCACCTGGCCGTGACCACCACAGGTCTCGCAAGTGACGGGCTTAGAGCCCATTTTTGCGCCCGAACCATTACAGGACTTGCAGCGGACACGTGTCGGTATACGAATTTTAACCGTGGTACCGGCAACTGCATCCTCAAGGCTCATTTCCAGGTCATAACGAAGATCAGAGCCACGATGAGCGCCACCATGACTACCGCCACGACCACCACCAAAAATATCACCGAAAACATCTTCAAAAATATCACCGAAACCGGCGCCACCGGCCGCACCGGCACGGCCAGCCGTACCACCAAGACCTGCATGACCAAACTGGTCATAAGCAGAACGTTTCTGTGCGTCGTTAAGAATTTCGTAAGCTTCTTTGACTTCTTTGAATTCTTTTTCAGTGTCAGTATCACCCTGATTTCGATCAGGGTGATACTTCATCGCCAAACGACGATAAGCTTTTTTTAGCTCTGCCTCACTGACATTGCGCTCGACGCCGAGCACGTCGTAATAATCCCGCTTAGACATTGGCTCAGCGCCCCACCTTTATTGTTATATTTGCAATAGTATTTAATTCGATTGACTCTAACGATTATTTCTTATCGTCGACTTCTTCAAAATCGGCATCAACAACGTTATCATCACTTGCCTTATCTGCACCCGCATCACCGGCAGAGTCTGCTGATGCACCGGCATTGGCACCCGCCGCTTGTTGCTCAGCATAAGCACGTTCTGACATTTTGCTTGATACCTCACCAAGGTCAGCAGTTTTAGCTTCAATGGCTTCGATATCATCGCTGTTCATCGCTTCCTTCAAGGATTCGATAGCTGCTTCGATCTGTGATTTTTCAGCTTCTTCGAGCTTATCGCCAAGTCCCGCCATTGCCTTAGTCGTCGCGTGAATCAAGCCGTCAGCACTATTACGGGCACCAACCAACAGGTGGAATTTTTTATCGTCTTCGGCATGTGCCTCGGCGTCTTTCACCATCTTGTCGATCTCATCCTCCGAGAGTCCGCTAGATGCTTTGATGATAATAGACTGTTCTTTACCCGTTGCCTTATCTTTGGCAGACACATTAAGAATACCGTTAGCGTCAATATCAAAAGACACTTCAATCTGTGGCAGACCTCGCGGTGAAGGCGGAATATCAGCCAGATCAAATCGGCCTAACGATTTATTAGCAGACGCAATTTCACGTTCGCCCTGTAACACATGCACGGTCACAGCAGTTTGGTTATCATCGGCCGTTGAAAACACTTGCGATGCATTAGTTGGAATCGTGGTGTTCTTATCAATCAACTTGGTCATGACACCGCCCATGGTCTCAATACCCAGTGATAATGGCGTCACATCCAGCAACAGAACGTCTTTAACATCACCCGCCAGGACACCACCTTGAATGGCGGCACCCACAGCAACCGCTTCATCCGGGTTAACGTCGCGACGAGGTTCTTTGCCGAAGAAGTTTTGTACCACTTCTTGAACCTTAGGCATACGAGTCTGACCACCGACAAGGATGACATCATCAATTTCTGACGTGCTAAGCCCGGCATCTTTTAATGCGATACGGCATGGTTCCATCGTGCGCTCAATCAACTCGTCAACAAGTGATTCGAGCTTGGCTCGTGTCACCTTAACGTTAAGATGTTTTGGGCCAGCTGCATCAGCAGTAATATAAGGCAGGTTAACATCAGTCTGTTGACTTGATGAGAGCTCGATCTTGGCTTTTTCAGCCGCATCTTTCAAACGTTGTAATGCCAACGGATCACTGTGAATATCAATACCACTGTCTTTTTTAAATTGTTCCGCAAGATACTCGATCAAACGTAAATCGAAATCTTCACCACCAAGGAAGGTGTCACCATTGGTCGATAACACCTCAAACTGGTGCTCACCATCCACTTCAGCAATTTCGATAATAGATACGTCAAAGGTACCGCCACCGAGATCAAATACGGCCAGTTTGCTGTCGCCGCGTTTCTTATCCATACCATAAGCCAGGGCCGCAGCGGTTGGCTCGTTGATAATACGTTTTACTTCAAGGCCAGCGATTTTACCCGCATCTTTAGTTGCTTGACGTTGCGAATCATTAAAATAAGCAGGAACGGTAATAACCGCTTCGGTGACTTCTTCACCAAGGTATTCTTCTGCCGTTTTCTTCATCTTCATCAAGACACGGGCAGCAACTTCGGGGGGCGCCATCTTCTTGCCATTGGCCTGAACCCATGCGTCGCCGTTGTCAGCACCGATAATGGTGTAAGGCACCATTTTGATGTCTCGTTGAACAACATCGTCAGCAAACTTACGGCCGATAAGCCGCTTGATCGCAAACAAGGTATTTTGTGGATTAGTAACAGCCTGGCGTTTGGCTGATTGCCCAACCAATATTTCACCGTCGTCAACAAAAGCGACAACGGAAGGCGTTGTACGATCACCCTCAGCATTTTCAATAACCTTTGGTACGCCACCCTCAATCACAGCCACACATGAATTGGTTGTACCCAAATCAATACCGATAATTTTACCCATTTTATTCTCCGTATAAACCTGCACTCACTCTCGAGCGTCTGATGTCTACCTATATAAGGTTAACAATTCGTAATTCAAGAAAATCCTTTAAAACAAATAGTTTTAAAGCCTTTTTGGCTTGGCAACGACAACCATCGCGGGTCGAATCAAGCGATCATTGAGCAAATAACCCTTTTGATGCACCACAATCACCGTATTTGGGTCAGCCTCGTCAGTTTCCTGCATCTGCATAGCCTGGTGACGTTCCGGGTCAAATTTCTCACCTAATGGGTTCAGCTCAATAATTGAAGCCTTCTCCATAACATCGGTAAGCATTTTAAGAGTCATATCCATGCCTTCCTTGATACGATCGATGGTGGCGTTTTCCTGGCTAGCGGCAACCAAGCCCAGCTCAAGGCCATCTCTGACGGGCAAAAGCTGACTCGCAAAACGCTCCAAGCCATATTTATGGGCATTGGCAATATCACGTTCACTGCGACGACGAATATTGTCGGTCTCGGCACGCGCTCTAAGTAAACTGTCTGTCAGTTCATTAATGCGCTGCTCGGCAGGACTGAAGACTTCACCTTCCGAGACATCGGAGGCATCGTCATCCAGCTCAGCCTGTAATTCTTCCTGCTTAGCCGCATCGTCCACCATTTCGTCATGCTCATCTTCCGTGGCAGAGCTATGCTCATCGTGCGTAGCTGTCATTATAAAAACCCCCAATTAATCGAAGAAATAGTCATGTTTAAGCCTGAAAACTGGCTTATCACCAGATTTGGTGACCAATATAAAGACATTTAGCGCTGATTCAAGGCTGCGCTGAGTAATTTAGCCGTAATATCAACAACAGGTATGACGCGATTATACGCCATGCGGGTCGGTCCGATAACACCCAGTACACCGAGAACTTTGCCATCGCGTTCATAGGTGGACGTCACTACACTCATATCGTCAAAGGGATGATAGCCAGACTCTTCGCCGATAAAGATCTTAATACCAGGACTATGCAGACATTGATCTAACACATGTAAGATATCGCGTTTCTCGTTGAACGCCTCAAACAACTGTCGCAGTTTTTCAACATTCGACAGCTCAGCATAATCCATCAGGTTGGTCTGGCCAGAGATAACGCACTCTTCGCTGTCTTCCTGATCTGTGGCATTAAGCACTTGATCTGCCATCTCAACTGCTTCGCGCATGAGCTTGTCCATGCCGTCACGCGCTTCGCGCATCTCCGACATAATACGTTCACGAACATGCGGAAGTTCCTGACCGGCAAACGTCTGGTTTAAATAATTACTGATATATTGCAGCTCGGCAACTGTAAATTTGCGCGGCGTGTGAATGACATGGTTACGCACTTCATCATCATTGGTGACTATAATCACCAACACACGGTCATCGCCCAAAACGAGAAACTCCACATGCTTCAGACTCTTGTTCTCATGTCGTGGCACCATCACCACGCTCGCCATGCGAGTAACACCAGACAAAATAGACGACGCTGCCAACATCAAACTATTCATTGGCTGTCCACCATTAAGTTGGAGCTTCAAACTCTCAATAGCGGCGTTCTCAATCGACATTGGCTCAGTAGACACCATAGAATCGACAAACAATCGATAACCTTTGGAGGTTGGCACTCGGCCAGCAGAGGTATGTGGCGAGATAATCAACCCAGCCTCTTCCAAATCCACCATAACATTACGCACTGTCGCAGGACTCAGCTTTAAACCTGAGCCGTGAGCCAAAGCGCGTGAGCCGACCGGTTGGCCATCTTTTATATAGGACTCAACCAGGGTCCGTAATAAAGCATTGGCTCTTTCGCTAAGTTCTACTGCCATAATGAATAAAAAATTAAGTGAAGATCACAGTATAATGTGCGGTTAAATGCTCAATAAACAAGAGCGACAATCGACAGTAGCAACCGCGACCAAGCCCGTCAAGCACGAACCCGGAGACAGTAGTAACAGAGCGGTTGGCGCCATGGCACCAACATGCTAGTTTGCACTAAAAGGAACAATAATGACTTCGCCATTTAAAACCATCGGCCTTATCGCAAAAAAATCAAATCCGGATGTCATCGCCGTCCTGAATACATTGCACCACTATTTTGCTCAACGCGACATTACCGTATTCGTCGAACAAGAAACTGCCGAACTCCTGGAGAACACTGCCGAATTCGTCAATTGGTCAAACCTTTCGCAGAAATGTGACCTCGCCGTAGTCATCGGCGGTGACGGCACTTTACTCAGTGCCGCACGCGCCTTAGGTAACACAAACACACCCCTGCTTGGCGTTCACATGGGGCGGCTCGGCTTTCTAGCTGATATCACACCCGAGGTGATGATCGAACGACTTAATGAAGTGCTGGCAGGACGCTATCAGTCTGAACAGCGCGCCTTGCTCAAAAGCAGCGTAATCCGTGACGGCAAAACCATTCTTGAAGTCCACGCACTGAATGACATCGTTGTCCATAAATGGGCGTCCTCACGCATGGTCGAGCTAGAAACCTTTATTGATGGCGCCTTTGTTAGTACAGAGCGTTCTGATGGGTTAATAGTCTCCACCCCAACCGGCTCAACCGCTTATGCACTATCTGGCGGCGGCCCTATCGTGCACCCCTCTCTTAATGCTGTCGTACTGGTTCCCATCTGCCCGCACACGCTGAGCCATCGCCCCATTGTCGTCAGCGGTGATAGCCGTATTGAGCTTATTATTACCGACACCAATCTCAACTCAGTTAAACTTAGCTGCGACGGCCAAAGCACTATCGAGGTGATAAACGGCGATAAAATAATAATTGAGAAAAGCGAACAACGCACGCATCTAATACATCCTGAGCAGCATGATCACTTTCATACACTGCGCACTAAACTCGGCTGGGGCACTACACCGAATCGCTAATTTATGATTACGCAACTCTATATCCGTGACTTTGTGCTGGTCGACACACTCGACCTCGCCCTATCCAACGGCATGACCAGCATCACAGGTGAAACCGGCGCCGGTAAATCCATATTGCTTGACGCCATTGGCCTGGTGTTGGGTGATCGCGCCAATATTAATCTCATTCGCCCCGGCGCCAAACGTGCCGAAGTCATGCTTGATTTTGATATCAGCAATAAAACAGATGTCATTAACTGGTTAGTAGAACATGAGGTTGACGAAGACGATGCTTGCCAAATACGTCGCACTGTAAGTAGCGATGGTCGCTCACGCGCCTACATCAACGGCAGTCCCGTTACCGTTCAATGGTTACGCGAGCTTGGCGAAAAACTTATTGATATCCATGGCCAACATGCCCATCAATCTATAATGCACGGGGCCGTGCAACGTGAATTGCTTGATGCCTATGCCGAACATGCAGATGTTTTAAAGCAGGTCAGCAAGCAATACCGAGCATGGCAGAAATTTGTCAACATACTAAACGACTTGCAAAAATCAGCACAGGAACGCGACGCAAAACTCGATCTACTGCGCTACCAACTAAACGAACTAGTTAACGCCAACCTCATCGAAAACGAATGGGACAAACTGGAAACCGATCTTAAACAACTGGCCAATGCCGGTGAATTACGCGAGGCCTGCCATAGCGCCATGCAATTCATCGACAGCGATAACGTCGGCGAGCTCGTGCATATCACCGCACAACTCGGCAAAGCAGCCGACCTCGATGGCAACCTTAAAAATGCCTTCTCCTGTTTTGAAAATTCCAGCATCCAAATACAAGAGGCCAGTGGCGAGCTGCGCAACTATCTCGATTCGCTTGATGATGACCCACAAAAACTCAACCAAACAGAAAGCCGCATTAGCGAGCTGCACAGTTTGGCACGCAAACATCATGTCGATCCTAACGCCCTGCTCATTCTACAAGACGAGCTAAGCGTAACCATCGACAAGCTCGATAACGACAGCGCCACATTAGGCACGCTTGAACAAGATATCGAAAAAGCACGCGACGCCTATTTAAGCCTTGCAAAAAAGGTTAGCAAAAAGCGCAAAGCCTGCGCCAAAAAACTGGGCGCTGAAATCACCCATAATATGCAACAACTCGGCATGCCTGAAGGCGTATTCGAAATTGCCCTACACGCGCTTGATGAACACCAATACGGTGCACACGGTCTCGAACGTGTCGAGTTCCTGGTCAGCGCCAACCCAGGCCAGGAACTCATGGCAATGACTAAAGTCGCCTCCGGTGGTGAGCTGTCACGCATTAGCCTGGCAATACAGGTTATCAACGTTAGTCGCAATAAAATCGGCACCTATATCTTTGACGAAGTTGACGTTGGTGTTGGCGGCGGCATCGCCGAGATCATTGGCCAAACCCTGCGCCGCGTTGGCGACAGCCATCAAGTATTGTGTGTTACCCACCTACCGCAAGTTGCAGCACTGGGGCATCATCAATTAAAGGTCGAGAAAGCGGTGATCAACAAGATGACCAATACCAATGTTACGGTATTGTCTGAAACAGATCGCCTGGAAGAAATCGCGCGTATGTTAGCCGGTACAGAAGTAACCGATAGTGCACGCAAAAATGCGCAGGATTTGATTTCGCGTGGTGGTTCAGGTTCAACACACTAGAATACTTTGCGGCACTCGAAGCAACAAAACTAATTAGGCTAGAAGGAAAATAAACATTGCCAGTGCGCTCGATCAAGCAATTAATACAACGCACCCAATTTATTAGATAAAAAATTAATTACGATATAATTCAATTAATTATAACAACTAAGTAATCTAAATTTATCGGATTTATAAGAATACTACTAAATAGGTAAACCCTAGTCGTCAGCATCTTGGTAGTCTGCTGACACACCATAAATGATGAGAGTGTGGTCTGTCATTTTAAAACCGTGCTCTTTCGCGATAGCCTTTTGACGTTCTTCGATAATCGGGTCGGTAAATTCAATCACCTTGCCACTCTTAACACACACCAAGTGATCGTGATGACGCCCTTCGTTGAATTCAAATACAGCATGACCACCCTCAAAATGGTGGCGAATCACCAAACCAGCATCTTCAAACTGGGTTAACACACGATACACTGTCGCCAAACCGACATCTTCGCCGTCTTCACGTAAGGCCTGATAGACCTCTTCCGCGCGCATATGCGCTTCGCGGTTTTTTTGCATTATTTCAAGGATCTTAATACGTGGTAGCGTGGCCTTAAGGCCTGCGCTTTTTAATTCTGAAGAACTCATGGGTCTATACCAATCCTGAATTAATATTTAGTAGACAAACCTGTTGAGGCGGATCGATATGCGCTATTATTCGCGCCTTACAATACTCCGCCCCTACCAGCATGGTACTGTATTCGATGGAGCAATAAAACCGAAACCGAAACGAGAATTAATTTTATTATCATCATGCCGTATCGCTGCCTAATCGTTTTAGCCCTATTCTTTTCTTTTTCTGCCTGCTCGATTCATAAAATTGACATTCAGCAAGGTAATATCGTTGACGACAAACAATTGGAAAAACTGCAGCTTGGCATGCGTAGAGAGCAAGTCGTCAACTTGCTCGGCACGCCGCTGGTGCAAGACCCCTTTCGCCCAGACCGCTGGGATTATCTCTATTATCTCAAACCAGCAAATAAACCCGCTAAGCGTCACCAGTTAACGCTATTTTTTGAAGGCGACTACCTCATCAATTTCACTGCCGACATTCCGCAGCGCCGCCCTAAGCAGCCAGATAACAAGGAAGCCGAGACTGAAGGAAAAACAATAAAAACACCCTGACATCAAGAACACTACCAGCCGCAGCAACTAGGCTTCTTTTTTTGCGCGGGTTTTTGTCTCACTAGCACGTTTGCGCCGCGCTTCTTTCGGATCGGCGATTAACGCCCGATAGACCTCAATACGATCGCCCGCACGCAAGACCGTATCAAGCTTACAGAGCTTGCCAAAAATACCCACCTTATTCACGCTTAAATCTATTTCCGGAAAACGTTCCAGTAAGCCAGACTCTTTCAAGGCCTCTTCAATCTTTGCATCAAGCGCAACGCTTTGCTTGAGAATAAGCTGTTCTTCCCGCGTGGCATAGGCCACTTCTATATCAATTGTTTCACCGCTCATGATTATTTGGACCAAAAATATCATTTGCACGCTGGCAAAAAGCATCGACCAGCTTGTCTGCAATTTGTTGAAAGACAGGACCTACTGTCATTTTTAATATTACGTTGGAAAATTCGTATTCCAGATCAAGCGACACCTTACTCGCCTGCGCATCCAATGTTTGAAATGACCACACCCCTTCCAGTTTTTTAAACGGGCCTTCGACTAATTGCATAGTAATACTGGCACCAGGCTCGTTGGTATTTTGTGTTGTAAACGACTTATGTACTTTACCTTTACGCAGCTCTACCTGACCGCGCACACCTCGCTCATCACGCGCCAACTCTTTACTACTTGCACACCAGGGCAAAAAATCCGGGTACGACTTTATATCATCCACTAAACCAAACATGGCTTCTGCACTATAAGGCACCAGCGCGCTACGACTAATCTTGGGCACAATAAACTCGTTTAGGAAAAAACGCCGACGGCGTTAAGAAATACCAGCAATACTGCTACGGGGGTGACATAACGTACCAGAAAACGCCACAGTGTATAAGCCCGTTTGCTGACAGCAAGCTCATCGTGCGACGCACTCTTTTTCATTAGCCATCCTGCAAAAATAGCCATTAACACACCGCCTAATGGCAACATAATATTAGACGTCAGGTAATCAAGCAGATCAAAAAACGTTTTACCAAAAAGGGTGCTATTCGACCATTCATTAAACGAAAAGACGGTACCAAGCCCTATAAACCAGGTAAAAAACCCCAAAGCAATACTGGCTTTTACTCGACTAACCCCCTTGTTTTCAATCACCCAGGCCACAGCGGGTTCAATCAAACTAATCGAAGAACTCCACGCCGCAAACACCAAAAGTATAAAAAACAAGGTCCCAAAAAAAGCACCAAAGGCCATATTACCAAAGGCCAAAGGCAAGGTCACAAAAATCAAGCCTGGGCCAGAACCCGCTTCGAGACCATTGGCAAAAACAATAGGAAAAATTGCCACGCCTGCCAATACAGCCACTGCTGTGTCGGCAATCGCAATACTAAATGAAGCCTTTGCAATAGAGATGTCTTTCGGCAAATAGGCGCCATAAACCATGATGGCACCCATACCGATACTCAATGTAAAAAATGCCTGGCCCATAGCTTTAAGCACGCCTTCTGTGGAAATCTTTGAGAAATCCGAAGAGAACATAAAACGCACACCTTCAGCGAAACCACTAGTAGTCATGGCATAAAAAACCATCACTATAATCAATACAAACAGAGAAGGAATCAAAAAGCGGACGGCTTTCTCTATACCGCCCTCAATACCACGCGCGACCACTAACATGGTGATCAGCATAAATATGCTATGCCAAAAAATAAGCGTAAACGGTGATTGGGTAAGTTCATCGAAATGATTGCCGACCAACGCTGCATTTGCACCTGTAAAGGCGCCACTAGCGGTGGTAAAGACATAGCTGATGGCCCAGCCAGCTATGACACTATAATAGGAAAGTATTAGAAATCCCGCTGTAACGCCTATCCAGCCGAGAAACTTCCATAGCGGCGAGTGGCCTGTCTCTTCAGCCAAATGCTTCATGCTATCGACCGGGTTGCGTCGGCCTCGACGGCCCAACATCACCTCAGCCATCATGATCGGCACACCAATCAGAAATATGCACACCAAATAAATCAGAACAAAGGCACCACCACCATTCTCACCAGCAATATAAGGAAATTTCCAGATATTGCCGAGCCCTACTGCCGAGCCTGTCGCCGCCATTATAAATGCCCAGCGTGACGTCCAAAGTCCGTGCAGTGAGGTTCTGTTGTTGTTTGCCATCGTCACTTTAGAAAATGGGATCTACGCCCTATTTTAGCGCAGTTTACAGCATAATCGCTACAGATAACCCCAATTGTCTTGGATATTTCTATTGAACACAAGCATTTACAAACAATACTGATGCGTTAGCTTGTATAATCGCAGCATGGCAAAAAACAACAAAAAAGTGTCCGATAACACCATCGCACTCAATAAAAAGTCTCGTCACGAATACTTCATCGAAGAACGCTTTGAAGCCGGGCTGGCGCTTGAAGGTTGGGAAGTGAAAAGTATGCGTGCCGGGCGAGCACAAATGACCGAAAGCTATGTGGTAATTAAAAATGGTGAAGCATTTTGGGTTAATGGCCATATTTCCCCCCTGCAAAGCGCCTCGACTCATATTGAACCAAACCCTACTCGCTCACGAAAACTCTTACTTCATGCTCGCGAAATTGATCATCTCATCGGCGCGGTTGAACGCAAGGGATATACGATAGTACCGACCGCCCTTTACTGGAAACACGGTCGCGCAAAAATCGAAGTGGGTTTAGCAAAAGGTAAAAAGCAACATGACAAACGCGCCACAGAACGTGACCGTGATTGGACACGTAGCAAGCAGCGCCTAATGAAAGAAAACCATTAGAATACTAACCAATAAAAGCTATATTAATTAATCTTTCGCGCTATTTTTTGTTAGCGCTTAAAAAGCGTTACAAGTCACCCAGCTTGCGCTTAAAAGTGTAATCAAACGGCTCCACTATCAACTTATCAGCGGCCTCTCTAACATTACCGCCTAAGGCGCTAAACGGTAATGACACAACAAAGGCAGCACCACCAATTACCGTAGCAACCAAACCGATAGGACGAAATATAAACGCGTCTATCATCATTGCTTCACCTGAACCCGATTTAATAAAAAAATCATCATTCTGATAGTTAGACGAATAACTTTGCCTATCAGATGCGTGAGTGGCTGGCACAACAACCAGGCAGCCCAACAACAAAACACTTAGAACCAATGCATGTTTTTTCATGGCGATTCCTCACTTTAGAGCTATATAGGGTAAGTATAACCCGGCCATACTTTAGGTATAGCAACATGGTTGTTGATCTCTCTCAATATTTATAAATGTTAGGCCACCTACAGATATAAATTTTCTTTCCATCGTAACAATCAACATGGTCGCAATATCTATTCGATATCACCGCTTCAATGCCATCTAAACCGGCCGAAGAACTCACTTCGAACAGTAGTGGCTCCTTATTTTAACGGATGATATCAACACCTGCGACTGCTAACCTGATCGATTTCGTAGCCTCTACTGCACATACAAGAAATATTCTAAACTGAGCGTTAATAGCTAAATCGCTTCCGCGTACTATCGAGCTTGCAACGTCACCCAATCCACTTCACACTCGCCTAATTCAGCGGCAACATGAGCAGAGTCATCGGAAATAGTGACCGAAATATCCATAGTGCGCTGCACCAACTTTGCCAAAGCTTGCATCTGCTCCCAATCAAACTGAAATACAGAGGCCGATAACTTTGTAAACTTCGCTTGACTTTGATCCCACCACACATCCGATTTCGAATTAAAACTATACACCTTGACAGTAGGCGCAAGATGCGTGGCCTTCTTTATTCGATCCACCGCCGGTTCACCGACATCAATCCATACACTTAGTTGATCATCTAATGTACGCAGCCATATATCGGGCTCTTCTGCTTCGCTCAGCCCTTTGGTAAAAACAAGATACTCTTCAGCATTTATACAAAATGCGAGCACGCGAGCCATCATTCTCTCAAGCGTTTCTGATGGATGCTGCGCAATGGTTAAATTAAGCGTGTCGTAATAATGTCGGTTAAGGTCAGACAGCGAAATTTTTAATTTATAAATCGTCGGTTTTAACGCCACAATGTATCCCTGGTTGTCCAAAAAAAAAGCCATTCTTTATGTAAAGCATTTCCAAACCATTAAGGTAGTCAAACATTAATCCGTAACCCTACCCCGAAGCGATTTTGTTTTTCCGCGCTTTGTTTTACTGTCCATTCGCCTTTTTTGCGAACCTTTCGTCGGCTTGGTTGGTCGTCTTGCTTTTTGTACGGCCATTGCGCTGACGACTAACTCTTTAAAACGTTTTAAAGCGTCATCTCGGTTTTTCTCTTGCGTTCGATATTTCTGCGCCTTGATGACAATCACACCTTCCTTATTAATACGCTGGTCACGCATGCCTAACAAGCGCTGCTTGCAAGCATCCGGCAAAGAAGAGGCATTAATATCAAAACGCAGATGAATCGCTGACGAGACTTTATTAACGTTCTGCCCACCTGCTCCTTGCGCGCGAATTGCCGAAAACTCAAATTCGTTTTCTGATATAGAGACATTTTGGGAAATGTATAGCACTGGCAACTTACCGAATATTGAGGCCCACATTGTAACAGTGTCACCAATATTTTATTGCGGTCAACGGTGCTTCAGCTCGTGTAAATAAGCCAAGCGTTAATCTATTCGACAATTCATAAGGCCATGGTTTAGCCCACCTGGCGCGCCAACAGATGAAGTATAATGCCAACTATATAACAATAACGAAAGCCTCAATGACTATATCAAATATAATGAAACATACTGCATTTATACCTCTATTTTTAGCCGCGCTACTCCTAGCATCAGCATTCCATGTTCACGCAGAAGACCCATTACTGCCTAGTATTAAAGAGCTACAACAACGATCAAGTGTGATCGAAAGTGCAGAAGAACTATCCGATGTTGAAAAGGCAGCAATAAAAGAGCGTTATCAACTTGCCATCGATCATTTACGCTCTGCCAAGAGTTTTAACAAAGAACTCAAAATCTATAATAAGACCTTAAGCAACGCAGATAAAAAACGCGCCCGTATAGACAACGCCAGGAAAAAACATACACCATCGATCCTCAGCAAAACACTTCAAAATGCTTCGCCTGACATTTTGAAACAACAGTTAACCAAATCAGATGCAAAAGTGACCAAACTAAAGACAGGCCTTTTCCAACTAAAATCCAACCTTAAAACAGAACGCAGCGTAGCACTACAACAACTTATTAGCGACACCCAGGAAGCCTTAAAGAACGGCTCCGACACAAGCGACTTTGACACCCTCTCTCAGCAAGCACAAATAGCCGCTTCGCTAGCAATAACGGCTAAACAACATATGCAACAATCCCGCCTCGCTGCCTTACAGGCCCGCCTTAGTAGCCGACCGGAACGGCTATCACTAATGGAAGCTGAAATTGAGCTATTCACCATACAACTTGCCGATGCCGAATCCTATCAGGCTGTAATTCAATCATTATCAAACCGTACTCGTGCAGCCGGGGCTAGCGCGCTGACAGAAGAACTTATAACGTATGCGCAATCGCTGCAATCTGCGCCTGAGCCGTTACAAAAAATTGCCAAGGAGAATATTGGGCTAGCCAAAACCCTTAAGACATTGTCTGAACAACATCAGCGAGCTGAAACGCAGCTAGCTCGAATGAAAACCAATGTATCTTCGTTAAATACCAAATTTGAGTCACTGAACAGGCTGCTCGAACTGCAACAATTCGAGTCATCAGCGTTATTTGGAGCAGCATTACGACAAGAGCGCGATAGTACTTTCGATAAAATTGACACAAACACGCCGCGTGCATCTGCCGAACAAAGTTTAACCTCAAGTAATATTGCTCTTTTCCATATTGAGGAAAATAGACCTCCTTATGAAATCCCCAAGAAATCAGCATTAAAACCAAAGCTTGATACCAGCTCGCAAGACTGGGGTGACACAATCGAAATATTACTAAAGCAGCGACGTAATCTTGTATCCAATCTTAGCAATGCACATCTACTGTATGTCGATGAATTATCTGCATTGCTAAGCCAACTAAGGTCATTTTCAGAGAGATCCAAGACTTACAGTGACTTACTGGCAAATCACTTATTCTGGATACCCAGCGCACAGCCATTTGGTGGCGAAACGATTACTGCAGTGGGTAACACTTTGGCATGGTTGTTATCACCTGACCATTGGCGTGAAGTAGCTGAAACCGTAGGCCTAAACTTGAGCAAGCACTTTATTGTACTGGCATCGGGCATCTTATTGATCGTAATCGTTTTTACCGTAAGAAACCCACTTAAACAACAACTTGCTAATATGGCGCCATTAATTGGCAAGGTTCGCAGCGACAACTTTATGTTAACTGTCAGGGCATTTGCGATTACCGCAGTACTCGCCCTACCTCCTGCACTAATTTTATTTAGCTTGGCCGATCTTACATCAAGTCAAACCGGGTTTACTAATAGCCTCAGCACTGCATTATTCATCGGCGGGCTTGTATTCTTGTTTTTAGAGTTTATGTTACAACTTGCACGTAAAAATGGCATTGCAGAAAAGCACTTTCACTGGAGCGATTCCACGCTAACCTTACTACACTGCAATAATCGGTGGTTTATCGCTATTTTTATACCAATAGTCATCATCATGGTACTGCTTGCCGTACAAGTAACTCCCGAGATTCGGGACGGCCTCGGCAGAATAGCTTTGGTCGTACAGTGTATTGCCATCGCGGCCATTGCCTTTCGGATGATGCAAATCTTACGCAGCAAGCAAGTCAGTATAGAAGACAAGAGATGGCATTGGTATGTCAGGCATATAGGCTTCCCCGCTCTCATTGCTGCACCATTAATCCTGATGGCGCTATCACTATGGGGCTATCACTACACTGCTACTGAATTGATGCGTTTATTCTTACAGTCTATGGTCGTCATCACCATTGTCATACTTGCTTACTATACTTTAGAACGTGCGTTATCAGTCTATGAGCGTCGACTGGCGCTAACGCGTCTTTTGGCAAAACGGGCGGAATTTGTTGCCAAAAATGCAGATCGTGATGCTGCAGGGCAAGCTGCCCAGGCTATACCTGAAATAATAGAAAGCCATGAAATTGATCGTCATACTCTTACCAATCAAACTAAAACAGTCATCCGAATATTCGCATATGTAGGCGCAGTGATTGCTCTATGGTATGTTTGGCGCGACCTGCTACCGGTGGTACGCTCACTGAATGAAGTTATTCTCTGGCAAACTCTATCAAGCGAAACCGGACAAGCGACCACAATAGTTACCTTATGGAATCTTATAGTTACTGTGGCGGTACTAAGTCTCGGCGTCATTGCCTTTAAAAACCTGCCTGGCGCATTAGAAGTCATGTTATTGAGTCGCCTGGACCTGGCACCCGGAAGTGGCTATGCCATAACAACCGTACTTAAATATGCCATCATATTTTCCGCTGTGCTGGCGGCTACAAACCTGTTGGGAGCTGATTGGTCGAAACTACAATGGCTTATTGCAGCAATGGGTGTTGGGCTCGGCTTTGGCTTGCAAGAAATCGTGGCTAACTTCGTTTCTGGTATAGTTATTCTATTTGAACGCCCTTTCCGGCTTGGCGACACCGTAACCATTGGCGGTAATACAGGTACGGTAACCCGCATTCGCATTCGCGCCACAACCATTAGTGACTGGGATCGCAAAGAACTTATTATCCCGAATAAAACTTTTATTACTCAAGATTTTATCAACTGGACTTTAACAGACCCCATAACCCGACTTATTGTGCCGGTTGGTGTTGATTACGGCACCGACACCGAAATGGTTGTGTCTCTATTAGAAGACGTTGCCAAGAAGAGTGATAGGGTTTTTGATGACCCCGCGCCTGCCGCACTGTTCCTGGCATTTGGTGATAACAGTTTAAATTTCGAGTTACGTGTTTTTACCCATACAGTACTTGATAGAATTGTTGTTATGCATGAACTGCATATGGCGATAGACAAAGCATTTAAAGCAGCCGGTGTCGGAATATCCTACCCACAACGTGATGTGCACCTGGATACACGCTCGCCACTTGAAGTAACCATTAAATCAGCCCTCGGCAATCCAAGCTAAAAATTCTTTATGCCAGAAAATTACAGTGCCAGAGTCTCAAAATGTATAGGTCAACGCACATCGGATACATTGTTTTCCTTAGACAGAAAAACGGTATACGCTAGAAAAAAAACGATTTAAGATGCCTCTGAAAAAGCACATCAAATGGATGATGCCAAGGCAAAAAGAAGCGCCCCAAGGGCACCTCGAAAGCGCACGACCACATGGGTGCAGGGGGTAGAGCGACTCAGGAGACAAAGCCGAGGAGCAATTGCCCGAGTTTACAAAAGTAAATGAGCCTTTCTACGTGCCCTTGGGGTATGAGACTATTTTTAACGCCGCCACAGTCGAAAAAATGCTTCGTGCAAAGGTCACTATTAATGCAGCCGTTCTATTTCCCCGTAGTTAACGTTCTAAACCGACAATTACACCGCAAAAAATAGCTATGACAATAAATGACCACTCATAAAATTCTATTAAAGGAACCATAACTACTATCTTGGAAACGGCCGGGTTTATCAACTGCTATGTGTACGTCACCAACCCGCTTTTAAACCAAAATAAACATTGCTGTGTTTGAAAATGAGAAACAGCAAAAACCAATATCTGTGACAACAAAAACTATTAACCAAAAAAATAGTTTGCTATGATCAATATAGCAACTTGCCCCGTACGGCACCCACCTGTCCTTAAACCCCACCAGTGCTAGCTGCAATAGCAGGAACATATGAAGCACGATCAAATTCGAAAACTAAGTCAGACCTTAAAAGCACAGCGAACCCCCATCACTATTCGCGTTCTTACAGAAGAACTGGATTGCACCAGCCGAACGGTGTAACGCTACCTCGACGACTTACGCGATATCTACCAAGCACCTTTAGATCACATACCAGGCAAAGGCTGGATACTCGATCAAAAAAACAGCCCTTGCTGGGAAATACCCGGCCTATGGTTGAGTGAACAAGATATTCAATCCATGTTACTGCTGCTGTCCATTCTTAAACGCTTTGACAATGGCCTAAAGGGCACCTCTATTCATTGCTTATGGCCTCTGCCTGATCTGAAGCGTGCGGATGCAAGGCGCAACCCGCCGACAAGGCTGGTTGCCTTATCAAGGATTGTAACGCAGCGGACGCGTGCTTCAGATCAGGCCCTATGGGGCTTACAGACGAGCCCATGCTACGTGCCCTCGGGGTGCTCGGCGTTATCATTGCTTAACAGGCCACAAGCCTGCTTGCGCAATGATGCCTTGATCCTGKRCTCGTCTGTAAGCCAGAGACCCTAAGCAATGAATAGAGGTGCCCTTWAKCGTAAAGAGCTAAAAACGGTCGAACAACTCATCAACAACGCCTTAGCGCAGCGCAATATATCTCGCAGTGAAATAGACAAACGCATCAAAATTATTCC
>NVRF01000022.1 GCA_002400775.1 Gammaproteobacteria bacterium
CTTCTTCACCTCTCGCTCTCGCTCCTACTTACGAATATGCAGACGGCGTTGACTATCGGCGACTAACCGCCTTCGCTTCGCTTTCCTTGGCGGTCAGCGATTGAAGCTTGCGACATACACAAAAAATGCCGCTTTGGCCTGTCAGTTGGATGAAATTGTTAGGCTTTTTATATAAATAATTGAACTAGAATGCATAACCACAAAACTTTTCGTCATTAGAAAGGCAATGATACATAATTTTTTTCCAATGATTTATAAATATTGGCGCTTCCACGAATGATAATAAATGCGCCCTAAACTCCACTGGCAACATGTTTTTCATAATCCTTTTTCTTTGATAAACAAGAATACTTAATTCTTCCGCAGCCTGAATACTATACCGTTTAGATAGCTCAAAATCATGAAAATGTGTTTTCACTCTTTCTTTATCTGTAAGAATCCAATTATAGGGAGGTGATGCATAATATTCGATTGAACAAGGATCATAGGATTTAATTTGGGCAGATATCCATTGTTCGTTAAAAAATATGTCTTTATCAAGATAAGGATGAATAATTTGCTCATTAGCAACACTGGCAATGGATTTTCCTTTACCGTCCATATTACAATCTCGACAGGAAGGAATCAGATTTAACGGAATAATTGAAAACTGTGGGAAAATCGCTTTAGGCAAAAAATGATCTAGATTTTTTGGCCTTCCTATACCTCCACAATAAGGACATTTTTCGTTAGCTGAAACCATAAGGAGGTCATATATAGCTCTTCCTGGTTTTTCTTTATTTCTTAAATAATATTCGTAGAGAGTTATAAATTCTTTTTTTGTGATCCCTTCTGCTACGATAAAATCGTCATTAGTATTCTCTGGGAGTGATGCAATTGCGAAAAGATTGCCAGCTATAGCTTCAGTACAATATGTATCTTCCATTTGACAGAGATTGTCTATTCCAACATTAAAACGATTTTTAAAATCAACAGAGCCAATACCTTCGCCGCATAAATTAAACGATTCTCTTGCTGTATAAACTGGATTATCTAGCTTTATCACTCCTAATTACCTTTATCTCTATCAATTATTAAGGATTTCAAAATTGCTTGTGCTTCGTAGCCGAGTTGATAATCATATTCTTTTAATAGCTCCTCATAAGAACCACCGCTCTCAACAGAGTTTACCAATAAATTATGAAATCCCGATTTTACCACTTCAAGTCCAAAAACCTCACGAGTCAATGTCCCAACATTTTCCCCAAAAGTCTCTTCATCTGGTCTTATATTTTTCATCTCAAGCCTAGATCTATTTATTTTCCATACACATGTCTTAGGCACCTCTTGCAAAACAACTGGGGAATGTGTAGCGACTATGGCAACACCGTTTCTATCATTTAACAACCCATTTAGGGACCGAATAAATGCAGAAAGCAACGGTGGATGTAAATGACTCTCTGGCTCATCAATCAATACTAAGGTTTTTTCTTCAACTCTAGCAACTAACTGAGTAATAGTAAGCAATACTATTGCATGCCCCGAACTCATTCTTTTCATAATAGATCTTGCATTATTTTTTAACACTTCACCTCGGCATTCAGAAAGGCTCTGCAATTTCATATCTGAGAAATTGTCATCAGACTCTAAGGAAATAATAGCATTACTCCATCGATTTTGCTTCCCCTTCTGACTGAAACATAATGCCAGAGAGTTTATAAACTCTGAATGTAAATCTGGTATTGTTTTGAGAGCATCACTATCATCAGCACTAGGCTTCCTTAAGCCAATATAAAAATAACAAGCCCCTTTCGATGGGTCTGACTGTTCGATGGGCGGCTGAAAAGGATCAAAAGCACTAAAAGAGACTGAAACTAGGCTACTAAAATAGTTTTCAGTTATCAGAGATTCCGGCGAAGATTCCAGATTAAAAAACTTACCATCAGATTGATCAAAATCAGTAATGGCTTCAATCATTCCATTTAATAAAGTTGTTTTTCCGACCCCATTCCTCCCTATCAAGGCATGTATATTTGTGCTTGGCTTTGAGGATGCTCTCACTACAAAGTCTAACCTAACGCCAGACATCCTATCTTCTGGTTTGCGCCTATAAGAGAATTTGAAATCTGTTAATGGAGGTTTCCCATCAAGCACTCTAGAAAATTGCCCATTGATAACCGATAGGCTTACATCTCTCAAGAGAGACGTTCTAAAAACTTCTTCATCTTTTGCAATATCAATATGAGATGGATCAAATACCATATCATTAAGAGAACGTAATAACTCCTCTCTTAGCTCTTTGGGCAAAGATGTTAGTTTTTGATAATAATCAATATCAGTGCCAAGAGAAAAATATCCTTGTGGCAAACTTTCAAATGACTCAACACTAATTTTCTCGTAAGTTGACGTATTTGTAGTTTGTCCCATGAAGCCTATTTTCATATTTCCTATGTCATGAAAAACTCCCTCATTATCATGCAATGACAAATAAAACATTGTCACAAAAGAGAAATCGTTCCAGTGATCAATGTGCAGATAAAATTCACATGATCCACTTTCAGGGTTTTTTTTATCCCTTGCTATTAATCGGAAAGTCATGGTTTATGCACACACTCTACTTTATTGAGAAATATATTATCAATATCCATAATCCTTTTATTAATAAAAACTCATCTCGTTTTTAGCCTAACAGTTTATTCTATGGAATCCGTATATCTTCCCATGTCGGGTTATCATTCCTAGTTTATTTTCGAAAAAATCATTTTTATTCTTAAATTTTAATACCTTGGAAAGCAATCACCCAAAAACCCTAAAATGATAAAACGGAATCGTTGTCGTGTGCGAATCGGGTTATCATATTTTTCATGATAACCAAAATAAAGCAACATAGTTAGTTATTTCAATCAGTTATCCAATGTATTCTATTAATCACAGCAGTCAGCATATATAGGTTCCGTATATGCTGACTCTGATAACCTTAGCACGCGTAGCCTGGATGGAGGGCAACCGAATCCGAGGTTAAACCAGATAACCGCCGCTCCCGGATTACACTACGTGACCGAAGAAAACCCTTTAGGGCTAATCCAGGCCACGAATATTTGGTTTTGATTTTAGTTTAGCGACCTTTTCATCAGCTTGGGCTACAAGACTAAATGCAGTGGCTGATGGACGGAATAGAAAAAAGTAACTCGCCAGGTGTCCTTTAGGGAGAAGGCGAAAGGAAATGTTAAAAAAGAACACTTGGCCAATTTCTTGCTCCATGCTAACCGCCATGTTCCATATCCCTGTGAGTCAAATTCTGGGTATACCCAAACTACGGGCACACGCACCCAAAATACGGGTATTCCGGAATGGCGGGTACTTAGATTTCTGCCCACGCAGGAATAACGGAAAAGCTAGGACTCGACCACTACCTCAGGCTCTACCACATCCCCTGAAACAACCGGCGGTGACAGCATCGACAATATCGAGTGTAAGCGGTCGCGCATTTCACGGCGATCGATAATCATATCAATGGCACCATGATCGAGTAAAAACTCGCTGCGCTGAAAGCCTTCGGGTAAAGTTTCACGTACTGTCTGTTCGATAACACGTGGCCCGGCAAAACCGATAAGCGCTTTTGGTTCGCCGACATTAATATCGCCAAGCATGGCAAGGCTGGCCGAAACACCGCCCATGGTCGGGTCGGTCATCACTGACACGAAGGGCACGCCTTTAGCCGATAAACTGGCAAGCGCGGCGCTGGTCTTGGCCATTTGCATCAATGAGATCAGGGCCTCTTGCATACGTGCGCCACCACTGGCGGAAAAACAAATCAGTGGTATCGACGCTTCTTCTGCAGCTGCTGCGGCGCGCACAAAACGCTCACCCACCACAGAGCCCATGGAGCCACCCATAAACGAAAACTCGAAAGCGGCTACCACCACTGGCATCTCTTTAAGATTGCCTTTCATGGTGATTAGCGCATCGTTTTCGTTGGTGTTTTTTTGCGCCTGAATTAAGCGATCTTTGTATTTCTTGCTGTCTTTAAACTTAAGCATATCAATGGGCTGCAAGTCGGCACCGATTTCTTCTTTACCCTTTTCATCGAGAAACAGGTCTAGCCGCATGCGTGCACCAATACGATGATGGTGATCGCACTTTGGACAAACGCTGGCATTACGCTCTAACTCTGCACGATAAAGAGTGGCATGACAGCTTGGGCATTGTGACCACAAGCCATCAGGAATCGTTTTTTTGGAACCACCTTCTGTACGAATCCTCGAAGGCAATAATTTCTCAAACCAGCTCATTTAATTTCACTCTAATTTTCGTTATTACTGTTTACGAGACTGCGTCCATCGCCTTACGGAAAGCAGCCAGTGTCTCGCCAATCATGTTTGGTATCTTAGCAGGCTCGGCAGCGTTTGCCTCGACTATCTTAACCAGTGTGCTACCAACAATTACGGCATCGGCAAGCGATGCAAGCTTGGCAGCATCTGCGGGTTCTTTAACACCGAAACCAACACCTAGCGGTAACTTACTGATCGTGCGAATTTCCTTAAGTTTGGCCGATACACCATCGATATCAAGATTTGATGCGCCAGTCACCCCTTTAAGGGAGACATAGTAGATAAAACCGCTGGCCATGGCGTTGATACGTGCAATGCGCTCAGCGTTACTGGTCGGCGCTACCAGAAAGATGGTGTCAATCTGCCTGGATTTGAGCGCAGAAACCAGCTCGGCGCCCTCTCCTGGCGGCAAATCAACCGTTAGTACGCCATCGACCCCAGCATTGGCTGCATTGCTGGCAAAACTCTCATAACCCATAGCCTCTACGGGGTTGAGATAGCCCATTAATACTACTGGTGTGTGGTCATCGCTTTGGCGAAATCGCTTCACCATATCGAGCACGTCATGCAGCGCTACATTATGGGCTAGCGCACGTTCACTGGCGCGCTGAATCACCGGGCCATCAGCCATCGGGTCAGAGAACGGTACGCCCAGTTCGACAATATCGGCACCGGCAGCTACCATGGCATGCATGAGGTCTACCGTAACACTCGGCTCTGGATCTCCGGCCGTCACAAACGGAATCAGCGCGCAACGCCCTGTTTCGGCCAGGCCAGAAAAACACGTGGCAATACGACTCATATTTCTATTCCTTCATGTGCAGCCACGGTGTGAATATCTTTGTCTCCACGCCCAGACAAACTAACTATTATCATCGCATCTTTATCGTAGTCAGTAGCGATTTTTTTGGTATGCGCCAAGGCATGGCTGGTTTCCAGTGCAGGCATAATGCCCTCTGTACGTGTCACTTCATGAAAGGCATCAAGCGCTTCAATATCTGTCGCGGCGGCGTACTGCGCGCGACCGCAGTCTTTAAGCCAGGCATGCTCTGGGCCAACACCGGGATAATCAAGGCCGGCTGAAACCGAATGCGTTTCAATAATCTGCCCATCATCGGTTTCCATTAAATAAGTACGGTTACCGTGCAACACACCCGGCCGACCTGCATTCAATGGCGCGGCGTGTCGACCGGTTTCAATGCCATCACCGGCTGCTTCAACGCCGATCAGCTCTACATCATGGTCACCAATAAATGGGTAGAACAAGCCCATGGCATTAGAGCCTCCGCCAACACAGGCGACTAGTGCAGCCGGCAGCTTACCGGTCTGTTGCAGCGCTTGGGCACGTGCCTCGCGGCCGATAATCGCCTGAAAGTCACGCACCATAACCGGGTAAGGGTGCGGCCCTGCGACAGTACCAATAATATAGAAGGTATCATCAACGTTAGTGACCCAATCACGCATTGCCTCGTTGAGCGCATCTTTCAGGGTTTTGGATCCTGACTCAACCGGCACTACCTCAGCACCGAGTAAACGCATGCGAAAGACGTTAATCATCTGCCGCTTGATGTCTTCGGAACCCATGTAAACAATACATTCAAGCCCTAGCCTGGCACAGACGGTCGCCGTAGCAACGCCATGTTGACCTGCGCCAGTCTCGGCAATGATGCGGGTCTTACCCATACGCTTGGCTAACAAGGCTTGACCGACGGCATTGTTTATTTTATGCGCACCCGTATGATTGAGATCTTCGCGCTTAAAGTAGATCTGCGCACCACCGAGATTTTTTGACCAACGTTCAGCGTGATAAAGCGGTGACGGACGACCGATAAACTGACTAAAATCAGCATCTATTTCCGCTATAAAGTCAGGATCATTACGAAAATGCTCATAGGCTTCGCGTAACTCGTCAATCGGCGCCATTAAGGTTTCGGCGGCAAAGCAACCGCCATAGGGGCCGAAATGGCCATGGCTATCAGGCAAGTTCAGTAACTCATCAAAATCGCTGTTATGGCTCGCTTTATTTGCTGCGTCTTTCAACACTGTTTACACTCCGCATAAAGGCTTTCATTTTTTCCGCATCTTTGATGCCCTTGGCCGATTCAATACCGCCACTAACATCAACAGCAAAAGGCTGTACTTGTTCTATCGCCGTTGCCACATTGTCTGGTGCTAAACCACCGGCAAGAATGACTGGACAGCCCAACTCATCAGGAATACGCGCCCAGTCAAATGTTTGGCCGGTGCCACCCGCTACTCCTGCCTGATAACTATCTAGCAACAGACCCCGTGCTTGTGCGTGGTGCGCTGAAATATTTAACAGGTCAACACCTTCTTGCATACGCACAGCCTTTATATAGGGCCAGTCATAACGTTCGCATTGCTCGGCAGTTTCGTCACCGTGAAATTGCAAGAGATCAATTTGCAACTCGGTGAGCACCGTTTCCACCTCGGCCACCTCATGATTTACAAATAGTGCGACAATCGTTACAAAAGCAGGCACTGCGGCAATCACCTCCAAAGCCTGTTCAATGCTTACTGCGCGTGGGCTGGGCGGATAAAACACGAGACCAATCGCATCCACACCCAGCTGCGCTGCAATCAACGCATCTTCTGGACGTGTAATTCCACAATATTTGACTCGCGTACGCATGAGCGGCACTTATGAGGCGAACACCTCACCCTAAACAATCAAACCAGTGAGAATAGCAGAAATGCGGACGAGGCATCTAGTGTGGTGTTTCGTACTGAATGCAGGCAGAGAAAGCCAGTCAATACGCGAGTACAAGGCGTAACACGCTGGCAAGGGTGACTCCCTTGCTGCTTACGTCTTCTCTGTATTCAGTATGGAACTACACTAGCGTTATAGTTGAAACCCTAGCCCAGCGCCACCACGCTGCGGCAATTGCGCTGAAGCCGGATACTTGGCTTCAACCAGATAGAGCCCGTCCGGGCTTGCTGTGATACCGCCTTGACGCCGATCTTTACTCGCCAACACCTCAGCCGCCCAGGATGGTGACCGTGCTCCAGTACCAATGGCGATCAAAACACCAGCAATATTGCGCACCATGTGATGCAAAAATGCATTCGCTTCCACTTCGATAATTACGGTATCGCGATCACGCGTGACACTAATACTATTCATGCGACGCCTGGCTGAGGGCGACTGACAAGCAGTGGCTCGATATGCATTAAAATCTTGCTCACCCAGTAAAGCCTGCGCCGCCCCGTGCATTCGTTCTACATCAAGCGGGAGTGGACACCAACTGACGTTCCCCGATAACACACCCGGTCGAGCACGACGATTCAGTATTAAATATCGATAGCGGCGCGCCACCGCGCTAAAACGCGCATGAAAATCATCGCTAACACCTTGCGCCCAATGAACAGCGATATCCTTCGGCAAAGAACTATTGGCACCCAGCATCCAGCCATGGGTTTCGCGTGACACTTCTGTATCAAAGTGAACCACCTGCTCCATAGCATGCACGCCGGTATCGGTACGCCCTGCCGCAATAACCTTGATTGCTGTATTGGCAACCTTGCTTAACGCTTTTTCAAGACAAGCCTGAACAGTACGATGACCGGGCTGACTCTCCCATCCTTTAAAATGGGTGCCATTGTATTCAACACCTAAAGCAATTTTCATTATCTAGCCGCCACTCAATAGATATTATTGCCATGGACATAAAGTTGGATTTTACTTATTAATTTAGGGGCGCCACTATAACATTATGCAAACGACGATTAGCGCGATACTTGATTTCTGGTTTGGCCAAGACAACTCAGCGGCAGCAATAAGCAAACAACAAGCGCTGTGGTTTGTTGCAAGTGCAGATACCGATAACGAAATTCGCTCACGCTTTGAGCGCCATGTTATCGCCGCACTAAATGAAAAATATAAGGACTGGCGCAATACTGCTCATGGATGCCTCGCTCTAATTTTATTACTCGATCAATTCACTCGTAATATTTACCGCAAAAGCCATATCGCTTATAGCGGCGACACACTTGCTATTATCCTTTGCGACTTCGGTATAAAGGCTGGCCATGATCAAGTGCTATCGGTTGCGCAACGCAGTTTTTTCTATATGCCACTGGAACATTCAGAATCACTAGAACATCAGGAAAAATCCGTGCAATTATTTACTAAGCTGGTAGCACAGCCCCCTGAAGAACATCAAAAGCTGGCAGAAAATCCCTATGACTATGCGCTGCAACATCATGACATTATTGCCCGCTTCAATCGCTTCCCACATCGCAATGCAGTGTCAGGTCGTGACTCTACGGTAGAGAAAAAGCCTACCTGGAAAACCTCTGAATAAGCCCCTGAAGCTGCGCACGCTTCGACCAGCAACATAACTTCCTAACGAAAAGCATAGCCATAACTAAGCATAAAGATATCCAGGCCATCATTAGGCATTTTAATATCGGCATTGGAATAATGCAAAAACCGAAAATTAATATCGTGCTTTTGTTGCCCACCAAAACGTAAGCCAACACCAATACGGTCTTCAAACTGAAAAGCCGTTGACAGATTACGCCGTTCAATCTCGCTATTAGAGATGAGTGCAACACCTATGCCCGCCTCAAAATAAGGCGTAACACTGCTCGACCGCTTGAGTGATAAAGTAAAAACCGGAGAAAAAGCCAAAGCGCTTATAGAGTCATTATCAACCCAGTAATTAGCACTTGCCTCCCAGTAACCGCTTAGCCCCCACGGTCGGTCACGCCACCAGCGTTTTTTGAAATCTCGCTGAAAACCGATACGATAGGCGTCGATGTCACCACTCGCATCCCCGACCCCGACACTAATTCGATCTGATGCGCTAACGCCTTGTGCCAATAGCAACATACCGACACACGCTACACATCTAATAAACATATCAGTACCCGCCCCCAATCTAACGCTTCCTGTTAAATTCCCCTGCCGACCTATTTCTCGTTGATAAGCCGCTCTCTCATTAATTGTAGCTCCTGCTCCTGCTTTTTAGCCAGGCTTGGATACTGCAAATTCAATGCCTCTAAGGTCTCAGCAAGAATTTCGGCAACCTTAAGACGCATCACACGCTTATCATCAGCCGGAATAGCGTACCAGGGCGCCCACGGGCGTGACGTCTCGTTTAAAGCATCCTCATAGGCGGCCATATACTCGTCCCAATACTGCCTTTCTTCAACATCGGCAGATGAAAACTTCCAGTTTTTCTCAGGAGTATCAATACGCGCCAGCAAACGCTCTTTTTGCTCTTGCTTGGAGACATTGAGCCAGAACTTCAAAATCACCGTACCATTTTGAGCCATATGGCGCTCATGCTGACGAATCGACTCATAGCGCTGCTGCCACAACTGGCCGACATCAGCCATATCCGGCAACTGCTGATAGCGCAAATACTCGGGGTGAACTCGGACAACTAATACTTCTTCATAATAGCTGCGATTAAAAACACCAATGCGCCCTCGCTGCGGCATTCGCTTTGTTGTGCGCCAGAGAAAGTCATGATCCAGCTCTTCCTTTGATGGCTGCTTAAAACTAAACACCTGACAACCCGCCGGGTTAATACCGCGCGTAACGGCTCGAATCGTGCCATCTTTTCCCGCAGCATCAATAGCTTGAAACACCAACAAAACCGAATGCTTATCCTGCGCGTACAACATTCTTTGATCGGTATCGATACGCTCATTTAGCGCATTCAAATTCTTCTGGTACTCTTCTTTGTTAAAACTTAAATCTTCTAATTTTGTTAGGCTTTTTTTCAAAGAAAAATTGCCATCAAACGGAACAAGAAATTTATTTTTTATCGCATCAAACATTTTTTCATTCACTGGTTATGTGACAAAATTATTTCACAAAAACATAATAACTCTATTTAGCTTGGCGGAGAGGGTGGGATTCGAACCCACGTGGGGCGTAAACCCCCAGCCGATTTCGAGTCGGAGCCGTTGTGACCGCTTCGGTACCCCTCCGTTATAATACTCTAACCGTGATGGGCGTCTAGAAATTGACGCTCAGTTATGTTAGAATCCAACTTCATTGTACATTGTAAGCAGCGCCGACAACTAATCGGCCTGCTAAAGAGTTAATGCAATTCTACACCAATTAGGCCTGAAATGGTTGTTTTCACAACACTTAATTCAGTAAAACACTCTGCGCCCTGGCTGCTCTCTTTAGCCACAGCTGCAACTATTGGCCTATCTGCATGCAATCAATCAACGTCTACCTTACAACAAGTTATAGAATCGAAACAGCTCGTTGTCGTCACCCGAAACAGCGCCACGACCTACTACGAAGGTAGTGACGGGCCCGCTGGGCTGGAATACGAGTTATTAAAACGCTTTGCCGATTCGTTAAATACTGAACTCAATTTAATTGTATCGGGCAATCTGCACGAAATCATTCCTATGGTCGTAAACGGTGAGGTTCACTTTGCCGCAGCCGGGTTGACCATCACTAACGACAGAAAGAAAGTCGTTAAATTTTCTGAACCCTACCAAGAAATAAAACAGCAACTTATCTACCGTTCAAGTGGCAAAAAACCAAAAAACATAAGCGACATTGCCAACCAAAATTTTACTGTTTTAGCAGGTAGTAGCCATGCTGAATTGTTGGCCCAACTTAAAGTTGAACATGACACACTATTATGGCATGAAAGTACTGATAGCGACGAAGAAGAATTACTTGACAAAGTATGGCGACACGAGCTGGATCTAACTATTGCAGACTCTAATACGCTAACACTCAACCGACGTCTGTATCCTGAGCTACGGGTTGCCTTTGACTTGACTGAACCGGAGTCGCTGGCATGGGCCTTCCCTCAGTCTCAAGACAACAGCCTGTATCAAGCAGCTAATAACTTCATAAAAGAGCTTAAAGATAGTGGCGAACTCGATCAGCTAATAGAACTCTATTATGGCCATTTAAACGATTTCAATTATGTTGCAACCAAGTGGTTCAGCCAACATCGCCAACAACGGCTCCCTGAATTTGAGCCATTTTTCATTCAGGCTGGCGCTCGTCATGGCATTGATTGGCAATTGCTGGCAGCAATTGGCTACCAGGAATCACACTGGCGGGCCAAGGCCAAGTCGCCAACTGGCGTGCGAGGAATCATGATGCTGACACGGCCGACAGCACAGCAGCTTGGCGTCAAAAGTCGGCTCGATCCGATGCAAAGTATCTGGGGCGGGACAAAATATTTCAGCCAGCTGAAAAAATCACTAAAAGGAGCTATAAGCGAACCTGATCTGACATGGATGTCACTTGCCGCTTACAATATTGGCATAGGCCACCTCAGGGATGCCCAAATCCTGACTCAAGAACAAGGTGGCGACCCTAACAAGTGGCTTGACGTCAAAGAGACCCTACCGCTTTTACAACAACAACGCTGGCACTCCACCACGCGACATGGCTATGCGCGCGGCAAAGAAGCGGTTACCTACGTCACCAACATCCGCAAGTATTACGATCAATTAAAAGAAGCTTACAGCCCATTACAAGCCTCGTCTGTTCAGTTCAGAGAAGCATCTTAAAAAAGCCCGGGGCAAGTCTCTTACATTCTTACGGGAAAACGGCGCCTTGGGTTGCACCATGCTCTGTCTCGCGATCATACCCCTTCTCAAGACGTAAATACCTGGACAGCACGCCTGATGCCAAACTATGCGCATCACGTCGCAGCGACAAACAATCTCGGTCATAGGGCATAGCTAGCAAACTTTGCTCTATATCTATAGCTGCACGCACGCCCCAATCACGATGACCATGCTCATGCTCTATCAGAGCCGTATAATATTGCCCCCACAGCGTTCTTACTTCTAAAGAAGCGACCTCAACATCGGCCCACCGTGGCAAGGTATATTTAACGCCAAGCACAGTCGATGCTGCTGTGATTTTGCAACCTCGAAGGTCATCGTCGTAACGAAAACGCCATTTCAGAGACCAATACACATAGGCGTCATACCCGCCCCTAACATGTTTTAGACGTTTTTCATTCATGCTCTGACGAAGTATTTTCGGAGTGATGCCTTCAACATCATAATAACGATAACGTTCCAGCACATCGGGATCAGAAACCGCGAGCCCGGGCATTACCCCTATAAACAAAAGTGAACTGAAAACTAAATATTTCGAAAACCACATTGCGCGAAACTAACTACACTAGCGGCGTTTACGAAAAAATGCTTTAAGCACGCGCGCACTTTCATCGGCAGCAAGACCGCCGCTGACATCAACGCGATGATTAAAAGCTGGATTAGAAAACAAGTCCACCACACTGCCGGCAGCACCTGCACGCGGATCTGTTGTAGCGTAGACCACACGTTTGATACGAGCATGGATAATCGCACCTGCACACATCGAACAGGGTTCCAAAGTGACATACAGGGTGGTACCAAGCAAACGGTAGTTATCCAATACTTTTGCAGCGGCGCGCATGGCCATGATTTCGGCATGTGCGGTGGGGTCAACATCGCCGATCGGCCGATTCCAACCCTCTGCCACCAACTCACCGCCTTTAACCATACAGGCACCAACCGGCACCTCACCTTCTTGCTCTGCCCTGCCCGCCAGGCTCAGAGCATGCTGCATCCAATGCCTGTCTTGCTCACCCTCATCAGGCAAGAAATGCTCGGACACGGTTATTCCCACTCGATTGTAAATAAGTCGAGTAAAGCCAGTATTAGCACTGGTTTTACGGTGACCATAAAGGTTAATACCATGAAAAACACCATTGTCAAAATTGTTATTGATATTATGTCACGTTAATTAGCTATATGATCAAACAAGTAAAATTCCTTGTTGCCATTGTTCATTCGCGACGCTGACCCTCATCGTATCGAGTCAGAGTATAAGAAGTATTAACACCCTTTACCTATAACGTCCATCGCCATTGAAACACCGTTTCACCCTTTTTCACTCTGGTCACGCTGGAATCCTCCCCAGATCACTACTGCGCACCACCCTGAAAATCCGGCTTCTTTCACCCATGTCCCAGACCAACCAATACCCTGTCGAGTCAGCACTTGGCTGCAACATAGATGTGCGGGGCACATTGAACCAGGGACATGCAGATTTTCGATCTAATTTGTACAACTAACCGAAAAATTCAGAGACAATTAACAACTGTAAAAACAAAGAGTTACAAGTCTTCAACTATTACCACTTGTCGTTAGTAGCTCGCGTTTGTTACCAGCATGTACGCATGCTTTAGGCTAACACTTCGAATTGATCATGCACACAAGGTTGAAATGAAGTTGGCCATGGTGAGGACATCTTGCACAATAATCTATATTGTAGCGGTGCATCTTTATTAACCCGCTCAGCAGTAACCTCAATATTTTCTGGACTTACTTCATTAACAATACTAGAAAATTCACCTGAATAATATCTTGGCGCATATCCAACTAATGTCACTGGATCATCTGTTCTTAAAACTAGCGCATGCGGGTCATACTTATTCTGAATATCACACATTAGAAATAAACTCTGTCCTTTTTCTAGCTTATTAACTCTTTCCCTGTTTTCAGGAAGAATATGCCTAATACCACGGCTGAAAAAATAAACCACATACTGATTCTGAGCTGTAGGTTCAGGACACGGAAATAACTCTAACGAGTCTGTTGCTCTAAAACCACCCGTCCGCGATAATTCATCCATTACATCATAAGCATTTTCACTCATACCTAGCCATTTTAAATACTGCTCATATTCTGGCCTTGATTTTGAAAGCACCCTATTCGCAAATAACGGAAACAGCTTCTCTGAAATATACGAAGAATTTAAATCTTTCATAGCACCAAACGGTTGGAAGCTATCTCCCATATCCTTAGCTCCACGCGTGTACACAAACCTAAACAACCCGTCATCATATGTAAGCCGACCAACTGGTGCCCAACTACGATTTTTTGGATTTTGCCAAGCAACAAATAACGCTTTCACAGAATCAAACTCCACGGGTTAACAGTCTCTCTAAATTAATTTTTAACATTTTCATGGCGAACTCGCGCGCTAAATCGGACATTGAGCCAGATGGGATGTTGTTAAATATAGCCTCAATATCATCAAATGACAACCCTGCGAGCCTGGAAAGCCAATAGCTTGCCGCATCAGTTCTTAAACGTGCCGCCTCATTAAAGGCATCCGAAGTTGTCAGCGGTTTCTTGCTTATAGAAGACTTATATAATGCTGACCTAGCTCGCTCTACATACGCTTCAACAGACCGACCTTTATCTTTAGTCCTCAAGCGGTCTAAACGTGTTTCATCAGACTCATTTCGACCAAGACTCGCAGCATGATCGAAAGTTGGAGCAAGAGTAACACCCCCATCCTGACTAACCACTAACCCCCAATTCTCATGATGCCTATCTTGATTACTAACCCATGCATCCAACATTAAATAACCAACAAAAAAGTCTGATGCCGAAGTGAATTCACCAGGAACATTACAGCCTATTGGTGGATCAAAATCAGGATTTCCAATCACAGCCAAAACCAATCTTACCGTATGCCCTCTAACCTTATATTGCTTCCCTGCCTCATACTTATTTACACCAGCAAGCAATTCATTTCCATGAACCAAACGAGCGCCATTAGGTACAATTGTGGGCGTAGCTACACCATTCACCTCTTTCCACTTTGCGAACTCATAGTGTGCATGAGGAAGATCTAATAATGAACATAACTCACAACAAACCTTCTCTGCCCAATTCTCACCAGTATTGGGTCGCCCTTGCTTAAACAGCGTTCGTTCTCCATCACTACCTGTATACCAGAATTTATACTTAGTGCCCATTTGCTCAAATTGAACAGGCGCATCGTCAGGAATACTTATAATTTCAAACATAATTATTTACACCTAGATCCTGCAAGTAATCATGCCTGCAGAGCGTAAGATATTGATTCGTAGAACGAATGACAACTTTGAGCGTAATCCTTATTGTGATTGCCGAAAAATTTCATATCACTATACAGATTAAGAGCTTGCGCTATGTGCTTGCGTGTACTTGCAGGATCTAGGTTAGTTACATCCCAAATTCGTTTTTATAATAAGAAAAAGCACTTCATTCATATAAGTACCGCTGAAATCCTATAAACACACCCCTTATCCCAGGCACACTACCAAATTCATCTGCAGCATCACTGATTGTGTTGTACTTCAAAGTAATCAGACTACTCATCTTTGTACTGGTCAAGCCATCCCGGACACTTTTTAGAGCACTTTCTCCATAGTTAATTGGTGACTGATCACCATTAACAGTATGCAGCCTGTCAAGGTTGTAATACCTCATGTAAGCCGCCACATCATTTCTCATATGCTCACGGGTAGGTTGAGCAATCTTAAGCTTGAGGCTTCCAAAGAAGCGTTCTTCTACCACGGCATTATACCCCGAGGGCAGGCTTCGCGCTCCCAGCAAGCTCCTACATCCCCCATGCTTGATCGAATGCCGTATGCCTTCAGCAATTGTCGGTAGCGCTTACTGGTGTATTGAGAGCCACGGTCACTGTGGAATACCAGGCCTTTCGATGGCTGTCTCAAGTTATACGCCATTATCATAGCTTTACAGATAAAATCTGTCGTCATACGTTTGCTGGCGTACCAGCCCACGATACGGCGTGAATATAAATCCATCACAATGGCCAAATACATCCAGCCTTCACCTGTTTTCAGGTAAGTAACTGATGTTACGCGCCAACCCCTAATATTGTTATTATGTTTGTATGAATAATACAGCTATTTTCGAACTTTATAGCGATTATTTACTGACGTCATTTAGCTCTACGACCGCGACGGGGTTATCAGACATGGTGGATGGAAGCATTAGTCATGACCAAGTGACTCGATTTCTGTCTAAACAAGATTTCACCTCTGCAGATCGTTGGAAAGCGCTTAAGAAAAACATCCGATAGATAGAAGATGATGCTGGTGTGCTTATTTTCGATGATACGGTTCAAGAAAAAGCCCATAGCCAGGAAAATAATTTGACCTGCTGGCATTTTGATCACACGATCAATCACTCAGTCAAAGGGATCAATTTATTGAATTGTTTGTACCATGCTAATGACGTTAGTTTGCCAGTTGCTTTTGAGATTGTGACAAAGCCCATACGTTTTTGTGACGTAAACACACGCAAGGAGAAACGAAAAAGTGTGACAACAAAAAATGAATTACTAAGAGGTATGCTATCGACATGCCGTCAAAACCAGCTTAAATGGCGTTATATTCTTGCTGACAGTTGGTTTTCATCCACTGAGAACATGCAGTTTATCCATGAGCATCTGAAAAAGTATTTCATCTTGGCGCTGAAGAGCAATCGCCTTGTGGCGCTAAGTTTGGCCGACAAACAACAAGGCCGTTATGCCTGCTTTAACGGAGTGCTTGTTGTCTTTAGCTTCAATAATGGCAATAGGGATATTGGCTTTGTGGTAAAGAATATAATCTGCGCGTTTACGTTTGCCACGGCTTATGAAGCTTCCTTTGACACAGATACGGCCATCAGTAAATGAGGCTTCTTCACGAATTTGAGTCAGCATATCCCACCCTGTTTTTTCCAAAGCTGAATTAATAATTTGGTACAAATATCGCGTTCGGGAAGTATTAATACCCTTTACCTATAATGTGCACTGCCATTGAAACACCGTTTCGCTCTTTTTTCACCGCCGGTCACGCTGAAATACTCCCAGATCACCGCGCACCACCCTGAAAATCCGGCTTCTTTCACCCACTACCCTGTCAATACCAGCCCCCTGATAAATTGGCTTGGCGCTAGATTCCAATCCTATTGCTTGATGTCGCCAGTCATTACCAGGTCACTCCCACTCTATCGTAGCAGGAGGTTTACCAGAGATATCGTAGGTGACGCGAGATATGCCATCGACCTCATTAATAATTCGATTAGAAATACGGCCAAGCAAATCATAAGGTAATTCAGCCCAATGTGCTGTCATAAAATCAGTCGTGACAACAGCACGTATCGCAACAACATAGTCATAGCGACGGCCATCACCCATAACACCCACTGATTTCACTGGCAGAAACACAACGAAGGCCTGACTGGTTTTATCGTACCAATCTGCTTTGTGCAATTCTTCAAGGTAAATGGCGTCAGCCTTACGTAAAAGGTCAGCATATTCCCTCTTAACCTCACCAAGAATACGCACGCCAAGACCCGGGCCAGGGAAAGGGTGACGAAACACCATTTCAGGTGGCAGACCAAGTTCAACGCCTATTTTACGCACTTCATCTTTGAACAGTTCACGTAACGGCTCTAGCAACTTCAACTTCATTCGCTCGGGCAGACCGCCAACATTGTGGTGTGACTTAATGACATGCGCTTTACCGGTACGCGAGCCTGCCGATTCGATGACATCAGGGTAGATAGTGCCCTGCGCCAACCATTTTACATCGCTTAATTTTTCTGACTCGGCATCAAACACATCAATAAACAAACCGCCGATGATTTTACGCTTGGCCTCGGGGTCGGTTTCTCCTGCCAATGCATCAAAAAAAAGTTTCTCGGCATTAACACGAATAACGTGAATACCCATATGCTGTGCCATGGTCGCCATTACCTGATCGCCTTCGTTCAAGCGCAACAAGCCTGTATCGACAAAGACACACGTTAACTGACCACCAATCGCCTTATGCAATAGTGCTGCAACAACAGAAGAATCAACCCCACCAGATAACCCTAACAAGACTTTGCTATCACCAACCTGCCCTTGAATAGTGGCGATGCTTTCATCGATGATATTGGCCGGCGTCCATGCTGACGGACATTGGCAAATATCATGGACAAAACGCGAAATAATACGTTCACCTTGCTTGGTATGAACTACTTCTGGATGAAATTGCAGGCCATAATAATGCCGTGATTCATCGGCGATGGCGGCATAAGGAGCATGTTCACTACGGGCAATAATAGTAAAGCCTTCAGGAATTTTACTGACACGATCACCGTGACTCATCCAGACATCAAGCAATGCCTGACCATCGATGCCGATGCGATCCTCAATATTATCTAATAAGCGAGATTGTGTGCTGATGATAACCTCGGCATAACCAAACTCACGCTCAGTGGAGGATTCGACGGCACCACCTAATTGCGCGGCCATGGTTTGCATGCCGTAGCAAATGCCTAAAACAGGAACAGCAAGATCAAAGACGATTTGCGGTGCCGCAACACCTTGGTCGCTGACAACAGACTCTGGCCCACCGGAGAGAATAATACCCTGCGGGTCAAATTCAGCAATTTCCTCAGAAGTCACATCGTAGGGATAAATTTCGCAATAAACACCGGCTTCACGCACGCGACGCCCGATTAACTGGGTATATTGCGAACCAAAATCAAGAATCAGAATGCGGTGGGCATGTGCCTTGTAGGCACTGGTATCAGTCTCGGTATTCAAAGCAACTAACTTCTGTCAATGCGATAGTTTGGAGCTTCTCGCGTAATGGCAACATCATGAACATGGCTTTCCTGCATACCGGCACTGGTGACACGCACAAACTCAGGCTTGCTGCGCATAGTTTCTATATCGGCACAGCCGGTATAACCCATGCTGGCGCGTAAACCACCCATAAGCTGATGAATAATTGAAACCGCCGTGCCTTTATAAGCCACTCGCCCTTCTATACCTTCGGGCACCAGCTTTTCGACCGCAGACGTATCCTGAAAATAGCGATCACTGGAACCTTGTTGCATGGCGCCAATAGAGCCCATGCCGCGATAAGATTTATACGAACGCCCTTGATACAACTCAACCTCGCCTGGCGATTCCTCGGTACCGGCAAACATACTGCCCACCATTACCGCATGTGCGCCGGCAACAATGCTTTTGGCAAGGTCACCCGAAAAGCGAATACCACCATCCGCGATCAATGGCACGTCCGTTCCCTTAAGTCCCTCTGCCACGTTAGCAATGGCGGTAATTTGAGGCACACCGACACCCGTCACAATGCGGGTCGTGCAAATAGAACCAGGGCCGATACCAACCTTAACCGCATCAGCACCTGCCGCAACCAAAGCTTTTGCTGCCGCAGCGGTAGCGATATTACCACCAATGACCTGCACTTCAGGAAAATGTTTCTTGATCCAACTAACGCGATCCAGAACCCCTTGCGAATGACCATGCGCAGTATCAACTGCAATAACATCCACCCCGGCCCTAACTAATGCAGTAACGCGTTCCTCACAATCACCACCGGTACCGACCGCGGCACCCACGCGCAAACGACCATAAGCATCTTTACACGCGTTAGGGAAGTCCGTGGCTTTTTGAATATCTTTAACCGTGATCATGCCGGTCAATTCRAAGTTAGCGTTAACCACCARCACCTTTTCAATRCGATGCTGATGCAATAAAGCCATTACTTCTTCACGCGACGCGCCTTCAAGCACGGTGACTAAACGCTCTTTTGGTGTCATAACACTGGAAACCGGCGCATCAAAGCGCGTCTCAAAACGTAAATCACGATGCGTCACAATGCCAACCAGCTCTTTGCCGTCGACAACCGGCACACCCGAAATTTTATGTTTCAAGGTCAAGCGCAGCACTTCACCAATCGTTGTGCTCGGTCTCACCGTAATAGGGTCTTTGATCACGCCGCTTTCAAATTTTTTGGCGATAGCGACCTGGTCATACTGTTCTTGCACACTGAGGTTTTTATGGACAATGCCAATACCACCTTCTTGTGCCAGACAAATGGCCAGGCGCGCCTCGGTAACGGTATCCATGGCTGCCGATAGCAGGGGGATGTTGAGTGTGATTTCTCTCGTCAGGCGCGACTGTAACTGTGTATCCCTGGGTAGCACAGTTGAGTGCGCGGGCAACAGGAGGATGTCGTCAAATGTCAGAGCTTCTTGGACAATGCGCATGCGTTCACCAAAAGAGTAAACAGCCTATTCTATCAAGGACTTGTAGGCCTGGTAAACTTAAATTCACGATCCGCACAATACCCGCTCTCTGCGTTATCATGCCGAGCATGAATGAATTTGATTTAGACAGCGGCTATGGTGATTCCAGCGACCCAGATTCCGTCTATTCCGTATCACAGCTAAATAGTCAAGCCAAGGCACTACTGGAATCCCGTTTCCCCTCAATTTGGGTGGAAGGCGAAATCTCCAACCTGGCCCGACCTTCCTCTGGCCATATCTATTTTTCGCTTAAAGACGACCGTGCACAGGTACGCTGCGCGATGTTTCGGGGTAATAACCAAGGGCTGCGCTTTAATCCGGAACACGGCATGCTGGTTAGGGTTCGTGCCCGCGTCAGCCTCTACCCCGGCCGCGGCGATTTTCAGCTTATTGTCGACCGCATGGAAGAAACCGGCGCCGGTGCTTTGCAACAGGCCTATGAACAACTCAAACAGAACCTCCATGCCGAAGGCTTATTTAATGCTGAACACAAGCAAGAATGGCCGCAAATCCCGCAGCAAATCGGCATCATCACCTCACCTACCGGTGCCGCGTTGCATGACATTCTCAGCGTACTAAAGCGCCGCTTCCCTATCACACCGATAATTGTCTACCCCACTCCAGTACAAGGCGAAGGGGCCGGCACCAAAATTGCCAAGTCGATTAAACTCGCCACCGCACGCAATGAATGCGATGTACTGATTCTGAGCCGTGGTGGAGGTTCGCTCGAAGATCTATGGGCCTTTAATGAGGAAATAGTGGCTCGTGCCATATTTGATTGTCACATTCCACTCATTAGTGGCATCGGCCACGAGATTGACTTCACTATTGCTGATTTTGTCGCCGACGAAAGAGCGCCGACACCCTCTGCCGCAGCCGAACTTGTTACACCTGATCAAAATGCAATGCTGCAACAGCTCAAACTTGCAGAACAAAAACTATTAGCGGAAATGAAAGGATTATTGCAACAACGGCAACAACAGCTAGACTGGCTTGAAGGACGTTTAGGCCAACGCCAGCCAGGTCAATGGCTACAATTGCAAGCGCATCGACTACTGGAACTAAAACAACGCTTATTCACCTCGCAGCGACATACACAACGTTATCTCACAGAACGCGTTACCGCCCTCACTAAACGCACCCTGCAACAGAATCCAAAATATCGCCTACAACATTGGCACAAGCAACAACAATCGCTTGACGCTCGTCTTCACCTGGCATGCCAACAGCATTTAAAATTGGTCCGGCAACGATTCCACCATGTTAGCCATAACCTCAACACCATCAGCCCTTTGGCCACGTTAAGCCGCGGGTATGCCATTGTTACTCGCGTAGATACTAATCATGTGATTACTGATGCTAATACAGTTGAACCCGGCAACGAAATTAATACCCGTCTTCATAAAGGCAGCCTTCGCTGCAAGGTCATAAAGCGCCTATCGAATTAAGAGCGGCTCAGGAGATAAAGCCGAGGAGCAGTTGCCGAATTCACACAGGACAAATGAGCATTTAGAGCGCATTTTCAACTTCCGTAAAGATCAAAAGATCAATTTTTCGAGACGCCCTTAAAGCGATTTACTTATTTTTTCTGCGGTGATAGCCAACAAATAAATAGGCTCTTCTTTCGCCTTCTCCATCTCTTCATCAGAATAACTGCTGATCTCCATCTTCCATTCCGGAAACAGTTTAGGGTACGGCGCATACCGTTCCAGTGGTTCATAACTATAACGCCATTTCTCCAACACCAGATTTTTCCAGAGCGCATCGGGGAACAACCCTTTTATCCTATTTAGGTCCGCCATAATAAACATCTCATGCCCATGAAAATGCATCGGCACATCAAAATAAATGCTTCCACCTGGTTTTAGCACCCGATATATTTCCGCCATACACTCCGCGTAGTCAGATGGCTCCCTATTACACCCATTGCACTTTTGCCCCCAGTGCTCCATCGTTTGTACACCGTAAATGAGGTCGAAGGTGTTATCCGGGAAGAGAATTTCAGCGGCATGGCCATAGCCGCCTTTGCCTAATGAGGGGATCTTATCTTTTGCCTGCTGAGGCTCGATGCCTGTCCAAACACCACCGCTACGGGTAACGAGGTTGCGACCCAAAGAGAATCGACCGTAACCTATCTCAAGCACCTGTTTATTTTTACAGTCATACAAATGCGCTTCAATACTGGCGACGACACACTTTCTAAGCGGAGTACCAAATACAACGGTACATGCTTTTTTATTCCGATCAAACCGCGGGCAATGTTGACACGAGACAGTACGAACACCACTCTCATCTTCCTGCCAATAAACACCCCCCCACAATCGCCGCATTGCTTTAGGGTTTGCAACAAGACTATGCCAACGTTTACGAAATGAGTTACCAAGACTGTGCATAGCGACAGAAATTTCCTTAAAAAATATAAGTTCAACGAATTATCAATAAACAAGAAACCATCATGAAAAATCTTCGCTAACGAAAACAAACCTTACTAATAACATAATCTCATCAGCCATTTAAAAACGTATAAATCTCATCACACACAGTAATTTTATCAACACGGCAAAAATCGATCGCCAAGTTGCTTGCATAATGCTTTTGTTATTTCTTCAACTCGTTTATCCGAGTATGGCTTACGTTCCACAGTACCCCACACAACATTGGGCCAGCAGTAATCCGAAGGATTGCGACCCACAACATGAATATGTAACTGACTGACAATATTACCGATCGCGGCAACGTTGAGCTTCGTTATGTCAAAGCTGCTTTTTACAAAAGCCGACAACACATTAATTTCTTTTAGCAAACCAGCTTGATCTACTTTAGATAAATCGCTTATCTCAGCTTCAGATGTCTGTGGCACCAAAATAAACCAGGGCACTAATGAATTATTCATCAATAGCAAAAAACTGACATTTAATTTGCCGAGAACATAGCAATCTTTTACCAATCGCGAATCTAACTCAAAACCATTCATTATCTTTTACTTAAGACTCTTACGGTCTTGCAAACGGCCGACTCGATAAGTGTCGACAACACCTACAACCCAGCAAATGACCAAAGCAGCAGCCGAAATATTAAGCAGTTGCGCGTCATCACCTATGGGCTGCTTCGATACTAATTCTGCAATCGTAGCAATATCCAATTGAACTTCACCATTCTCGATTTTATCGACTATTAGCATAGCCCGCTCTAGCGATTTTGAAACAATAACATACAGGGCGCCACATGCAGCACCCGTCAATATAGCGCCAATGAAATATTTTTTTAAAAAAATATGCCCAGCACCAGGGAATATAAACGCCGACAATAAGGCAGACTTTATAGATCTATTCATTTATCAAACCAACGAATTAAAATACCAACAATAAAAAACCAATAAAAATAACAACTCGCAGCCAAATCCACTAGAATTATTAAAAGAGACTTTTGCACGACGTATATTTTTCGTTAGGGCAAGGTAAAAATAGTCTCATATCCCAAGGGTTCTGTTCAATACCCCCTTGAGGGGGACACCTCGAAAGCGCACGACTGCAGGGATGCAAGAGATAGAGCGACTCAGGAGACAAGGCTGGGGGGAGTAGTTGCCGAGTTTACATGAGTCAATGAGCATTTCTGCGTGCCCTTGGGGTACGAGACTATTTTTAACGCCGCCATAGCGGAAAAGATGCTTTGTGCAAAAGTCTCGAGAAAGCTTTACCCGCTTCACTAATACTTTCTATGTTAAAGTGGTCAGCATATACCTTCTCCGCTGGCTTCAGTATATTCGTTACCGAGTAGCGGCCTTTCCCTAACGTTCTGCGCCTTCGGTTTATTTCAATAATTGTACGCACTTGCAGCACATCAGCGATGCAGTATTGCCAAGGGAAACACCAAAACAAACTCTAAATATTATTTGTTAATTACCAGGAGCACATAACATGAGTAAAGAACAAAAAAACAAGAAGGAAACAAAAAAACAACCTGCTATGACAGCAAAAGAAAAAAAAGCAGCCAAGAAATCAAAAAAAGACGCTAAGGCTTTCTAATAACTCTGATTTTGATTTTGGTACTGACCAAGCCATTTAAAATTTCAATACTATTGGCTTAGAGAAAAAAAGGGGCTGCACACATAAGCCCCTTTTTATCATTTCAATATCTACGCTATGCAGATCAAACAAGAGCGCTGATCAATCAAGCAGATCAGCAGGGATGTTGCCACCATTATCAGCCAGTTTTTGTAACACCGTCTTGTGCAACCACATATTCATCTGTGCAGAATCAGCCCTCTAGCCCGCAGGGCAACCCAATTCGGTCGCCAGCTCCTAGCGCACACCAAAACCACTATGCAGCCCAAACAGTTTCAACAAATTAACAATAGAGCTCTTCCAATTAAGTTGTACCGGGTTTGCGCTTGCCAAGCCTTCCAGCTTAGCCATCACATCAACCGAGTTCATCGCCACCGGGATAGAAACAACTAGAGCCGCAGAGGTAACTTCGGTAATTACATCGGGATGTCACGGCTATGATTGCTTCTTTGTTATCGTCGCCAAAACCAATTTTGGCCATAATAGCGCTAAAAATGCTCATATCCCCCCCCTTAATTAAGATTGCTTAATCATTTTTTATACCCGCCACGATGTTACAGTTACTCTACTTCAGAGGCAAATTAGGCGTATTCGGTGCTACACATGGAATTTAGCGGCTTTAAAACCGCCACTTCGCTCCCATTAATTCCCTTTCAAGCTCAAATAAGGTAAAAGAGCGCCATGAAAATCCCAAAACGAATCCAACCCCTGGTTGATGACGGCTTAGTCGATGAAGTCATCAGTCGACTAATGAGCGGTAAAGAGGCCGATGTCTATATCGTGCGCTGCGGCGATGAGATCCGCTGCGCCAAGGTTTACAAAGAAGCAGCAAAGCGCGGTTTCAAACAAGCTGTGAAATACCAAGAAGGCCGCAAAGTGCGCAATAGCCGCCGCGCCCGCGCCATGGAAAAAGGCTCTAAGTTTGGTCGTAAGCAACAGGAAGAGACCTGGCAAAATGCAGAAGTCGATGCGCTCTATCGCCTCGCCGAGGCAGGCGTGCGCGTACCACAACCCTACGACTGCCTTGATGGCGTTTTATTGATGGAGCTGGTCACAGACGAGCATGGCGAGGTCGCACCACGCTTGAGCGATGTCACTATGTCTACCGAACAAGCTCTGGAAGATCATGCCATCGTCATACAGTATGTCGTACGCATGCTCTGCGCCGGGCTGGTGCATGGTGATCTATCCGAATTTAACGTGTTAGTAGATGCAAACGGCCCGGTTATTATCGACCTGCCACAAGCTGTCGATGCCGCAGCAAACAACAATGCCGAATCAATGCTGGCGCGCGACGTGAACAATATGACCCTCTACTACAGCCAGTACGCTCCTGAGTTGCTCGATACCCATTATGCCAAGGAAATCTGGGCATTATACGAAGATGGTCGACTACACTCGGATACCGAGCTAACAGGCCATTTTGATGAAAGTACCGAAGCCGCCGATGTCGATGCTGTGCTGGAAGATATCAAATCGGTTCTGGCTGAAGAACAAGAGCGGCTAGAACATTTAAAAGAAGCAAACGATACAGATTAGCCACCTTGTCAAATACTAGTGTAGTGTTTGTGGTGCTCTCTTAAGAGAGCACCACAATCCCGGCGAGGACTCGCCTTACATCTACCTTGCTGCTTGCGTCTATATCTGCATTCAGTAGGAAACACTGCACTACGCAGCGCGAGGACTCACGCATCAATTAGCCCTGCTAGCAGTAGGGTAACTACCCTTTTATACGTCTAGCATGGTAGATTGAAGAAATAATAAGCAAAACACACAAAAACAAAACGAATGCAAAATAAAAAGTCAGCATTACCCAGGTCAACCTTAGTAAAAGAATTTATGTCATCCCCTGTAATTTCAGTGGACATTAACGCCGACCTTTTTGAGATCATAAACACTCTAAACCAGCACACAATATCGTGCGTACTGGTTGTAGAAAATAATTACCCCATTGGCATGATTACCGAGCGTAGCGTAGTACGGTGTTTAGCAAAACATTTACCCGGATCTCTTGACGAAATACGCGCGCATACCATGATGAGCGCTCCCATCATTAGCATTCATGAAAACGAGTCATTATTTGACGCAACGATATTATGCCGCAGCCAAAAGATAAGGCATCTGCCAGTACTTAATGAACATCAAGCACTGGCAGGCATCATCACCTATTCTGATCTCGTTGAAGCAAACCACTTACAGTTTGAGCGACGCGCTGCGTTGCTAGGCAAGGCGGCTGAAAGCGACAGTACTGAAAGTCTTAATAAACACCTGCTAGAAATGACACTTACCGACCCCCTAATGGAAATCGGTAATCGACGCGCCATGAGCATCGATTTAGAGCAAACCCAACAATTAGCCGAACGATATAAACGACCGTTCTCCATTGTCTTAATTGATATCGATTTCTTTAAACTTTTTAACGATCACTACGGCCACCTAGCCGGTGACAAATGCTTAATAGAATTTGCTAACCTGCTTAAGCAGTCTATCCGCAACGTTGACCGTTTATACCGTTATGGTGGCGAAGAAATATTGCTGCTATTACCTGAAACAGAGTCAGCCAAAGCAATACACCTGGCTAAACGAATCATTAACAGCATTCATAAAAAATGCTACAAGCACGAGAAATCAAATTATAACTACTTAACGGCAAGTGCTGGAGTAAGTGGTTACGAGCCTAAACAGAATTCTGATGCAGTTCACTGGCAAAAATTAATTGAGCAGGCTGACATCGCCTTATATCAGGCGAAAGACCAAGGTCGAAATTGCGCAAAACTATTCAACAACCAAAAGCATTAATCTGCGATATAAAAACCTCAGGCGACATGCTTTCAGGCAAAATATATATTTTTTTTGTATCATCGATTGGTGAAACAAAAGACAAATAACAAGATATCAGGCACAGATTTCTATCAAGCGCGTCGTTAACATCACCATAAAGCCTATCCCCCACTATCGGAAAACCTGCTTCTGACAAGTGCCGTCTAATCTGATGTTTCCTGCCTGTCTCTATTGAGACCTCAAGCAAAGACTGATCATTCCCTGCATCGTACTTAAGAAGTTTTGCACGACTCAATGCAGATTTATTGTCTATATCAGAATCGAATTTTTTATCTTCTTTAAACTGACCATACACTATCGCCTGGTAATTTTTTTCAACCTGACGCTGCTCAAATAGCCTAGAAAAATAAGCGGCCACTTTTTTCTGATGCGCAACAATCATCAACCCTGCCGCAGCACGATCTAATCTATGTACAATAAAGGCGGCGCGTTGAGGCAATAGATTTTTTTCGACCCAACGATTGATAGTGCAATGATCACCCCATTTCGACCCTTGACTTAGCATGCCATAAGGTTTAATCCAGACGCTGTAGAGACCTTCATCAGCAATCAACACAGCATTTTTCGGCTGTTGCCCTAAAACCTCTTCATCAAAATAGAGGTGCAACTGATCGCCTGATCGCAAACTTTTATCAGCTCGCCTGACACGCTGCGTATGTTGATTTCTCGTTAACCAAACAGCACCCTTCGTCATAGCCCGCTTAATAGCCTGTTTACTTAATTCTGCGGATTCACCAAGTATATCAACAGCCGTTTCGTCTGAAGTTTCGATATCTATATGCTTTTCAAGTTTCATCTTGCTGTTCAAATATCCTATTTCAGTTATTTCAGAAAACTAATCATAATTAAACAACAGGCTATCCAACTCTCTAAGAACAGCTACACGTTTATTCCAAAATGATTTTTCTAACCATTTATAGCCAATTCGATCTGCGTTATAAGCGTGAATTGCCATGACCCAAATAACTGAAATTATTTCAAAATACGGTATTGTATAAATTTCTTCCTGACTTAAACTACGCACTTTCTGATAACCATCCATAAATGCTTTTACAGCTCTATCTTTATTTTTTATAGAGCAAATTGAAGACATAAATTTACCAATTTCAAAGGCTCTATAACCATAACCACACTGATCAAAATCAAATAAAGTAATTTTATTTTTATCATTAATATGAAAATTAGTTGGGTTAACATCACCTATGCAAACACCATAATTCCCCACCTCGTGAGAGAGCAATGGCAAAGTGTCTTTAATTTTTCTTTGAAGTGTCTTAATGTAAGCCAATGCTTCTATTTCGAGAAATGGCTCTATTGCCACGATAGACTCGTCAAGCAAGTAGGGAACGTCCAAAACCTGCCTAGTATAACTTGTTTCAAACATATCAGCTACTTGATGTACATTTGCAACAGCCTTGCCCAGCAATACGCTTTCCTCAATCGAAATCTCATTTCCAGGTGCATAGCCGTCAGCATAACAAAATAGCGCCGCTGCCCTTACACCCTCTGGACTATCAACAGAAAAAAATAATTCCTCATTTTTGGTGCGCAGTGGGCAAGCAACAAGTGCATTTCTCTCACCAAGAAAAGCCAATAGCTCAAGCTCAAGTTCAAAGTGTATTTCTTCTAACGAACGCCAATCATTTCTGTATACCCGTAAAATATATTTACTGTGATTACACTCAATCAAATAATTATCATGCAAACCCAACACATAAAATTGGCAGCTATTGCCTTCGAGAAGGCTATAATGCGACGCAACTAACTTACCGATTGACTGAGATAATAGTTGAGAGTAAGTGTATCTAAACTCATTCATAACTAATTAACATTGTTGATATTTTTATTTCCATTCGCCTTTCCGCATTTTTTCAAATTCTTTAGGTAAACAGTGTTACCGTAACTTACGCAGATTATTATCGAGTATTGCAAATATTTTTAGCGGGAGCAAACTGATTTTTTCTGCCAAATCCTTTTTCATTATTATGATCCATAATTCAAGTGTTAACACAAAAAATATATTGTCCACTTTGTGGCGCTAACAACCACCAATGGGCATAATTAGGCGACTGTCGAACAAATAATTTCCACAGCAATCAAAGGTATACATTTTTTTTGTATCATCGACTGGCGAAACGAAAGACAAATAACAAGATATCAGACCGCGAATTCAAGCTATAAGTGCAATTATTTATATTAAAGGTACGAAGGAGTGATTAAATAATTGATTTGGAGTTAAGGAATGACGAGTTTTTCGCGGT
>NVRF01000023.1 GCA_002400775.1 Gammaproteobacteria bacterium
CGTCCATATCATCTATGGCGTACTGAAAAATAATACGCCCTTTAATCCAAATCTTATCGCAGAAAACCCTTGATCTCCAAGACGGTATCTGACCCTTTGATTTAAATATGCGTGAATTTTCAAACAAGAAAGCCTCCAAGGAATCTCCTTGGTCGTAATCCACTGGCGAAACAGTGGTCAAAATTAACAAGTATTTGCTCCTGCAATACCTGCATTCACACCATCCATGGCTATTATCGACAAAGTGCTCAAACGCCGCCGAAAAGAAAAAGAACAAAAAAGTGTGCGGAGAATATCAACCCTAATCTCCGCATAATTTACTGAGATTCTTCTTGCCAATGCGGAGAATATCGGCCATTATTTCCGCATAATAAGCGGAGATTAAAAGATGTATCTATGGCAAAAAAAGGATTGGCCTAATTTAAACTGGGATGAACGAACCCTAGCTAAACTGCTAGCAAACGTTTCACGAGAACAGGGACGCTTGCTAGGTAAAATGGAAGTCCTCGGCTTTGAACTGCGCAATGAAGCCAATCTTCACACTCTTACCGAAGATGTCATTAAATCAAGCGAAATTGAAGGCGAAATCCTAGAACGCGACCAAGTCAAATCATCCATTGCAAGAAGACTTGGTATGGATATTAGTGGGCTTGTCCCAGCCGACCGCAACGTTGAGGACGTGGTCGAAATGATGCTCGATGCAACTGAAAACTATGATACGCCCCTAACCGAAGAGCGACTTTTTGCGTGGCATGCGGCGTTATTTCCAACTGGCAGAAGTGGTATGACTAACATCCAAGTTGGAAGTTGGCGTAATGATAGTGATGGCTCCATGCAAGTCGTTTCAGGCGCAATAGGTCACGAAAAAATACACTATGAAGCACCACCAGCACAACAGATAGCTGATGAAATGGTAAAGTTCCTTTGCTGGTTTGAACAAACGGGAGATATGGATCCCCTTTTAGTAGCTGGGCTTGCGCACTTATGGTTTGTAACCATCCATCCATTCGATGATGGCAATGGTCGAATAGCCCGTGCGGTTGCGGATATGGCACTTGCCCGTTCAGAAAAAACAGGCCAACGCTTTTATAGCATGTCAGCGCAAATCATTCGTGAACATAAAAGTTATTACGACACATTAGAATGGACACAGAAAGGCGAGCTTGATGTGACACGTTGGCAAGACTGGTTTCTGACCTGTTTACTAGACGCAATAGAGGGTGCACAAGAAATATTAAGCACAGTCTTAGACAAAGCACGTTTCTGGGAACGCTTCGCGACAGAGGCATTGAATGAACGGCAAATAAAAGTACTGAATCGATTACTTGATGGTTTCGAAGGTAAGCTCACAACGTCAAAATGGGCAAAATTAGCAAAATGCTCACAAGACACTGCCTACCGCGACATACTAGACCTAATCGATCGAGGTGCATTACAAAAAAACGCTGGCGGTGGGCGCAGCACAAGCTACTCACTATTTATTGAGTAATCAAGTGTACTTGAAGCAAGTAACAAGTATTTTTCAAGTACACTGCCCCCCTTGATTCCCCTGTTAAAGAATCAGCCTTATTCAATCATGATTTCAGTAATGTTATCAAAAAAGGCTTCCAGTTCAGACTTTTCGCATTCATCAGAAATGAGCCTAACTATTTTCAGGTTATTTTTTGCCCGTGAACATGCAACGTAAAACAGTTTTTGGTTTTTCCACTTCTTGTCAGCGTCTGCTTCACCAGAATATATATGTCTAAAATTATATTCATGCCAGAAATACTCATCGAGTACCACCAGCACATTATCTATACCCGAACCTTTTGTTTTGTGCATGGTTATAAACTGAGTAAATTCGTTCTGATAATTAAAATAATTTAACAACTCTTGGAAATTAATTTTGTCAGAAAACAAGTCGTTGTAAAACACTTCTTTCTGTACTTTTTTCTTTAACTCATTAAATTCATATTCATCCAAATCAGGAAGCTTATCTTTTATTCTAGGGAGAGTATTTTTTCCTGCTAAATAAAGAGTTCTGAAGATCTTGAATTCTGCATCGTTTGATATTTCTTCTAGGAATGTTTTTCGTCTTTCTAAATAGCCTAGATATTGTTCAGATTTTTTCATTAATTTGAGATCAAATGATTTTTATAAGGTTTCAAATAAGCTCAATTCAGAATTAATTACAGTGTCAAATTTATTCTTTATTTCTTTTTTGTCTGCGATGTTCTTAATACCAACACCTTGTTTTTTTAATTTATAAAGCACTAAATTATAATCAGGAGATAACCCAGAGTCACTATGAGGTTTATAAGCATTACAAAGTTCAAAGAGGTCTGTTAATTGAAGGACAGCAAGGTCATTATCCATAGCTTCCTTGTTATCTGTAAAGCGTTCATTAAATACATTATAGAGAACCTCAAAGCCTGCATCAAAAGCAATGGATTTATTTGTAAGTTTTAACTGCCTATAATTCTTCTCGCCGTTTAGTGATTTAGAAATCAGGTGATCCAGAGCTTTTATATAGTTGCCTTTGTATTCCTGCTTTTCTTCTGGTGTGCTTTTTGACGGTGGCTTTTCTATAGAATATGAATAGTAGAACTCTACACTGCCTTGTCGCTCTGAAAGGGTTTCATCTGATCCGTCTTCATTTTTTTTGAACGCCACTTCTTGTTTTAAGTTATCATCCCGTAGATTATTAATGAATTTTACTACTTGTTCAGAACATCTATAATTATCTTCTTTATTAATTCTTTTTAAGATTGCATCATCAACATAAGCGTCTACATCACCAATGCCATCTCCATAAATTGCCTGCATAGAATCACCAAACAGACCAATTAATATTTTATCTTTATTGGGAAATTTATTCAAAAATATATCAATTACTTTCTCATTAGTATCTTGGTATTCATCAATAAATATATAGTCGAATTTATCCTGTAGTATTTTCCCAATAGCTGGATATCTTTCAAATAAAAGAGCTGAGATATCAAGCAATCCATCATGTCCATAAGTAAAATCACGAAAGCTATTAAATCTAGTGTCGTTATATTTTATTTGATTACTTTCTTTATCTTTTATTTGCGTTAGGATTTTAGAATTTAACTCGTTTATTTTGCTGTTCAAAAGTTCATTATATCTTACAGAGTCTTTATCATAATCTCGTTTCCCTTCAACTTTAGCGGCCTTGCTTTTTTGTACTGCAAATAAACGAGAAGCATATTTCCCGTATATTTTTTTATATTTTTTATGTTCTTCTGCCTTTTGCTCTTTTTCGTCAGCGTAATTATCTATTGCTTCACGCTCCATTGAATTTACTCGAAACAATTCAAAAATAACTTCATGGAGGTTCTTTTTATAATCCTTTATGCAGTCATTAAGGAATGAATGTATTGTGCTTATTGTATATCCCTCACCAACACGAGATTTAATCTCATCTACAGCTAAATTTGTATGCGTTATACATGCAATTTTCTTATCAGGATAAATTGATGCGAGGTATTCCAGAGTTTGTTTCAGGATTTCTGTTTTTCCACTACCTGCTCCACCTTGGAGTACAAAATTATCATTATCCGTAATACATTTTTTAATCTCGTCAAGAGGTTCTAATTTGTTATCCATTTCAACCCTTCCTTAATGTACTGAGGGGTTTCCCATTGAGTGTCTTTTGATAAAGCAAGGAATAACAATGAAGCAGCAAAGTCAGACTTTTTATCTATTATTTTATTTGTGAGGTCATACATGTCAGTATTACTATCCAGTTCTGATTTTAGCTTTAACCCCAAGATAACATCACTGTTATCTTTTATTTTTTTTATATTCAAACTTATGAATGCCTCTTCAAAACTCCTTGCATGGTGGGAATTTTCTTTAGATTGGTAGGCTATTTTTATATTATTATGTTTGCTTGTTAGTGAGTCATCAATCAACCCTTTAAACCATTCTCCCCAATCTTTATCTTTAAATTCTTTTGGTGAATCTAGGAAGTATCGCAATGTTGCATTACTTGTGTAGTCCCCATTACCGACAGGGCAAGCTTTATATATGGCGTTTCCAGCCTCAGAAGTTTGTGGTTTTGTTGTATCAATATCAGTAATTATGAGTGTTTGAATATCTAAAAACTCAAGAAACTTGGCGAAAGCTTTTGCGTTTGCCCCAACTTCTAATATTGATATATTCTGTGATGCAAGGGGGATATATTCTTTATCGTCTTTTGTATTGTCACTATCAAATTGCTGAATAAAAAGCGGTAAGAGCATACGCTCTGTTATGCCTTCTATAAAAATCACTTTGCTGGCAAAAAACAATTCGGCTGATTGTATGTTTAAATATTGCTCTAGAAATTTGAAATGCTCTGGTTCTTTCGAATATTTCTTTTTTAGTTCCGTGTGAAAGTTCTTTATTTCAACATTATTATCTTCTACTTTTAAGTACCTAATATCCTCAAAATTGGAATGCGACACTATGTGAGAAGAGTGTGAAGTAATCAGTGTTTGCAAATTATTTATTTTATTGAGAACAGCTTTAATATTTTTTGCAAAAACATATTGCATTTGTGGGTGAGTATGAGCTTCTGGTTCTTCTATGAACAATAAATTTATACTGTTGTCCTGTTTTTCGAAGAGGTCTTTTTTTCTCTCTATCTCTAACAGAAGATAGAGTATGTTCATGTAACCTAGCCCATTAAGATGTTCAGGTAAAATGTCGTTGTTATGACCATAAGTTACTTGTGATGAGTTTTCAAATAGTGCCTTCGACTGAATATCTGATTTAACATTAAGATTACTTATATTCAAAAAGTCCTGAGCATTTTTTAAGAAAACTTCAAAGATAGGATCGTATTGTTCTTCTAACTTCTTATCCATATTTGAAACAAGGGTGTTAATAGCGTTAATATTGTCATCTGGAAGCTCACTGTCATTTTTACTGTTAAAGTGAGCGGTTGTTAGCGTAGCTAATGGAGTTTTACTATTACTATCTTCTGAACTAGCCACATTACGGCGAGCATGTATGATTTGTATATTTATTAAATTCGTAACATTTTTTAAATCCTTTGGAATTAGCTTATGCCTATATTCCGTAAAATAGTCTTCGCATTCTAGGTGTTCGCTATCGTCAAATGCATATATTTTAGTTTTCAGGAATTTGTTCAGGTTTTTTACTATAAACTTTACTTTTTCATCTTCTTCAATCCCTTCAATTTTTTTTAATAATAGATTTTTTTCAATGCCGCATTCAAATAATATTTTTACCGTTTTAATATCCGGGCCTAAATCCAACATGAAATCCGAAATGACTTCCAAATTATCATTCCCATCATATTGAATTTCAATAATTAACTGGATAGATAAATCATCAATTCTGGTATCATTATTAATGCTATTGATTTCATTCCGAATAGAAATAGGAAAGTCATTATATTGAAACTTTTTACTATTAAAAAAATGTTCCAGAAGAACCAAAAAAGATGTCTTACCAGTGTTATTTTTTCCTATTAACAATGAAATATCTTTTTTCAGATCAAGAGTTGTATCTCTTAAAAGGCGAAAATTTCTTATTTTTATTTTACTGATAAGCATTATTAATTACCTACTAACTTCCTTATATTTTTATTTGTAAACCTTGTGAACTGTATGTCTAAAGCAACAACATAAACACTCATATATTTATAACGCCCCATAAATATGTTGAAGCAACATCCATTATCTCATTCCCACGCAGGAGCGTGGGAATGAGGGAGTGTGCTTCTTACTCATCCACCGCTAACCCCGAAATATCGTGCCCTTGGGCTAATTTTTTTAGCAGCGGCACCTGCTCTTCCATCCGCACCAGTTCTTATCTCGTTCCCACGCTCTCGCGTGGGAACGCATACCGTACTTACCATTGCCTGCAAACCTCCAGTAACCCCTGCTGCCCAGAATAATTTCTGGCACTGGAATAGCGCCAATGCTCGACTTTATCTACATACCCACGCTTAACCGGATTATGATGAATATAATCTATTTTCTGCCTCATCATCTCATCGTTTTGAATCAGTTCAGGGTGTACACCTTCTTGCCAAAACTGATAAGCACGGTCAATTTTGTGGGCTTTTTTATAAAAAGCTAACTGCTCTAAAATTTGTTTTACATTGTTTTTAGAAAGATATTGAATCATTTKCTTTGCCGTATAGGATTTATAGCGGGCAATGTYACGATCCAATGCCTTGCTTTGCACAATAAAATGGCAATGGTTTTCTAACACAACATAAGCGTACACCTTCAAACCATCTTTAGCTAAGAACTTTAATGCTTCCAACAAAATACTGACAGTTTCAGGCCGTGTAAAAACAGGAATCCAATGTAATACCGTTAGGGTGATAAAGTGTGGCTGCTCAGGATCGGTTATTTTGTATCGACTTCTACCCATTAGTTAAGCTCCGTATGCATTCCCACGCGGGAGCGTGGGAACGAGGGTGTATTGTTTTTCAGCCATGACAGTGAGTTCCTTGGCGGGTTTTTCGACTTTAAATTGCTCGTAGCCTTGGTGAATGGCTTTTTCATTTAGGCGTTCATCCATCAGGTTGGAACTGGAGCAGATAATATCAATCACTTGCTGGCGAGTCATTTTCTGTTTGCTGGGTTTGTCATCCGTGATGTTATCAATCAAGCCCATGATAGTCGTAATCAATGACCGCTGAAGCAAACAAGACCAGTTCAAAATCCAGTTATTGCACGAGATCATCTACATTACCCCCACCTTTGGATTGCTGGGCTTTCAGGCGTTGCACTTCTTTAAAGTGGTTAATAAATTCACTGCGCGCAGCTCATCACTGCTTTTTTATCTAAAATCCACTGCTGAATATCTTCACGCCTAAAACGCCAAGAACCACCAACTTTGAATCCGGGGAGCCTGCCCTCAGCCGCAAGACGGTAAGCTGTCTTGTCATTCAATTTGAGATATTCCTCGACCTCTTTCAAGGTCAATATTTCATCTGTCATTTCTTTATCCACTGCAATGATGCATGAGAGAATAAAGGGAAATTGAGGAGCCAGCAATATTTAAGTTTCTTTGGTATCAAAGGTTTATGAAGAAGGCAGTACGCTTGTTTATAAATACAAAAAACAACACCGTACTCCTATTAATTTGCTTATGCTCCATTGTTATTCTCTTAAACCAGCGCTAGCCAAACATCGGCGAGTTCGTATTTACGGGATTTATTGGCATCGCCGTGCTGAATGATAAATTCACTATCGACCCATTTTTTACATAAATTCAGTGCCGTTCGCTTGTGGATATTCAGTAATTCTGCAATTTCGCGGGTGGTGATATATTTGCTGTTAGTAAACAAGCTGAGCACCTGTTTTTGTCTTTGATCAAGCTCACGTAAAAGTGCGCTGTGATCGGTTTTTTCACCTTTGGCCGCTTCACTTGCTTGCAAGCGCACATTGCGCAAAAGCATCAGCCATGCCTTCGCAGAAATAAACAAGCCAAGTGGTAATATCGGCTTGCTCACGCCCAAAATAGTCATTGTGTGACTCGCCAATGCTCAAAGCGTTATAATAGGCTTGCAAATTCGTTGCGTAATATTCTTCAAGAGAATAAATGCCTTTTAGCCCATAACCGGATTTGTGTAGCACTAGGTTCGTGAGTAATCTAGCCGTTCGCCCATTGCCATCATAGTAGGGATGGATTGTGGCAAATTGATAATGCGCAACAGCGGCAATAATGGGCACAGGCAGCTCTGCTTTGCCGACCTCTTCGTTTATCCAGTTTATTAAATCAAGCATCAGCGCCGATACCTCTTTGGCTTCTGGCTGCAGATAAACAATCGAACCGCTGGCGCTGTCTTTAATCACATTTTGACTATCGCGATACGCTGAAGAACACTTTTTTCCTTCCATAACCAAGCCATGCAGGGTTTGAACATGGCGCTCATTAATTCGAGCGGTTTTGGCTTTTATAAGCGCGTCAAGAAAATGCAAAGCTTGGTAATAGTTTTTGACTTCTCTTTCATCGCGCTCTCAATGGGGGAATGTTCCACCACGGAGTACCTCTTCCACCTGTTCCTGTGTCAGGCGGTTGCCTTCGATTTGCGTAAAATAATGTGTGGATGTAAGGCGCGCGGACTCGCGCAGCGAGGTTAATACCGGCACCGTTATCGGCAAGCTGGAAACAGCCTGACGAGAAGCCTCAATATTCATCAATAGTTTTGTGAGGGCGGCTGTTATCTGAAAATCAGGCGTAAACACGGTTCAATATGCCTTATCTTTGTAACACTAATTATTCTAGCAAGATTCCAATAACATTCCATAATCTTCGTGCCAAATATCGCATTCAAGAATGTGTCTGGGTTGTTAGGGGCACGAAGTCTCATAACTCGATGGGGTTCACGAGGGAGAGTAAAGTCGCCCCTGATCATGGGCTGTCGGGGAGCAGGAACGCGCCCTGACTGGTAGCCAGAACGGCCCCACGTTCACTGGTGCAATATCCAGTTAAATGCCGGTAATGCGCCATATAGGCTCTTTGCCCCTCGAATGATAATTCGTGGCTTAGAGCSTCCCCGCAGRATAGAACGGACATGGGAATGTTTTTCTCAMGAKAGTGKYGSWRYMKMRWKWYKKAKWWTWTGKMATMCWWSCSRMAWMTYGWSKYSMYYMYBYKAMRMCDSAYYMMTWKYKSMMCKAMCSKSYWGCGGAWCTATGTTGCGATGCAACCCMTCCCCACTGCGGTATCGGATGACGGTGGCGCTGACACTTAATGCCCTRAAAACCCATTTTATGCGTGATSATCTGGTGCAGGAATTTTGCGCRGAAYATACRAAGCATTTTAATAGGCTCCAAGGACAACAGKATYTGGTAYTAAAAAGCTATAAATTCGAGCAAACCAGRGTCRCTYCCAAGYSATCAAAGATGGGATGNCCGCTAATCTGCTAAAAGATGATCTTTTAGCGGTCACSGATCACCTGGWAAAGCGTTCCACCCTTTTAAATGCCAGGCCAACATCCGAGCCATTGCTCCACCCTGCTATGGCACAATCGTAAATCTATCTTGGCGGGAAATTTATCTATAGCCTCACAGGGGAAACCTATGAAAGAGGCCGGCATAAAAAAACGGCTCAGGCAAATCGCTGTCAATGACAACCACTTATCTGAACCGTCTATAGAACTGGTAGCGGGGGTAGGATTTGAACCTACGACCTTCGGGTTATGAGCCCGACGAGCTACCAAACTGCTCCACCCCGCAACGAAGGCGCGAAGTATAAAGGAAAATGCTATCACTATTCAAGCAGTTATTAATGAATCTTTAGTTATCGCTGTAGCAAAGGCTATGGCATAGCGCCGTTCATCAGCAAGACTTAGGTGGATATGGGCAATACCCTTGTCGGCAGCAATGGCACACGCCCTACTCAGCAACTGTATGGTTGGCCTGCCACCGTCATCTTTTTGAACGGAGATATGCGAGGGTCTAACGCCGTGCCGAAAGCCTATGCCCATAGCTTTGACCGTGGCCTCCTTCGCTGCAAAACGCTTGGCCAGGAAAGCAGAGGGCTGGGCAGTCGACTGGTATTCCTGATACTCTGACGCACTTAACAAGCGTTGGGCAAAGCGCGAACCAAAGCGCGCGAGTGCCTTTTCTATGCGCTGAATATCGACGATATCTGTGCCAATGCCAAAAATCACTGGCCTCTCGCCTCAAGCATCAAACTTCGCATGTCACGCACTGCTGTCTTTAAGCCTGTGAACAATGCTCGCGATACGATTGAATGCCCGATATTAAGTTCGTGAATACCCGACAAAGCAGCGACGGGCTTAACATTTTGATAATCAAGCCCGTGCCCGGCATTCACGATCAAGCCTAGCTTCTGGCCATAGCTAACCGCATCGGCGATACGTTCTAACTCGCGTTTTCGCTCTGAAGCGGTTTTTGCTTCAGCGTAATGGCCTGTGTGAATTTCTATAACCGGCGCATCGGCAGCCGCAGCCGCCTCAATTTGAGTTTTGTCTGGATCAATAAATAAGGACACTTCAATATCAGCTGCAGCAAGGGCGGCACAGGCATCTCGAATGCGGCCAATATGCGATAAAACATCGAGACCACCTTCTGTCGTCAGTTCTTCTCTGCGCTCAGGCACGAGACAACAGTGCTGCGGCTTGACGCGACAGGCAATGGCTATCATCTCTTCAGTCACGGCCATTTCAAGGTTCATGCGTGTCTGCAAAATATCTTTAAGCATGCGAACATCGCGATCCTGTATATGCCGGCGATCCTCACGAAGATGCAAAGTAATGCCATCCGCGCCCGCCTCTTCCGCTTCAATAGCAGCCTGCACTGGATCGGGATAACGCCCCTGTCTTGCTTGGCGTATGGTGGCGATATGATCGATATTAACACCAAGCAACAGGCTGTGTGGTGTCACCTTAGTTGTCATTGCTTACCTCATGCTGTGTTGTTTCATCTTGCTTAGCGTTGTTTCTATAGTGCTGAAACAAGCGCCGACTACGCAATGGCTTATCGCCTAGATGATACGCCAAAGTCTTTCTTAATAGACGCTTTGCATAACGTAATTCATCAGGATAATTAAGCTCGCGTCGATGCAGCGCCAGCAAAGTACTACCACTAATTTCCACCTCAGAAGTTGAGATGGCTATAGAATCATCACCCACCCGTAAAGGCCCACGCGAAGGATGATAATAATACTGGTAGTCGGCACTGACCACTACACCCGTATCCGACTCATGACCAAGCATTAGCCCGTAACCCAATTCGGCAAGAAGGTCCATTTCAAAAAAACGGATCGCTTGCTCGTGTTTTGTACTAACAATATTGGTTTTTTCAGCAGAAATATTTTCGAGCAAGTGTTGATAACAATTATAAAGTGCGCCATGGCTATCACCACGRCCCATTGCTCGCATCAATAATTCATTGATATATAAACCTACAATCAATCTCTGCCCAGTCAAATAAAAAGGCAAGCTCTCTTCTTCCGCAGCGCAAAGCGTAAACATTTCGCCACGACCAGTCCAKGACACCAACAATGGTTGAAAGGGCTGTAAAATACCTCGATAACGACATTTAGCAGCCTTAGCGCCACGCGCGACTACTGTCACACGACCATGTGTTTTGGTGAATAGTTCAACTATGGCACTGGTATCACGATAAGGCCGTGAATGTAAAACAAAGGCAGGAATCGTTGAGGCAGTGTTATTATTTGCCATAATATAACGCCATGCGTCAGTCTTTATAACCCAAACTTTGCAAGGCACGCAGATTATCGCTCCAACCGCGCTTAACTTTTACCCACAACTTTAAAAAAACTTTACAGCCAAACAATTCTTCCATATCGCAGCGCGCCGCTCGGCCGACTTCTTTTAATACACTGCCACCCTGGCCAACAATAATTGCTTTCTGTCCTTCACGCTCGACCCAAATCAGGGCATGAATATGGGTGGTACCGTTTTCCTCACCAAACTGCTCAATCTCTACCGTCATCGAATACGGCACTTCCTCACCGACACGACGCATAATCTTTTCTCTTACAATTTCTGATGCAAGGAATCGTGCACTGCGATCGGTTAATTGATCCTCCGGAAAAAGYGSTTCACACTCTGGCAAATACTGAGTAATCGTATTTKCAAAGGCCTCAATATTAGTRCCTTTTTTTGCTGAAAGCGGGATAACGCTGGCGAACTCCCGCTTAGTCGATAATTTTTCGATTTCGGGCAACAACTGATTTTTGTCAGCCATGTCATCRATCTTGTTAATAACCAACACCACTGGYGTTTTAATATCACTCATGCTTCKCAGCATCAGCTCTTCGTCTGCGGTCCAAATACCGGGGTTAACAAGCCAGGCAATGACATCAACATCATTAAGCGTATTAAGTGCGGTTTGATTCATATAACGATTCATCGCCTTTGTTGCCTTGGTGTGCARRCCGGGAGTATCGATATAAAGAATTTGCGCATGATCACTTGTCTTAACACCCAATATGGAATGTCGTGTGGTCTGCGGTTTGCGTGAAGTAATGCTGAGCTTTTGGCCCATCGCACGATTCAGCAAAGTGGATTTGCCAACGTTAGGTCGTCCTACAATGGCGACATAACCACAGTGAAATGTCATGACATGATGCTCGTGTTAAAAATGAATCAGGATTGAGTTTTGTCAACGCCTAAGCGTTCCAGCATTGTCGCAGCCGCTTCTTGCTCGGCTTTTCGCCTGGAACCACCCTTTCCGCGAACGACGCTTTGTGACAGAGTATCGATCACGCACTCGGCAGTAAAGATCTGCTCATGTCCTTCGCCCACAATAGAGACGATGGTATACACAGGTAAAGGCAAAGCACGTGACTGTGTATATTCTTGCAAACGTGTTTTTGGATCTTTCAAGGCATCTGCAAGGCTAAGCTCTTCATACTCACCCGCATAGAAATGCCGAACAAAAGCCTGGCTGGCGTTGAAGCCACTATCGAGGTAAATAGCGCCGATCAGTGCCTCAATGGTTCCGGCCAAAATAGAGGAGCGGCGATGACCACCACTTTTCATCTCGCCCGAGCCAAGTATTAAATGGTCGCCGATGTTGATCGCTCGCGCCAACTTAGCCAAGGTATCACCTCTAACCAAGGACGCACGCATACGGCTGAGCTCACCTTCGTCCGCTTCGGGGAAACGCTGATACAAATCTTCTGCAACAACTAAATCCAATACCGCGTCACCCAGGTATTCCATACGCTCGTTGTTTTTATTGCTAGCACTACGATGGGTTAGCGCCATCTCAAACAACGATTGATTGACGATACGATAATTCAGTAAGGCTTCAATCGATTTGAGATTAAACTTCAACGCGATGAGGTTTCAACTTGTTTATTAAATTTGGCAATCGCATCTATATTGCCCATCATTACAACACGATCTTCGTAATTCAACACCACAGTGAAGCCTGTTTTTGTTTTCTTGATATCAAAATCATCAAGCTTAACGCGTCTAACATTATCGATCTGCATGGTTGCAGTGAGCCGTTTAACGATCTCGCTTTTAGTAGCGAATTGCTCGCCCTCAATACGATCCATTATCGATGACACACTAAAGTATTCGTAATAAACGGGGTACAAACGCAAAAGAATGGTGACAAAAAAAGCAATCAGCGCTAATAAAATTAGCGTCCCCCACAAACTAAAACCTTGTTGCTGTTTCTTCGTCGTCGTCAGCATGATACCGCCTCCGTTATTATTCAATAGAACTGCCTACACGGCCAAAAGACGCGAAATTCATCCAAATGAAAAATGCGCGGCCAACCAGGTTTTCATCAGGAACAGTACCCCAAAAACGGCTGTCATTACTGTGATCGCGATTATCCCCCATCACAAAATATTCGCCCTCAGGTACTATAAAWGTGCCTAACTGTGAACGGCGTCGCTCATCGATCAARATTTCGTGCTCAATCTCGCCCAAACTCTCGTTCAAAAYCATAGCGCCCTTCATTTCATCGCTATCGCCCCATCCTGGATATTTTCCTACTACATCCAGGCCAAGCTGATCACCGTTGATATACAGCCGCTTGTCTTCATAGTGTATTTCATCACCAGGCAAACCAATAACGCGCTTTATATAGTCCACATGAGGCTCTTTAGGGTAGCGAAACACCACCACGTCACCGCGCTCCGGGCTGCCCAGGTCGATCAATTTTTTGTCGATCACGGGAATACGAATGCCATAGTCAAACTTATTCACCAGAATAAAGTCACCGTCGACCAAGGTTGGCATCATTGAGCCAGAAGGAATGCGAAATGGTTCAAAAATAAAGGAACGCACAATAAATACAACGAGGATTACGCCAAAAATAGAACGTGMATAATCGAYRATAATGGGCTCTTTGAGAAGCTGCGCCTCTTGCTCGGTTGCCTCTCGCTGCTCGTTTTTAACTTGTTTTAGCAGTGCCCAACGCTTGCGTCCAGCCCCTAACAAATCAAAACCCCATATCAATCCGCTGATGAGCAATACACTCAACATAATGGCAGCAAAATCAAAATGCATTATTTTCTCCCTACCTGTAAAACAGCAAGAAATGCCTCTTGTGGTATCTCAACAGAACCCACCTGTTTCATGCGTTTTTTGCCTTCTTTTTGTTTTTCTAGTAACTTACGTTTACGCGAGAGATCGCCGCCATAGCATTTCGCCGTCACGTTCTTACGCAGCGCTTTCACAGATTCTCGTGCGATCACATGATTGCCGATAGCTGCTTGTATCGCAACCTCAAACATCTGTCGTGGAATCARTTCTTTCATTTTTTCAGCCAATAGCCGGCCGCGCGAATAAGATTGGTCACGATGCACAATCGATGACAAGGCATCGACTCTTTCACCGTTAATCATGATATCTACTTTTACCAGATCAGCCGGCTCAAACCGAATAAAGTGGTAGTCAAGCGAGGCATAACCGCGGCTAACCGATTTCAATCGGTCAAAGAAATCAAGCACGACCTCATTCATGGGCATTTCGTAACTGAGAGCCACTTGATGTCCGAGATACTCTAACCGTTTTTGGACACCACGCTTTTCCATACACAGTGTAATCACCGCACCGAGATGTGTCTGCGGCACCAGAATATTGGCTAAAATAATCGGTTCTGCCAAAATTTTGATCTTGTTTACCTCAGGCAACAAGGCGGGGTTATCAACCATTACAATGGTGCCGTCAATTTGCGTGACTTCATAAACCACGGTTGGCGCAGTAACAATCAATTCGAGGTTATATTCTCGCTCAAGCCGCTCTTGTACAATTTCCATATGGAGCATGCCAAGAAAGCCACAACGAAAACCAAAACCTAGCGCCTGCGATGTCTCAGGCTCATAAAACAGCGCGGTATCATTGATACGCAACTTAGACAAAGCATCACGCAGGTCTTCATAATTCTCGGCACTAATCGGGAACAAACCGGCAAAAACCTGTGGCTGCGCAATCTTAAAACCGGGCAAAGGTTCCGCCGCAGGTCGATCATTGTCGGTCAAGGTATCACCTACCGGCGCACCATCCACCTCTTTAATACCGGCGATGACAAAGCCAACTTCACCTGTTTTCAGCTCATCCTGCGGATGGGCCTTAGGTGTATAGATTCCAAGGCTATCGATAATATAGCTGCGCCCGGTCGACATCACTTTGATACGTTGCCGTTTTTTCAAGCTGCCATTAACAACTCGAACCAAAGACACAACACCAAGATAATTATCAAACCACGAATCAATAATCAAGGCCTGTAGTGGCGCATCAGGGTCGCCTTTCGGAGGTGGCACGCGCTTAACCAGTTGTTCRAGTAGCTCTTTGACACCCAAACCGGTTTTMGCACTGACGCTTAAGGCATCATCGGCAGCAATACCAACAATCTCTTCAATCTCGTTAATAACACGTTCTGGCTCGGCAGCAGGAAGATCAACCTTATTTAACACCGGGATAACTTCGAGACCAAGATCTACCGCGGTGTAGCAATTGGCAACTGTYTGCGCTTCAACACCTTGTGCGGCATCAACAACTAATAGCGCACCATCGCAGGCTGCTAGTGAACGTGACACCTCGTAGGAGAAATCCACATGCCCCGGCGTATCAATAAAGTTAAGCAGATACTTTTSGCCATCGGCTGCGATATAGTTGAGCGATACGCTCTGCGCCTTAATGGTAATACCGCGCTCGCGCTCGATATCCATGGAATCRAGAACTTGRGCGCCCATTTCACGYTCGGTAAGCCCTCCGCAAATTTGGATAAAGCGATCGGCAAGAGTTGATTTGCCATGATCAACATGRGCAATAATAGAAAAATTACGGATGTGCTGCATTGAAATAAGGATGGGCCCAAAAAAGGGCCCATCTTAAACGATATTACGGTCAAGCGACATCTAAACTAGATRKCGCCTCAACTAACACYGGATTARTACCGCAAAACAGCCTTATTTATCTTCGATTTTAAGCGCCAGGAACAAAGGGCCACCATTGCGTTGCACCAAAATCGGCACAGACTTACCGTCAGGAAGATCTTCGATCAGATCACGAAATTGCCTGGAATTGTCAACATCAACCTGGTCAATTTTAAGGATAACATCTCCTTCACGAACCCCGGCACGCGCTGCCGGACCACGGCTTACTGCGCTAGCCACTACGCCGTATTTACCCAGTTCAGCCTGCTTACGCTGCTGCGGCGTCATATCGATAACCACGACTCCAATACGATCTACTGACTTACTATTGCTCTTGGGTTTCTTGTTGAGGCTAACTGGACGTGCTTCAGCCTCACCCGGTAACTCACCAATACGTACGTGCAACACTTTAGGCTTGCCTTCGCGAATAATATCGACTTTGACCTCGTTTCCTACTTTCACACGGCCTACTACTGGCGGCAAGGAAGAAGAATTAGACAAAGAACGACCACCGAACTTCAAAATAACATCACCGACATGAAATCCTGCCGCTTCAGCCGGACTGTCAGGTAAAATGCGTGATACTAAAGCGCCTTCTGGCTTTTTCATACCAAATGACTCGGCTAGATCATATGTCACGTCTTGAATCAAAACACCCAACCATCCGCGAGCGACGACTCCAGTATCTCGCAATTGATCACTCACTTCTACCGCAAGATCAATAGGAATGGAAAAAGACAGCCCCATAAAACCACCCGTGCGACTGAAAATTTGCGCATTAACACCAACAACCTGCCCCTTCAAATTAAACAAAGGACCACCAGAATTACCCGGGTTGATCGCAACATCTGTCTGAATGAAAGGAACGTAATTCTCACTTGGAAGACTTCGTGATTTCGCGCTAACAATACCCGCTGTTACAGTATAGTCAAAACCAAATGGCGAACCAATCGCAAGCACCCACTCACCGACCTGAAGATCATCCGGTGACCCAATTTCAACCACGGGCAGGTCTTCATCAGCGTTTATCTTCAATACAGCAATATCACTTCGTTTATCACTGCCGATCACTTCTGCAATAAACTCTCGACGATCACTTAATCTAACAATAACCTCGTCAGCACCTTCTACAACATGATGATTGGTTAACACTAAGCCAGATTTATCAAAAATAAAGCCGGAGCCAAGAGAGCGTGGACGAGATTCTTGCAGAGACTCCCCTCTACCCTTATTCGCATCTTCTTCTAAGAAACGTCGAAAAAAATCATTAAATGGACTGCCTTCAGGCAAGTCAGGCATTACGCCACCATGTGGCCCGCCATTAGAACCATTTTTAATTTTCTGTGTTGTGCTGATATTTACGACTGCCGGGGCCGATCGCTTGACCAGCTCAGTAAAATCAGGCAAACCACTCACAGCCGCATTTGCTATCGTAGATACCGACATAACTGATATCAGAACCACGAATGCAGGAATTTGTTTCAATCTAGATATATTCATTAAATCATCACCCTCAAAAACAATGCATTAACTAGGACAATTAGCAGCCAATATTGGTTCAAACGGCTCAACAATCTGTCCAATAACAGGCTGGTATCTCTTATCGTTGGCAATACGACGAGAATACTGTTTCAACCACAACGCACCGACGAACAAACCCAATATCGCAGATAAAGCAACCACACCATCCGTATATTCAGCAAGTATTGGGGCAAAAGCAAACTTTCCAACTGTGGCACCAACAAACAAACTGAATAGAGGCATCATGTAAACAGCAAAAGAGACCCTTAGCAAAGCACTCTCATCAAGCTGTATCGCGACCATATCGCCCACGCGCACTGACAATGGATCAATCACTTTGATACGGTTACGGCGAGAACCTAGTACCTTGGCCAACACTGCAGAACCACAGCCGTTACGTAGACTACAACCGCCACATTGTGTTTGCCGCACTTTTTCAACCCAAGCCACGCCATCGGCCACCGCTACAACATGGGCATGCTCTTTCACTGACGTTGGCTCATTTTGGATCTAATAACAGCATCACCAATACGCTTAACAACGACGGGAGGGACTTCACCCACAACAGTAACCTGATGATCCTCAACAATTCTGCCATATACGCTTAATGCGCCAGAACGTGACGCGCCCTTCAATACATTTTTCGCGTTTTTAAGCGGCTCTATATAGACAGAGACGGAGGCCAAACCATCGGACGCCATTAGATAGGCAACTGATTTCTTGGTGCCAAGGGAAACATTATCCTGGCTGTCGGTCTGACGAAAACCCAACGGGGCGCCAGTGACATTCCATAAACCCTTGTGCTTATTCGCATTTTCCAATGGCGCTTTAGAACCATTACCGTTGGCTACAACCAGCTCTTCATCATACAAAACCGCTTCTAACATCGAGTCTGTCGGTTTTTTCCTCAACTCAATATCAGAAAACATAATATGTTCAATGACATCACCCATTTCATTGCTTAATTCAGATCGTATTATAAATGCTGTTTCAACATCGACCCAAAGACGATAACTATAACGGTTATTATCGATAGGCATAATTGAAATAACCTGACTTTTGCGCCCGGCAACGCGATCCATTTTTTCAAGTTCAAAACAATAATGCTCTAATAGACGACCAAGATTATCATTTAACCGCACTGCCAATGGGATATCACGCATACCTTTGTCTATCAACAGCGGTGGCCCCACATTCATTAAATAGACCTTACCCTCTTGATCGCGAATCAGCTCCTGATCTTCTCCGCTGAGACTGACGATTCGTTCACGAGACCCGTTTTCCCCCGCCACATGAACAATTTCCATCAACGATGTATCGTCATTTCGATTGTAGATAAAGCGACCTTTATAGCTCAATTCTGTTGAGGCTACTGCCATACGTTCCAGCCAAGGTTTGATGCCGTCCGAGGAATCAGCAATAGCAACATGGGAGCCGAAACTATATAGGCTCAAGACAACTATCATAATGCGTGACATATATGCGCGCTTGTCCTTGGCAGAAGATAACGAAAAATCAAACAAGATATTTAACGTCCATCCTGATATTCAACCGAACGTACATAGGGTAATAACCCGTCATGCATGGGGTAACTACGCGACCGCGCGGTATGATTTGCCAAATAACTAAAAAGCTGAGAATCATTAACTGTAGGCAACTTATCAGCAACAGCTACAGATGACTCTGCAACCCCTGCTTGCTTATCAATAGATAGCACATCCGACCTCGCCAACAGAGGGACATCAGATTTGGTGCTACGCTCTATTTGCGTTACGGTGACAACCGCAACAACTAATGCAGCCGCAGCAACAAAACCATACGCGGGCTGAAAGCCAAAACCGAACAAGGGCTTTTTACGCGTCTTGGCGCTACTCTGAGCCTGGTGTGCAGGCTCTTGCGCAACGGCATCACACACCCGATCAAAGAATCCAGGATCCAGTGCGTCAGGCAGATTTCTTTTAAGTGTGTCGCGCATAATATGGTAACGCTGCCAAACCTGCCTGGCATTTGCATTATCTATGAGCTCATCAATAATACGATGTTGGCTACCTGGGTCAAGCTCACCGTCAACCATCGCTGACAATGATTCACCTACGTCTTTATTCATAATTAATTAGTTCCTTAACAATCCACCAAGGCGATCATTAATTGACTCACGCGCTCTGAAGATACGTGACCGCACTGTCCCAATTGGACATTCCATAACTTCAGCAATTTCTCCATAACTTAGACCTTCCAACTCACGCAAAGTTACCGCCACTCTCAAGTCTTCTGGTAGTTCATCAATAGCTGAAAATATCGCCTCCTCTACTTCGTCACGCTGTAATAGCCGCTCTGGCGTTGCAATATCACTCAACTCTGGACAGCTTGCTGGCAGACCACCCATTGTTTCGTCATCAATATCTAACATTCTGGGCTTACGCCCCTGCGACACCAAATAATTCTTTGCCGTGTTAATGGCAATTCGGTACAACCAAGTATAAAATGCGCTATCGCCTCGAAATTTTGGCAGTGCACGATAAGCTTTAATAAAGGCTTCCTGCGCCACGTCTTGAACCTCCGACTGATCGCGAATATAGCCAGATATAAGTTTAATCAAACGATGTTGATACTTAAGCACCAAAACATCAAAAGCCCGCTTATCTCCTTGTTGTACACGCTCGACGAGCTCTTGATCAACCATTAACTCGCCCCCAAAGGAGCCATCCCCGTGGCGAATACCAAAATTGCCGCCTTTTGCCTAGACAAGGTAGGTGTATCAGAGTTCACAAAGCTTACCAAATTCCTTTGAGACCTTTGTACGAAGCATCTTTTCCGCTATAGCAGCGTTAAAAACAGTCTCAAAATGCTCATTTACTCTTGTAAACTGCGCTTTTTCGACGATTTTTGCCTTGCCTTAACGAAAAATCTACGTCGTGCAAAGGTCTCCCTTTATTGTTTGAAAGTGTCAGGATCGCGATTATAATTATTATTAGAGACCTTTGCACGAAAGGTCATTAAATTCATATTTATGAGATAATATCACTATTCAACAAGACAGGACAAAAACACTAAATGGCCTGGAAGAATTTAAAACAAACCAGTTTCGCTGATGCCTTGGTCTGTACACATTCAGCGCTCGAAGAGCGGGATGATGTACATAACTTAATAAACTGGTCGCGCCTCGAACATCTCCTTAGACAAATACATATTAAGCGACGGGGTGAAAAAGCCTGGCCGCCTTTAATGATGTTTAAGTCGTTATTACTCCAAGCCTGGTACGGCCTGAGTGACTCTGGGCTGGAAAAACAATGTGCAAGAGATTTATTATTTCGCCGCTTCATTGATTTAAGTTTAAGTGAATCAGTGCCCGACCATTCAACTTTCTGGCGTTTTCGTAATCTGCTAGAAGCCGAGGGCTTGTATGAAACATTGCTCGAGGAAATTAACCAGCAACTGACTCAGCAGGGATTATTCATTCGCTGCGGCGAAGTCAGTATCATTGATGCAAGTGTAATTGAAGCAAAACAAAATCGTCCCGGTAAAGGCAAAGATGGCAAAAACACACAAGACACTGAAGCGGCTTATAACGTGAAAAATGGCTCAGATGGTAAGCGTAAAACAACCTATGGTTTTAAGGCGCATATCAATGTTGAAGAGGATGGTTTTATAAAAACCTATGATTATTCTGCGGGCAACGTGCATGATTCCAAACTATTTGAAAGTCTGTTTACCGGCAGCGAGAAAGAAGTTTATGCTGACAGTGCATACCAAAGCAAAAACCATAAAAACCGCATAAAAGAAAAAGGTATTCGCAACCGCGTATTAGAACGAGCTTATCGCAACAAGCCGTTAACCGAAGTGCAAAAACAACATAACCGAATGAACTCGGGAGTACGCTGCACAGTAGAACGTGTCTTTGGCGTACTCAAACTTCATTATGGAATGGCAAAAGCCAGATACCTTGGACAAGCACGTAACCGAGCACGTTTTGCTTTACTCTGTTTGGCTTATAACATGAAACGTGGCGTATCGATTCAGCAGGGTTAAACCGTCTTTTATTTGAACAAAGAGGCTGAAAAGCTAAAAATGAACAAGGTCTGAAGCAAATAGAGCATTATTTTTCACATTAACAAAAAAATTATACCTTCTTGTTAATTTGGAATTAAAAAGACTCTTCGTGCAAAGGTCTCATATTAACATTTAGCATGATTTAATCGGCGGCATGCCTTAGCCAACTAAAAAAAATTAACACATCAATCAACTCAAGTCCTGCTTCGAACTCCGCCATAAAGTTTTTAACGGTGGCGAAATTACTGGGAAATATACCGGGCGCTTTTTCCAAGAGGCGAGGCCGCTTTGGAGCAGATTTTAACCCGTTCATATATAGCAAATTCAGTAGCCCTCATGGCCCGCCAAAGACGGGGGGCAGAGCACAAAAGCTCTTTAATCCGCGCATTGTCTTTTTCAGATGGAACACACGCTACTCTAACGCTAACAATGGATCAGGATATACGTTTATTCCAAGAATGAGCCTTTTCGCCACGCCCTTGCCCCAACCCAAACAGGTTTTAAATTTCATCTACGCGTGGCCCTAAATTTTAGGAGAGATAGCATAAAACATCCAGAATATAGCAAATGATGTCACCTTGTTTTTTCATAAAGATAAAAGCTGGTTATCAATGGGTTATTGGTGAATTAGATACGATAAAGTTATCGTAATACTGATGTTGGTCTCCATGCTCGCGGTTCCTTGGGTCGCTGGGATTGCCGCCATAGTAGCTGTATAACCATATACCATCGATACGGCGATTTGCATTGCTTACCTTATTGCCTGGATATCGCAAGTTTGCGCGCCAACGGTGATCTTCATCCAGCATTAATACGCCATCTATCCAGATCATCAACTTACCGTTCCGTTGGTTAACCGTGTTCAACTTCATGTACTGCTCAATCTTTACCCACCGGCCTTTCGGCATATTATATTGGCCCACTGTCGCCTCTGAAGTAGGGTTAATCGTATTGAGCCAGTCAAAGCGCTGCACTTGGTTTTTGTCATAAAAATAGCCACCCATTGCGGCGTTACCGCGATGAAATGCGTCATCTCTATTGGTCTGCATTAATGCAGAAAATGCGGCTAATGTGTTTGCCTGCGGAGTAACGCCTCCAGCATGTGAAGCCTCAAGCAGTGTGCCATTGATCAAGCCAGGCATCTTGAATTGGTGTGGCTCGTGCCAGTTATTGGCAACATAGATATCATAGGCAAAATAATACTCATCAGCGGGGGGCAAGTCTGCACGCCAGCGCATACCTCCTTCTCGTCGAGTGCTACCGCCGCCAACGCCAGCGTGATGTACCACTCTCATCACATTGCCGCGACCAGAATTGGCTGGGTCGGCCACAATATCAACGGCATTATTATCCGGCCCTCTAACGGAGTCTCTATAGCCCTGTGTTCCAACACGAAAATCCCGTCTTAAATCTGATTCTCTGTAAGCTCCTCGTCTGAGACGATCAAAATTAACTTGCAAAACAATGCGAGACGGCGAAACGCCGCGAGGCGGTGAAACAGCCAAAGAAAAGTTGAGTGCAGGTTCGCTCACCACCCAATTAAAGCGTGCTCTCGCTGTCCCACCATTGTTGTCATTCACCGTCACGGTGACAGGGTAGTTTCCTGCTCTGGTCAGGGTGCCTCGGATGCGGCCTGTGCCTGAATCAATCGATAGCTGCGCGGGTAGACCGCTTGCACTGTATGTCAGGCTGTCGCGATCTCGGTCATTGGCTCTGATCGCAACATTAACACTTGTTCCTTCTGTGTGGTTCTGCCCACCAGGGTTGGTTATTGTCGGGATGGTGTTCCCTCGTGCTGAAGGCTGTGTCAGGCTCAAGCGAAACCAGTTAATCTCAAAACCAGAGCTATCAAACCTTAATCGCAATTGCTGGGGGCCTGCCCGCAGTGCTATCCCCGGGAAACGAAAGGTTCGATAGCGGTAGGACGCACCTGTCGAGGCGATAGTTAAAGGGCCGCTGACATTGACACCGTCTACTTCAAGACGAATGCGGCCATTGCCTGCTGGAGCGCGGGCGCTGCGAATCTCAAACTGGTATCTCCCCGCTACGGGTACATTAATGTCATAAGCCAGCCACTCCCCTCTGGCCACATATGACACCGTCGCAGGGCCACGGCTTGTTCTATTCTCCCCTCGAGCGGGTACGCGGCTCAGATCAACAGACTCACCACGACCGTTGTTGTAGTTACCCCGGCGACGGTTATCAGAGTCGTGGTAACCCACGCCTTCGCCGCCCCGCTTGTAATTTTCTGCCTCGATAAAAATGGCACCTGCTGCACTTAGCGGAAGTAACAAGGCAGCAAATACGAGGGGGATACAGACAGAGAGGAATTGTTTTTTGTGAACGTAGTTTCTATTTTTCAATTTACTTACCCTTTGCGGGTTACTCACCCGGTTTGTAAGAAGATGTAGTTGATTTCTTATTATGTTGGCGGTGCAAAAACTCAAGACTTTAAAATTATATGGATGGATTTTCATTCTTTAGGCCGTTGAGTCGCTACAAAAAAGTCTCCGCCAGCAATCTGGCGAAGACTCTTGCAAAGCCCGAATCTCAATCAATGGGTTATTGGTGAATTAGATACGATAAAGTTGTCGTAATACTGATGTTGGTCTCCATGCTCGCGGTTCCTCGGGTCGCTGGGATTGCCGCCATAGTAGCTGTATAACCATATACCATCGATACGGCGATTGACGTTACTCACCCTATTGCCAGGATGGCGCAAGTCTGCACGCCAACGGTGTTTTTTATCCGACAGTAACACACCATCGACCCATATTCTTAGTATGCCGTCTTTAAGATTAACGGTATTGACCTTTACATACTGTTCAATCTTGATCCACCGGCCTTGAGGCATCAAATATTGCCCCGAAACAACTCGAGTGGGAGCGGTAGGATCAACAGTATTAAGCCAGTCAAACCTTTGCACTCGGTCTTTGTCATAATAATAGCCACCCATTGCAGCGTTACCCCGACCAAACGCGTCATCTCTATTGATTTGCATGATTGCAGTAAAGGCAGGCAGTGTGGATTGATGCGGTGACTCCCTTCCATGTGAAGCTTCAAACATTGTGCCATTAATCAAACCAGGCATCTTGAATTGATGTGGCTCGTGCCAGTTATTGGCAACATAGATATCATAGGCAAAATAGTACTCATCGGCAGGTGGCAAGTTTCCACGCCAGCGCATTCCGCCTTCTCTTCGAGTACTACCACCGCCAACGCCAGCGTTATGTCGTACTCGCATCACATTGCCCCGGCCAGAATTGGCAGGATCGGCCACAATATCAACGGAGCCAATGTTGGGTCCACTTACTATCTCGTTTCTATAACGACCGGCGGTGGGCATGAGGAAATCGGATCTTAAATCTGATTCTTTGTAAGCCCCCCTAGCTAGACGCTCAAAATCAACACTCAAGACTCTGTTTACTGATACAAACCCGCTATCGCCAACACCCAATAGACTAGCGGTATAAGCTCCCGCAGCATCACCGTTAATAATGACGTTACCACTCTTGTTTCCTGAAGAAACAGGAGTGAAAATTAAACTGATAATACAACTATCACCATTTACAATATAACCATTACAGTTGTTGGTCTGAGAAAATTGCCCGGATATTGTAATGTTAGATATAGTCAAGGGCGCATTGCCAATATTTGCAAGTGTTAGGGCCACAGTGTTGCTAACACTACCTACAGAAATATTGCCGAAGTTAATATTTCTAGTTGATAACGAGCCAACAGGTTCAGGCGTTGCCGTATTCGTCCCAATAAATCCTCCATTACCCCCAGAAGACCCAACGTTATCACTAAGAGATCCAGTATTGTCATCATCAGTGGGTCCTATATTCCTACCAGATAACAAGGTGGGCGCTGTTAAAGTTGGCGAAAACAGGCTAACGGAATTTGCATTTACCCCTGTATATTCGCGATCCGCATCAAGAATAACGCCTATATCTCTCACCCGAATCTGGGTGCCTGGAACATTTAAGTTCTCGATATTCGAGGGAATAGCAGATATATTCAGCCCGCTATCACCGTCAATCACACCATCGTTTGAAAGATCACTTGCAAGCATTACTAGAATATCTTCCGCAGATAGCGTATTACCCGACGCAGCCTTAAGCTCTACGATAACTGCAGCAAGTGCTTCAATGGCTGCACGATGCTGTATGACAGCCGCCTGCTGCGCTTGATCAACTGTGCTATCACTTAATATTGCTGGCGTGGCAAGAAAGTCCACACTTGTAGATACACCAAATCCAAGTGCATTGCCAACATCCGCTACAGCAGATAAAAAATTATTTTGAAAATCCACATTGGAAGTTCTGCTTGTTGAGCTAAATTTCGCTACTTCATACGCAATAGTTGTATATGGGGTGGCGAAAATTGGACTGTCTGCCAAAGCATCTTGAATAGTAAATGTTCTAACCAGGCTCGTTATTACAGGGGTTTGACCGCTATTAAGGTCCATGCCATCTGCTCCATCTACAACTAGCACAAGTGGGTTGCTTGTATCCATCGGAATCTCCAAAGCAGCAAAACTACCAATAGAATCCGTTGTTCCTTCTGCAATAGGGTTTGCTGGATCATAGAACAATGGGAATAAAACATTTAGCTCATATATAGAGACCCTGGCATTGGCGAGGATACCTTTAATTCCCGATCCAAGAACGGTGACAGTTGAAACTGAGGTTGGGGTTTGGGTCGTACCGCCGCTACCGCCACCACAAGAAGCGACAACTATCGAAGTAATAATAATTATAGTGGAGAAAAGTAAACGTAAACCCATGACAATCACCATAGAGTGGAGTGAATATGGGTTGCATTCTGACTTTATAATTAATCAGGGATGGTGATCGAGCCCGCATTTCTGTAGAGCGGACACTCCTGGCATCAAAAACTGTGACTTGATACACAAACAAAATAGCCGGGCGATATAGTTTCAACTTAACTGCGATGTAAAACTGTAATCCCCCCATTAATAACCGAAGTTAAAAGTAGAGATTAAGCCACATTCAGTAATTGTCTGGGTGGTATCCCAGAGAGCGTTCAAAATTCTGTGTCAGTTTAAGTTAAATATCCAGCACGCCATCTAGGGCGTGTCGTCAGTTAGCCTGTTAGTTTATTTTTGTGGATTCACAAAACGTTAATTGTGATGCACTATTTATAAGCCATGAGGAGGGGCTTGTGA
>NVRF01000024.1 GCA_002400775.1 Gammaproteobacteria bacterium
TCCAGCCCAGAGTCACTCAGGCCGTACCAGGCTTGGAGTAATAACGACTTAAACATCATTAAWGGCGGCCAGGCTTTTTCACCCCGTCGCTGAATATGTATTTGTCTAAGGAGATGTTCGAGGCGCGACCAGTTTATTAAGTTATGCACATCATCCAGCTCTTCGAGCGCTGAATGTGTACAGACCAAGGCATCAGCGAAACTGGTTTGTTTTAACTTCTTCCAGGCCATTTAGTGTTTTTGTCCTGTCTTGTTGAATAGTGATATTATCTCATAAATATGAATTTAATAACCTTTCGTGCAAAAGTCTCGATATATATAATAGGCTGTAGAAACTGTTATGATTTTTCTAATGGGATCTGTGATGAAGCGCTATGAAGCTGGAGCGGCAATCAGTTATCGTAGCGACGATTTTGGCGCACGGTAAGAGAAGGTGATTAAACCGTTCCAGTCTGATCAAGAGTTCGGTATGATTGCCGATGTTAAACTAAATCATTTTAACAACAATAGGGTAACGCGTTGCTTGAACTAGTCAGTGCCGGTGGGATTTTAATGTATCCCATCCTTTTGTGCTCGGTCATTGCTATGGCCATTGTCATCGAGCGGTTTTGGGCTTTAAGACGGAAAGCAGTATGTCCTGTCAATTTAGTTACTGATATATGGCAGTGGGCTCAGCACGGACAGCTTGATGCTTCTCGCCTGTCAGGGCTACGTAATGGCTCTCCACTTGGGCGCGTATTAGCAGCGGCTATTATTAATTTACGTCATAGCCGTGAGATCATGAAGGAGGCCGTTGAAGAACATGGCCGCCAAGTGGTACATGAGCTGGAACGTTACCTTAATACCTTGGGTACCATTGCCTCGATCACTCCCTTGCTCGGCTTGCTTGGAACCGTTATCGGCATGATTAAGGTATTTGCCGCCATTACTGATCAAGGCGTAGGTAATCCGACGGTATTGGCCGGCGGTATTTCCGAGGCTTTGCTTACCACTGCTGCCGGTATTTCGGTCGCCATTCCCAGTCTAATGTTCTATCGTCACTTTCAACGCCGTGTTACTGAATTAGCTAATATAATGGAACAGGAAGCGTTGAAGCTAGTTGAAGTGCTGCACGGCGAACGTGAAAAAGATTCAAACTAAGCATGAACCTTCGACCGCATGGCGCTAACGAGCCTGATCTTAATCTCACCCCGCTAATTGATGTTGTATTTTTATTGCTGATATTTTTTATGGTATCAACAACATTTGACCGTGCGTCGGAGATACAGATAGATTTACCTGAGTCCTCGGAACATGCAGCAGAAAGCGCTGACGATGCGATTGAAATCACTGTTGATGTTGACGGTCAGTACTTTGTTAATAAACAACGGTTAGTTAATACGCAAGCGGCAACACTGAAACGCGCGCTTAACGATGCAATAGCAGGTCGCACTGATCCGCCAGTAACCTTGGTGGCTGATGCTAACACTCCTTATCAAGCCGTAATCACAGCTATGGATGTCGCAGCGCAGCTAGGCATTAGTCGACTTTCAAGCGTAACTCAAAATAGCGCTAAAGACGGTAACTAATGCCAACCCCGATTGACGGTACGGCGGTAACGACCTACCGCCGTCTGCTGACCTATATCAAGCCCTACAAAGCGACTTTTATTATCGCAGTAATAGGCATGGTCTGTTATGCGGCGACAGATGCCGCCTTTGCTGCCTTGATCAAACCTTTRCTGGAYCAGAATTTCGTTAACCGTGACCCTGATTGGATGGTATGGACGCCACTGCTTCTCTTTATCGTATTTCTTACCCGATCTATAGGTGGGTTTTTCTCTACTTACTATATGGCCAAAGTGGGTCGCCACATTATCAAAGATCTACGTAGCCAGATGTTTGCTCGGTTAACCCACTTGCCGACGACATACTTTGATCATTTATCGTCAGGGCATATTCTTTCGAAATTTACTTTTGATAGTGAGCAAGTAGCAACGGCAACCACCAGCGCTGTGACAATGTTAGTTAGAGATTCTCTAACAGTCATTGGTCTACTTGGCTGGATGTTTTATCTCAATTGGAAATTAAGTTTAGTTTTCATCACTGCTGCACCCATGATTGGTTTGATGGTGGTTTATGCCAGCAAGCGTTTTCGAAAAATCAGCCGCCGCATTCAAGCATCTATGGGCGATACGGCGCATGTTGCTGAAGAAGCAATAGAAGGGCAACGGATTATCAAGACCTTTCAAGGTCAGCAGCATGAAGAAGAAAACTTTGAACGCGCTAATGAGGCCAATCGCAAACAGAACATGAAAATGATGCTGACGACTGCGATCAGTGTACCGGTCATACAAATGATTCCTGTCTTGTTTTTGGTGGGGATTATTTATTTGGCAACGAATGAAGGTTTTGTAGATAACGTTTCTGTCGGGAGTTTCGGTTCTCTTTTCGCTGCAATGTTAATGTTGTTATCACCGTTAAAACGCCTCGCCAAAATTAACGAACCCTTACAGCGCGGCATTACCGCAGCAGATAGCGTGTTTGGTCTTATCGATCATGACATTGAGTCTGATGATGGACGCTATGCAATTGATGATAGATGCAATGGCGCTATCGCATACAACGACATCTCCTTTTATTACAACACGGAAAACGATGTTGTACTTGAAAATATCACGTTTCACGCGGCTCCTGGCGAAACAGTTGCGCTTGTCGGTCGCTCTGGTAGCGGTAAAACGACATTAATGAATTTGTTGCTACGATTTTATCCGGTAACCAGTGGTGCTATTAGTCTTGATGGTATTAATATTAAAGACTATAGCCTGAAAAGTTTGCGCCAACAGATTTCCTATGTGGGGCAAGAAGTCATTCTATTTAACGATAGTATTTATAACAATATTGCTTATGGCAGTCTGCGCGGCCGTAGTAAAGATGAGGTTTTAGCTGCGGCTAAAGCTGCCCACGTCACCGAGTTCGTTGAACGTCTACCTTGTCAGTTCGACACCCAAGTGGGCGATAAAGGTGTATTACTATCAGGTGGGCAGCGCCAGCGTATTGCCATTGCCAGGGCGCTATTAAAAGATTCACCTATCTTGGTCCTGGATGAAGCGACCTCTGCATTGGACTCGGAATCAGAGCGGTTGATTCAGGATTCTTTAAAACGCTTAATGCAAGGCCGTACTACTTTAGTTATTGCCCATCGCTTATCAACAATCGAAAATGCAGACCGTATTGTTGTGCTCGATAAAGGGCATTTGGTCGAGCAAGGTAAACATGAAGAACTATTAGCACTTAATGGCCATTACGCCCACCTTCACCGTTTGCAGTTTGACGGAAATAAGAAGAGCAACTGATCTTAACCGACAAAAATAGATGCATCGCCTCGATCACTATTGGTATCACAAGAACGCGGTTACCACACTTATGCGACCGATGTCGTGGTGTTTCCGTGGCATCGTTGGCTTACGTCGAAAAATGTACCGACTGGGTATATTAGAACGAGTTCGCCTACCCGTACCCGTCGTTGTGGTGGGTAATATCAGTGTCGGCGGAACAGGGAAAACTCCACTTGTTATCGCTTTAGTTGAACTGTTGATAAAGCAGGGTTATAAGCCTGGTATTATCACACGTGGATATGGCGGTGAACAGAAGGGTGATCCGATACTCGTTACACCAGACAGTAACCCGTATAGCGTGAGTGATGAGGCAGTATTATTGGCTCAGCGCATTCAATGTCCGGTCATCGCATGCCCCAATAGAATTGCCAGCAGCCAATTACTAATAGAGAAGGGCTGTGACATTATTGTTTCTGATGATGGCTTACAACATTATCGTTTAGAGCGTGATATCGAAATTGCGGTGATAGATTCATCACGTGGGCTGGGTAACGGCTACTGCTTGCCTGCGGGTCCTTTACGCGAACCTGAAAAACGTTTAAAAACTGTCGACTTTGTCGTGGTCAATGGTGGCAATAGCGATAACACTGATCGCTACGCTATGAAGTTGCAGTCGCATTCACCGCGACGCCTGTCTACTGATGAAGAGCAGGGTATTGATAATTTTAACAAGACGCCAGTTCATGCCATTGCCGCGATAGGTAATCCTCAACGATTTTATCGCTATCTTATTGCTTCAGGGCTAACTGTGCTTGAGCATGATTTTTCTGATCATCATCGTTATACAGTTGAAGATATTACATTTGATGACGACTATCCTGTGCTCATGACGGAAAAAGATGCCGTAAAATGTCGTACAATCGCGAAAGGCGATAACTACTGGTATATTACAATCGATGCCGTTCTTGATGAAAGGTTCGAACCATTGTTCAGCACATTGCTAGCTCAGTACAGCAAGTCCAATTGATTTCATTGAAACAATAAATACTACTATGTTTAATATTATTATTCCTGCGCGTTACGCTTCTCAACGATTACCGGGCAAACCACTACGTGATATTGCTGGCAAGCCTATGATTCAGCATGTCTATGAACGCGCTTGTCAGAGTGGTGCGAAAGAAGTCGTTATTGCTACTGATGATCGGCGTGTATTTGATGCAGCCGAGGCATTTGGCGCAATTGCCTGCATGACATCGGATCAACACCGCAGCGGCACTGATCGTATTGCCGAAGTTATTGAGCTACGCACTTATGCCGATGATGAGATCATCATCAATATGCAGGGTGATGAACCCATTATGCCTTCACAGCTACTCACTACTGCCGCAGAACATTGTAATAATAGTGATGCCGACATTATTACTGCAGCGGAATGGATCACTGATAGTGACGACATCTTTAATCCGAATGTGGTTAAAGTTGTTGTAGATGATGAAGGCTATGCGCTGTATTTTAGTCGCGCGCCCATTCCGTGGGATCGTAATAATTTTGGTGAAGACAATCGGCCTAATAAAATGGTTGAGCGATCTTATCGAAGACACATCGGGCTCTATGCCTATCGCGCAGGTTTTGTGAAACAGTACGTAAGTTGGTCGCCTGGGAAACTTGAAGTTCTGGAGCTATTGGAACAACTGCGCGCACTTGAACATGGGAAAAAAATTCTTGTTTTTGATACACCGTGCGACCCTGGTTTTGGCGTTGATACCGAAGAAGATCTCGCTAAGGTTATCGCTTTGTTAAATCAGTAAATATATCTGCTAGGGGGCGTTCTCAATTAATAAAGCTATACTGTTGCGCCTGAAAAAACGCCAGGCAACGTGCCCTCGGGGTGCAAGGCGAGAGAAGAGATGTTTGGTTATTCCAAATGAACGGCGAACAACGCAGCTTGGTGTTTTTTCAGGCGCAACCCGAAGGGCCGGGCCTGTTTTGTTGTCCAGCCGCGTTATTACTCGCTTAACTCGCTTATGTAGCGCAACTACAACGTGCCCTTGGGGTGCACCGCGCTTACTCGTCGAGAAAGTTAATATTAAGATAGGCCAGAGAATACTCATTACCGTTTGAATTTAAAATGGGTACAGTTTCGGTGTTTGGAACACGGCGGTGAGCCTCTCCGTGTTGATCCGCTTGAATCACCGTGTCACGCGCTTCAAGCACCAGTGCCGGAGCTTCATCCAGCACTTCAACAATGACATGCTCGGTGCCCTTATAAACCACGTGACGGCCTATAAGGCCACGGATTTTGCCAATATCAATTTCTAATGTTTTTGTCGCCATGCGTGGTAGTATAAAAACAAGACGCGTATGAATCAAAACAATTCGGAGGCTTATTTATGGTTCGGGTGTTATTTGTTTGTATGGGAAACATATGCCGTTCACCTACCGCACAGGGTATGTTTGAATATCTGCTTGAAAAAGAAGGTATGAGCGGTAAGATTGGGGTTGATTCAGCAGGGACACATGCCTATCACGTAGGCGAGCCCCCGGATCAGCGTGCAAATAGCGCTGCTATGCGACGTGGTATCGATATTAGTCAACAGCGTGCTCGCAAAGTAAGCCCCAGCGATTTCGTACAATTTGATTACGTGTTGGCTATGGACGGTGACAACTTCAACTTATTGGCAGCTATTTGCCCACCTGAGCACTTACAAAAGCTCACCTTATTTCTTGATTATGCCAAACACCTAGGGGGCAGCGAGGTTCCAGACCCATATTATGGTGGTACCAATGGTTTTGAGCAGGTGCTCGATTTTGTTGAAGCGGCATCTGAGGGATTGCTTAAAGATATTAAGCAATCCCGTAAACTCGCACAGTAAACCCAACCCGTTTATTAAGTCTGGGCTAGGAGCCTGTCGGACTTAGGATGGTTCTCGGCAACAGCTCCATGCGTTGCCTTACCTCCTGCATCCCTGCAGTCGTACTGCGGCGGTGGGAAATGGTCTCAATTTCCCACTCACCTCGCTACGAACAGCTAAATCCGACAGGCTCCTAGCCGTCGCTGCTTGATTTTTCTGTCGCTGGTGGTTTTGTTTCCGCAGCGGTTTTAGGTGCTACTGGCTTAGCTTCAGGTGCTTTAACTTTTGCGATAGGTTTAGGTTCTACGGGTTTAACCGCCGCAGCAGGCTTAAGTGCCGATGTATTCATCTCCGTAGCAGGAGTAGGCTTAGGTGTAGATGAAGCCGCACTTGGTGCTGCTGTGTCTGCTGTAGCTTGATCAGCTCCAGAGCTTGGAGCATCACTGCCGGCAACAACAGGGCTACTGCCGTTGGTGCTGCTTCCCTCTTCGCTAGCTGGATCACGTCTACGTCTACGACCACCACGCCGACCACGTGTGTTACGTCGTTGTGGTTTATCTTCGCCGCTGCCTTCTTTATTTGCAGGTTTCTCGTCATTTGGCTTTGCGGCGGCTTTTTTAATTTCCTTAACAGGTTCTATATTCGGTTTTACGCTGTTTGTTCTGACTTCGGTTTCTTTGCCTTCATTATTTTCTGTTTTCTGGGGAGGGCGCGGATTACGATTGGCTTGTCCGCCACGACGACCACGTGTAGTACGCTTTTTAGCAGTACTGGTGCGGCGAGCTGAAGCATCAGGCTCCCCAGTGGTTGCAGTTTTTTCAACCGTGGTTTCTTTTATTGTCGGTGCTGAATGTGTGCTTGCAGTTGCACTACTAGCAGCGGCAATTGGTTTCGGTGTACCAAAGACAGTGCCAAGGAAGCGCTTAATAACACTACTGCTGCTACTAGGTCTAGGCGCAACGGTGGCGGTAGGCGCTGGTGCAGAGGGTTGAATCCCTTTGACAGCAGGTTCTTCAAAATTGGTTGGTTTTGCCCAATTGGCAGGGCTTGTTGCCTCAGGCGCATCGACCAAATTGAAACTGGCAACATCCGAAGTCTTTTCAGAGTTACCGTCCTGACGTACACGTTCAATTTCATAATGTGGTGTTTCTAATACTGGGTTAGGCACAACCACCACTTCAATGCTTGCCTGTTGCTCTATAGCAATAATGTCACCACGTTTTTCGTTCAGTAAGAAAGTTGCAACATCAACGGGTAGCTTAACAATAATGCGAGACGTATTTTCTTTGGCGGCATGTTCTTCAACCATACGTAAGACAGCAAGCCCAAGTGACCGGACATTTCTTATAGAGCCTTGTCCTGAGCAACGTGGGCATACTATCTGGCTTGATTCACCGAGAGAAGGGCGAAGTCGTTGGCGTGACATTTCAAGCAAACCAAAACGTGATATCCGCCCGATCTGGACGCGCGCCCGGTCTATTTTCAATGCCGCTTTGATACGGTTTTCAACTTCACGTTGGTTACGCGCTGGTGTCATATCGATAAAATCGATCACAATCAGCCCACCAAGATCGCGTATGCGTAATTGGCGTGCAATCTCGTCCGCAGCTTCAAGGTTAGTGTTGAGCGCGGTTTCTTCAATGTCACTGCCTTTTGTTGCTTTAGCAGAGTTAATGTCAATGGATAACAGTGCTTCGGTATGATCAATGACCAAGGCTCCACCCGAAGGCAGAGTTACTTCGCGTTGATAGGCAGTTTCGATCTGCGTTTCTATTTGAAAGCGTGTAAATAGAGGGGTGCTGTCCTGGTAATGTTTTATTTTGGACAGGTGCTGCGGCATGACCATTTGTACAAAATCATGTGCCTGTGCGTAGACCTTGGCATCATCAATAAATATTTCACCAATATCGCGCGACATGCTATCGCGTAGTGCCCGGATGATAATATTGCTTTCTTGATAAACCAGAAACGGAGCCGGTTTTTCAGAGATAGCGGCTTCGATGGCTTGCCATAGCTGCAGCAAGTATTCGAGATCCCATTTTAAATCATCAACGTCTTTGCCCGTACCGGCAGTACGGACAATAATGCCTATTTTTTCAGGAATTTCGAGTTGATCCAGCGTCTCGCGTAATTGATCGCGTTCAGCCTGACTTGCTCGACGTGAGATACCGCCACCACGTGGGTTATTGGGCATCAACACTAGGTAACGACCAGCGAGACTGATCATGGTCGTCAGAGCGGCACCTTTGTTGCCGCGCTCTTCTTTATCGATCTGGACGATGACTTCCTGGCCTTCTTTCAGTACATCCTTAATAGAAGGTGACTTGGAAATTGGCCCGCCGTCTTTCTTAAGATAATAACTCGGCGAGACTTCTTTAAAGGGAAGAAAGCCATGACGTTGCGAACCAAAGTCAACAAAGGCGGCTTCTAAACTCGGCTCTATCCGTGTGATCTTGCCTTTGTAAATATTGGATTTTTGTCTTTGGCGGTGAGGGGCATCGATATCCAAATCACATAAGTGCTGGCCATCAACAACTGCTACACGCAACTCTTCAGCTTGAGTTGCGTTAATCAACATTCTCTTCATATGTTATCTCAACGGCACAACGCGAGCAGCGGTACTTACTGCAAACATCGCGTTAACACGAAAGGGCGGTGATTTGTTTCATTCACTCGCGCACTTTGGTGTAGACTTCCTGTCTCTGCGTTGTGCCTAAATTTTTATTTCTCGCTCTGTAACGGGTCAAGCGAATAAAACCCTTGATGTTTGTTAAGGCATCATAACTAAGCAGTGGTACTTTACTTACTAACCGATTTTTATAAGACTTGATCGCGGTTAGTTACTGCCTTTGACGATATCTTTATTTTGCCAAGTGGCCAACACAAACACACTTTAAAATCTGATGAGCGGACTTTGTGCCCTAAAATACATGCTCAAGACGCAATATAGCAACCTTTACCGATCGCATCAACGTCATTAGTTACTGTTATTATTGAAAAAATGCCAAATTCAGAAATAAACAGCACCAACTTGGTGCGCTGGGTGACTGTAGACGCAGAATATGCGGGGCAACGCATCGATAACTTTCTACTTACCCAGCTCAAAGGAGTGCCGCGTAGTCGCATTTACAGTATGGTGCGCAAGGGCGAGGTTCGAGTAAATAAAGGCCGCGTGAAAGCCCATTACCGAATGCTCGCCGGCGATAGCATTCGTATTCCGCCAGTCAGAGTGTCTGAACGAACGGTACCAAACGTACCCACCCGATTAATCGATGAGCTTGAGTCATCTATTTTATTTGAAGATGATCGCGTACTTATTCTCAATAAGCCTAGCGGGATCGCCGTTCACGGTGGTAGTGGTTTGAGCTGGGGCGTCATCGAAGCCTTTCGTGCCAGTGCCAATAAGAGACATTATCTTGAGCTTGTTCACCGCATTGATCGTGATACCTCGGGATGTCTGATGCTGGCAAAGCGACGTAGCGCATTGCGTGCTTTGCACGAACAATTACGCGAGTCTGTTGTCAAAAAGCGCTATCTGGCTTTAATAAAAGGTGATTGGCCTGCTGCAGATAAACGTATTACTTATCCGCTACGCAAAAATATGCTTAAATCGGGCGAACGCCTGGTTATCGTTGCTGATGACGGCAAAGATGCAATCAGTTTATTCCAGCCACGTAAACGCTTTGCTAAAGCGACCTTGATGCAGGTCGATGTCATTACCGGACGAACACACCAGATTCGTGTTCACGCGGCGCACCATGGTTTCCCCCTGGCGGGAGATGATAAATACGGTGATGCCGAATTTGACGCGGAGCTCAAGCAACTTGGTTTAAAACGATTGTTTTTACATGCCTCTGAGCTGGAATTTATTCATCCGCTGACAAACGACAAAGTTCACATACGCTCACCGTTACCTGACCAGCTCAATAAACTATTGGAACGACTTGAAGAATAAAATGAATATTGATTATCGCCTTATCGTCTTTGACTGGGATGGCACGCTTATGGATTCGATTGAGCGAATTGCCACCTCGATGCAACGCGCGTTTGTCGACGTAGGGCTGACATCGCCTTCAGACGAGGACGTAAGAGAAATTATCGGCCTCAGCCTTGATAAGGCCATTGCGCTGCTGGCGCCCGACACTGATGAAACTATTTTGAAAAGAATTACAGATAGATATCGTCACCATTTTGTTGATGCCAGCGAGATACCGATGCCAATGTATCCCAATGCAACAAAAATGCTTGAGTCACTTAAAGCGCGTGGATACTTACTGGGTGTCGCGACAGGCAAGGCCCGGCGCGGGCTTGATCGTGTTTTTCAGGATATCGATTGCCACCATTTGTTCGACGCGACACGTTGTGCCGATGAAACTGAATCCAAGCCTCATCCAAAAATGCTTAATGAATTAATGCTTGAGCTTAAGGTGTCTGCCGAGCAGACCTTAATGGTGGGGGACACCGAGTTTGATATGGTTATGGCAAGCAATGCAGGCGTTGACGCGATTGGTGTGAGTTACGGCGTGCATGAACGCCAACGACTATTAGAGAACCAGGCTGTCGACTGTATGGATTCAATAGAACAATTAAATAATTGGTTTGATCAACTCTCACCTCAACCCTTATCTAACAATAATTAAGGCAACCTCTATGACTGATAACCGTGATAACTGGGCAGGCCCCGCAGAGCCAACACCCCAACCAAGCAATATAAACACCAAGCCTGGCTGGGAGCGCGATGTGCTGGAAAAAGTTGCGCTAGCAGGTATTCAAGAGCAACGTCGTGGCCGGCGTTGGAGCATTTTTTTTAAGATATTGATGTTTTCCTATTTGTTTATAGTGCTATGGATCGTTCTTGGAAAGAATAACGGCGGTGTCGATAGTGATCTTATTTCAACAGGCAAACATGCTGCATTGATCGATATAAATGGTGTAATTAGCGCTGACACTGAAGCCAACGCCGACAGTGTTGTTACGGGCTTACGTAAAGCCTTTAAAAGTAAACATACTGTTGGCGTTATTTTACGTATTAATAGTCCCGGCGGCAGCCCGGTACAGTCAGGTTATATCGCTGACGAGATTAATCGATTGCGTGGCCTGCACCCGGACATTCCTGTTTATGCCGTACTGTCTGATATTTGTGCATCAGGTGGTTATTACATAGCAGCTAACGCTGACGAGATCTATGCAGATAAAGCAACACTAGTCGGGTCGATTGGCGTCGTTATGAATGGCTTCGGTTTTGTTGAAGCTATGCAAGATCTTGGTATCGAACGACGCTTGCTAACAGCCGGTGAAAACAAGGGCTTTCTTGATCCGTTCTCACCGCTTAAGGAAGATGAAATAGATCATGTTCGTACCTTGCTTGCCACAATGCACAATCAATTTATCAACGTCGTAAAACAAGGTCGTGGTGATCGCTTAAAAGATGACCCAAAACTATTTAGTGGTTTTCTTTGGACCGGAGAGCAGGGTATCGAACTGGGGCTGGTCGATGGGCTTGGCAGTAGTAGCTATGTTGCACGTGAATTACTAGGTGTCGATAGTGTAGTTGACTATACGCATAAAGAACCGTATTTCGAGCAATTATTCGGCCGTTTTGGTGCTAGTGTAGGTAATACACTGGTTTCAGCCTTTGCGCCGAAAATGCAATAAACACTACACTAACTGAACACCTTCGTGTTCAAGAAACTGGCAAAGCCGAATCAGTGGCAGGCCAATCAAAGTGGTGGGGTCTTGGGACTGAATGCTTTCGAGCAAAATGGTTCCAAGCCCCTCTGATTTAAAGGCACCGGCACAATCGTAGGGTTGTTCTGCCCTTAAATAAGCCTCGATAGTGGCCGCAGACAGTGGCTTAAATTGTACTTCGACTGGCTCAACGGATTGCTGAGCTTGGCCTGTATGAGCATTTAACAGGCATAGCGAGGTGTAAAAAATTGCCATCTTACCTGCCAATTGGCTCAGTTGTTCTACCGCCTCAGCATGTCCGCCAGGCTTGCCGAGCAGCTCACCATTGGCTTCAACCACTTGATCAGAGCTTATAATTAGCGCATCTGGATGTGCTTTGGCCACTGTTTTAGCTTTAAGTAGCGCTAGCCTGGCCGCCAATGTGCTAGCAGCTTCGCCTTTAAGGGAAGTTTCATCACAATTTGGAGAGACGCAGTCAAAAGACAGGCGTAGGCGCAGCAGTAATTCACGTCGATAGGGCGACGATGATGCCAGCACCAGAGGAATATTGTTCATGGAAAGAACCGTCTTGTGAATATCCGTGATAAAATAACATTTTGACACGAAACGTATTGTTTTATAAGATAAAACGTTTATGCCAACAGTATTTGAGGTCGATGTTGATCCGTATATGCAAGCGCGCCGTGCGCGGCACATGCAGGGTAACATTGCAGTAGCGAAATTTGAACGATTGGTCGAGGCCTTGYACCCSGAGGGCGCGTCKCAGCGTGCTGAAGGYAAYGTCGAAATTGATATTGAATTYAGTCGWGGAGYACGYGGTCGGCCTCAGTTTCAATTGGCCGTTAAGGCGATATTGAATGCTGAATGTCAACGTTGTTTGGGTGAAGTGAGTTTCATCGTCAATAGCGTAAAAAAAATGTTRGTGGTAAAAGACGAGGCAGCATTAGAGCAGGTGTCCGCCGAGTTTGAGCCAGTATTGGTAGTGGATGAAGATAAACTTTCATTAATGCCCATTATAGAAGACGAGTTATTGCTGTCGTTACCACTTATGGTTAAGCATGATGATTGCCGTATGGCAGTTGATGCTGATAGTGGTGAAGTAGAAGAGTTGGAAGAACGTATTAATCCTTTTGCTGTACTGGGTCAGCTRAAGGGTAAAAATTAAGTTAGATTTTTTATTTTTTCAGGAGAAAAAACAATGGCCGTACAAAAAAGTAAAGTGACCCCTTCAAGACGTGGTATGCGTCGTTCTCATGATGCATTGACAACACCTGCGATGTCGATTGAGCCGACTACGGGTGAAACACATCGTCGTCATCACATCAGTGCAAGTGGTTATTATCGTGGTAAAAAAGTTATCGACGTTGCGGGTGAGTAACAACGGTAAAACGCATTCCCTCAATAGTATAGCGATTAGCTGAGTGACCACAATCGCGATCGACGTCATGGGCGGTGACCATGGCGTTGTCACTACTGTGCCAGCTGCTTGCCAGCTGCTCAAAGAAACCTCTAAAATAAAACTCATTCTGGTTGGTCAGCATGACGTCATCGTTGACGCCCTGCGTAAGCAAAAAATGACCGTTGGCGGTCGTCTATTAATCCAACACGCGTCTGAAATTGTCGAGATGCATGAATCCCCTGCGCTCGCACTGCGTGGAAAAAAAGATTCTTCTATGCGAGTCACGATCAATCTTGTAAAAGATGGTACCGCTAATGCGTGTGTTAGCGCTGGCAATACCGGTGCGCTTATGGCTACTGCACGTTATGTCTTAAAGACACTGCCGGGTATAGACAGGCCAGCGATGTGTACGATCTTACCAACGGTTGACACACATACGCATATGCTGGATCTTGGCGCCAACGTTGACACTAATGCCGAGCATCTTTTTCAGTTTGCGGTTATGGGTTCTGTTTTAGTTAGTGCTATTGATGATATTGAATCGCCAACTGTTGGCTTGCTCAATATTGGCGAGGAAGCAATCAAAGGTAACGAACAAGTCAAACAAGCAGCAAAATTGCTTGAAAGTAGCCATATTAATTATTTTGGTTTCATTGAAGGTGATGACATCTATCAAGGTAAGGTCAATGTTGTGGTCTGCGATGGTTTTGCCGGTAATGTCGCGCTTAAAAGTAGTGAAGGGGTGGCAAAGATGATTAGTCACTACCTTAAAAAATCCTTTAATAAAAACCTGATGACGCGCCTGGCAGGCTTGTTCGCTTATGGTGTGCTTAAGCAGTTTCGCGACCAAATGGATCCACGGCGATACAATGGTGCCAGCTTATTAGGCCTGCGTGGCATTGTCATTAAGAGCCATGGTGGCGCTGATGCCTTTGCTTTTAAATGTGCAATAAAAGAGGCAATGATCGAGGTGGAGAAAAATGTTCCTGAACGCCTGGAAAAAGAGCTACAAAGCGTGTTAGTTGAGCAGCGTGCCGTATGATTTATTCTCGCATAACCGGTACCGGTAGTTTTTTGCCTGAAAAATTTTATACCAATGCCGATCTGGAGCGCATGGTTGATACCACTGACGAATGGATCACTGATCGCACCGGCATTAAAAAACGTCATATCGCTGGTGAAGGTGAAACCACTTGCGATCTTGCCGAACACGCATCACGTGCTGCTATAAAAGCAGCAGGATTGAAGCCCGGTGACATCGATTTGATTGTTCTTGCAACAACAACACCAGACCAGGTATTCCCCAGTACGGCCTGTTTATTACAAAAGCGCTTGGGTATTCATGGCCCGGCAGCATTCGATGTGCAAGCGGTGTGTTCCGGTTTTGTTTATGCGATTTCCATTGCAGATAAATTCATTAAAACCGGCGCGGCAAAAAATGCCCTGGTTGTCGGTGCTGAAACCCTATCGCGTATCGTTGATTGGACAGACAGAGCGACCTGCGTGTTGTTTGGCGATGGTGCCGGTGCTGTTGTTCTCAGCGCCAGCGATAAGCCAGGAATAATATCGACCCATTTGCATGCTGATGGCCAATATGAGCCTTTATTAACGGTGCCCAAGGGGATCTCTACCAATTACGAAGCGGTGAAGCAGGGTGAGGCCTTTATCCAAATGCAGGGGCGGGAAGTCTTCAAGGTTGCTGTAAACACCCTGGGCCGTATCGTTGACGAGACTCTGGATGCTGCGGGCATGACCCAGGCCGATATCGATTGGTTAGTCCCGCACCAAGCTAATGTCCGCATTATTAATGCTATGGGTAAAAAACTTAGTTTGCCCATGGATCGTGTTGTGGTGACCGTGCAAGATCACGGCAATACATCAGCTGCTTCAGTGCCGCTAGCGTTAGATACAGCCGTACGTGATGGCCGCATACAGCCTGGACATACACTTTTTCTTGAAGCGTTTGGTGGTGGGTTCACCTGGGGCTCTGCTTTACTTGTTTTTTAATTACACGAACTATTTAACATGTCTTATTCATTTGTTTTTCCCGGTCAAGGTTCACAGTCTGTCGGCATGTTAGCCGAGATTTATGATCAAGAACCATTGATTGCCGCTACCTTTAATGAAGCGTCTTCCTTGTTAGGTTATGACTTATGGCAGCTTGTTAAGAATGGCCCAGCAGAAGAGCTCAACCACACCGAAGTGACACAACCGGCAATACTGGTTGCATCAGTTGCCTGCTACCGTGTATGGGTTAATAAAGGCCTTGAGGCGCCGATCGTTATGAGTGGCCATAGTTTGGGCGAATATTCAGCCTTGGTTTGTGCCAACGCACTGTCATTTACAGATTCCGTAACGTTAGTGCGTGATCGTGGCCGCTATATGCAAGCAGCAGTCGCCACCGGTGAAGGCGCTATGGCTGCCATTTTAGGGTTAGACGATGATGTTGTTATAGATGTGTGTAATGCGGCGGCTGAAGGTGAAGTGTTATCGGCCGCAAACTTTAACTCACTCGGTCAGGTCGTTATTGCTGGCACCACCAGCGCTGTAAATCGTGCCGCTGTTATGGCAAAAGATCGCGGTGCAAAACGTGCTGTAATTTTACCCGTGAGTGTGCCATCACACTGTTCATTAATGAAGCCAGCGGCAAAGCAGCTGGCCGAATCACTGGCAGAGATTGCAATCAGTGCCCCGACTATCCCCGTTATTCATAACGTTGACGGGCAAGCTCACAATGAGCCTGATGCAATACGTCAGGCATTAATTGATCAATTGTATGAATCGGTGCGTTGGGTCGATTGTATTGGCCAAATCAAAACCTATGCAGCCAATGAAATTATTGAATGTGGTCCGGGTAAAGTGCTTAGCGGTTTGATTAAACGCATTGATCGTTCCCTAGCCACCCGCAACCTCAATACAACAGCTGACTTTGTCGCTACTGCATAACTAACATCCAATTAGATACCCATTATTTACAAGGGAATAGCAATGAATTTGGAAAACGAAACAGCATTGGTTACCGGCGCAAGCCGTGGTCTGGGTAAATCGATATTACACGCTCTGGCAGATCAAGGCGCTACGGTTATTGGTACTGCCACGTCAGAAGCCGGYGCACAAACAATYACTGATGCGATAAAGGAGGCGGGTAAAAACGGAATGGGTTTGCGTCTCGATGTGTGCGATCAAGCATCGGTTGATCAAATGATGTCAGCAATCACAGAAAAATTYGCTGCGCCCAGTATACTGGTCAACAATGCTGGCATTACGCGTGATAATTTATTTTTACGCATGAAAGAAGAYGAGTGGCTCGATGTTATCGATACCAATCTGAATTCTTTGTATCGTTTATGTAAAGTCTGTGTTCGCCCCATGATCAAGGCGCGCAAGGGGCGTATTATTAATATTGCTTCAGTCGTTGGTTTAACCGGTAACGCCGGGCAAACCAACTATGCGGCTACCAAGGCAGGTATGTGCGGYTTTACCAAATCGCTGGCACGCGAAGTTGGTTCACGTAACATTACTGTCAATTGCATAGCGCCGGGTTTTATAGAAACCGATATGACCGATGCGCTGAGTGATGATCAAAAACAAAGCCTGCTGGGACAGATCTCAGCAGGGCGTTTGGGCCAACCTGAGGATATCGCAGCAGCAGCCTGTTTTTTGGCTTCATCGAGTGCAAGCTACATTACGGGTGAAACACTCAATGTGAATGGCGGTATGTATATGGCCTGAGCCGGCTATAATTGTATGTAAATGGTTGCAGAAAAAATAAGATAAGTTGTTGATTCAAAAGTTAATTAATTTCGYGCCTAAAAAGTAATTGTGATCTGTGGTTGCAACTTTTCTGGGTGACGATACAATAGGCCCGCGGCTAGATCCGCATACTAGGAGGATTCCAAGCTAATGAGCGTTGAAGAGCAGGTCAAGAAGATTGTTATCGAACAACTTGGTGTAAAAGAAGAAGAAGTGAACACCGCGTCTTCATTCGTCGATGACCTCGGTGCAGATTCTCTTGACACCGTAGAGTTGGTGATGGCTCTCGAAGAAGAGTTTGAATGCGAGATTCCAGACGAAGAAGCAGAAAAAATTACTACCGTTCAGCAAGCTATTGATTACATTAATAGCCAATCTGCTTAAGTGAGATAACCAATAGTATGGCCGCCCCCCGTAACCAGGTGGTGGCTGGCTTGGTTATTTTTGTTTTCAGTACACACTAAAATCGTAGCTATAGATGGCAGACACAGATAGACGACGCGTTGTAGTCACCGGTATGGGTATGATTAGTCCGGTTGGGCTTAATGTTGCCGACAGCTGGAAGAGTATTCTTGCTGGTCAAAGCGGTATTGCGCCAATCACCTCTTTTGATGTCTCCAGCTTTGCTGCGAGAATAGGTGGTTCGATCAAAGGCTTTGATGTAACTGAGTATATGTCGAGCAAAGATGCCAGAAAGATGGGTTTATTCATTCATTATGGCATGGCGGCAGGTATTCAGGCTGTTCAAGACTCTGGTTTAGAAGTGACTGAGGCTAATGCACCGCGTATTGGTGTTGCTATTGGCTCAGGTATTGGTGGCTTGCCCGGTATTGAAAGTGGTTATGACAGCTTTCTGAAGGGTGGTCCTCGCAAGATCTCGCCATTCTTTGTACCCAGTACAATCATCAATATGGTCTCTGGCCATTTGTCGATCAAATACGGTTTCAAAGGGCCTAATATTGCGGTGGTCAGTGCCTGTACAACCGGCACGCACAACATTGGTGAAGCGGCACGTCTGATTCGTTATGGCGATGCCGATGTCATGGTGGCTGGTGGTGCTGAGATGGCCACCTCTCCCTGTGGCTTAGGTGGCTTTGCCTCTGCTCGTGCCCTATCAACCCGCAACGACGATCCTGAAGCGGCTAGTCGCCCTTGGGATAGAGATCGTGACGGTTTTGTCTTAGGTGATGGGGCGGGTGTCATGGTGCTGGAGTCTTACGAACACGCTAAAGCACGCGGTGCCAATATTTACGCCGAAGTGGTTGGTTATGGGCTTAATGCCGATGCTTACCATATGACATCACCATCGCCGGGCGGCCAGGGCGCAAGCACTTGTATGAACCTGGCCATTGCTAATGCCGGTATTAACCCTGACCAGATTGATTACATTAATGCGCATGGCACTTCAACATCGGCAGGTGATAAAGCTGAAACTCAAGCAGTTAAACTTAGCTTTGGGGAGCACGCTAAATCACTGGCAGTCAGTTCAACAAAATCTATGACGGGGCACTTACTTGGAGCCACTGGTGGAGTTGAGGCTATTTTTTCAGTACTCGCCATTCGTGATCAGGTTGCACCACCAACGATTAACCTGGACACCCCAGACCCGGATTGCGACCTGGATTATGTGCCCAACACAGCACGTGATATGAAAATAGACACAGCACTCTCTAATTCATTTGGTTTTGGTGGCACTAATGCGACACTCATTATGCGTCGTTTGTCTTAAGTAKAAGTTTGACTAATAATTAGTAACCGCAAAAAAAATACCCCTCAAATTCGTCGTCTGGATCGATATGACGATCTGCTAGCGCTTCATCAGCACCATCCTGACAAGTATCCGTATTTACTGGAAAGCGTTGCTCATGGCACGCCACAGTCGCAATTCGATATTCTTTTTTGTTTGCCCGAAGAACAGCTGGCACTYAATAGCAGTACCTCACTCACATTAGATAATAATCCGCTGCCAGATAACGACTTTCTTTCTGCTCTGGATCAACAATGGTTACAGAATAAAACCACACTACAGTCAGMGATAAAACTCCCTTTCTACGGAGGTTGGTTTGTCTATTTAGGCTATGAACTTGCCGCGCATATAGAGCCTACTCTACAGAGTTATGTTGACCCTGTTTTACCGATCGCCTTTGCTACACGTATTTCTACAGCACTGATTCGTGATCATGCGCAGTCGTGTTTATATCTCGTATCAAATGATCCTGGCAAGATAAATGAAGTGGTTAATGATTTAGATTCTGCTTGTGTCATAGATGATTCACCGATATCTTTCGATAAAGCGGAAGAAGAAGACGCCCAGCAATTTGTCGACGCTATCGAACACATCAAACGCTATATTTACGAAGGCGATATATTTCAGGTTAACTTATCGCGGAGATGGAAAGCAGAATCACGTCAGCCGTTCGCACCTGCGTCTTTATATCAACATTTACGCAAATCCAACCCCGCCCCATTTTCTGCATTGGTACAGTACAAGAACACAACGATTATTAGTTCATCGCCCGAGCGTTTAGTGCAAACCGAAGGCGCACTGGTGCAAACACGGCCGATTGCCGGAACCCGGCCACGTGCCAGGCACGATCATGCGGACCAACAGCTTGCCACTGAGCTTATGGAGAATATCAAAGAGCGGGCTGAGCATATTATGCTGATTGACCTTGAGCGAAATGATCTCGGTCGTGTTTGCCAAGCGGGTAGTATCGAGGTTGATGCGCTCATGGAGAGAGAAAGCTATGCACACGTTCATCACATCGTTTCAAATATCCGCGGTCAATTACGTGACAATACGACGCCTGGGGACGTGATTCGCGCCGTGTTCCCTGGTGGAACCATTACTGGCTGCCCAAAGGTACGTTGCATGGAGATCATCTACGAACTGGAGGATGAAGCCAGAGGAGCTTATACGGGATCTGTCGGCTATATAAACGATAATGGCGATATGGATTTTAATATTCTCATTCGTACGCTTGTCAGTGATGGTAAGACGGTACAATTCCGTGCAGGCGGTGGTATTGTCGCCGATTCCATCGCCGAAAACGAAGTCGACGAAACACGTAGTAAAGCCAAGGGTTTATTGCTGGCGCTAGAGTCCTGATACACCTATGACAGTACAGTCTCTCATTAATGGTAAGGTCGGTGATCAGGTCAGTATCTTTGATCGCGGATTGCTCTATGGCGATGGAGTATTCGAAACAATGGCAATGCTTGGGCGGCGACTCGCTCTCTGGCATGAACACATGCAGCGCCTGCAATCTGCCTGCGAAGTGCTGGGGTTTAGTTTCCCCGGTAAACTCTTGTTAGAAAAAGAAATAAGGCAACTGATTGGTTCTCATGAGCAAGGTGCTACGTTAAAAATTACACTGACACGTGGTGTTGGCGAACGAGGTTATAGGCCAGTGCGCGGTAATACGCCAACCCGTATAATAAGCATTCATGACGGGCCGGATTTACCAAAAAATTACATAGAAAATGGTATACGACTTCGTTGCTGTGATATGCGTCTTGCAACAAGTAAGCTTGCGGGCTTAAAACACCTGAATCGTTTGGAGCAGGTGCTGGCGCAAGCCGAATGGCAACCCGAACAAGGTATTCAAGAAGGGTTAATGCTCAATCATGATAATCATGTGATCGAAGGCACTATGACCAATGTTTTTATCGTGAAAAATGAAGTGTTGATTACCCCGGATCTCACGCATGCTGGCGTCGCAGGCGTTATGCGGCGATACCTGATGGATATCGCGCAAAATCACAATATTGAGATACGAGAATCGCATTTGTCGCTGGCTGATGTAAAGAATGCCGATGAAGTATTTGTTACGAATAGTGTGATTGGTATCTGGCCAGTACGACAATTTGATGATGTTTTATGGCCTGCTCCCGGCGATATAACAAAACGATTAGTGTCGTTACTGGACATTCATCGCAAAACTAGCGGAATAGTAGTCTGATGATAAAAACAGCATTTCGTATTGGTACGGTTTTACTATTGCTTGGCTGTGTCGCACTCGCTGGATTAGCCATTGATGTAAGGCATTTTCTCTCTACGTCATTTGAGTTTGGGGGTGACGGTGTACGTTATGTCATCAAGCCTAAAGATACCGTGCACAGTATTGCCAACTCCTTAAAATCTCGCAGCATTTTAAGTAAACCCTACTACCTCATTGGCCTGGCAAAGTGGAAGCGGGTTACTGGCAAAATCAAAGTCGGCGAATATAAAATGCCAGCAAGGATTACGCCTGAGGAATTTTTGGATCTGCTTGTATCAGGTGATGTTATTCAACATTCTTTAACGTTGATTGAAGGATGGACTTTTGATGAAGTACTTCAAGCAGTGAATGACAATCAAAACCTGACGCATACACTCAATGACTACACTGTTGCCGAAGTCATGGATAGATTAGGTTTGGCGGGGGAGCATCCCGAGGGTCGTTTTTATCCCGACACCTATCATTTTACGCACGGAACCACAGATCTGGAATTTTTAAAGCGCTGCTATCGTCAAATGCAGACAATTTTGGCAAAGGAGTGGGCAAACCGCGCCAAAGATCTTCCACTTAAGACTGCGTATGAGGCGCTGATTCTTGCATCAATTATCGAGCGGGAGACTAACGTCGATGCAGAACGTGCACAAGTGTCAGGGGTCTTTACTCGTCGTCTACAGCGCAATATGCGACTGCAAACAGATCCAACTGTCATATACGGACTCGGCAAAGCCTTCGATGGAAATATACGCCGCAAAGACCTGCGTCAGGATACGCCCTATAATACTTATGTTCATAAAGGGCTGCCACCAACACCGATTGCCATGCCTGGCGTAAAATCAATCCACGCGGCATTACACCCTGATAGTGGTAAATCCATATACTTCGTTGCCAAGGGAAATGGTGCTCACTATTTTTCTGAGACACTACAAGAACATAATGAGGCAGTAAGAAAATATCAGTTAGGTGGAAAACGCTAGCATGACGGCAAATGCAGGTAAATTTATTACCGTTGAAGGGATAGAAGGTGTTGGTAAGAGTACGAATATTAATGCTATTCGCCGTGTTCTCGATGGGAGAAATATCAACTGTATTGTTACGCGGGAACCTGGCGGCACTGATCTAGGTGAAGATATACGTAGCTTATTACTGGGCCATAAACACCAGGCCATGAGCAGTGATTGCGAGCTGCTTTTAATGTTTGCATCACGTGCCCAACACCTGGCACAAGTTATCACCCCTGCGCTTAAGCGTGGACAGTGGGTGATCTGCGATCGCTTCACCGATGCGACCTATGCCTATCAAGGCGGTGGCAGGGGTATTGATGATAAACATATCGCCTTGCTCGAGGACTGGGTGCATGGTAATAAACAGCCCGATTTAACCTTTTTGCTCGATACCGATGTTGCGACTGGCATGGCGCGCGTACATAAACGAGGTGCCACCGATCGCTTTGAATCTGAAACCATCGCTTTTTTTGAACGCGTGCGAAGCAAGTATCTTGCCCGCGCCAAACAACACCCATCACGTATCGCTATTATCGATGCTGGTCGCCCCCTTAGTGAAGTTGAAGTGAGTATTCGAGAGCGACTTAACCTGTTTCTGGAACACTGCCAGCAATGACCGGGCAAGCACGCCTGCCGTGGCACCACAACCTTTGGTCTCAGCTCGAAGCGAGCATTGAGCAAGAACGTTTTGCTCATGCGTATTTACTGCAAGGTCCTGYTGATGTTGGCAAAGCACATTTCGCCAATAACCTGGCCAAGTCGTTGCTGTGCGATCAACCATCGCTAGTTGCCTGTGGCCATTGTAAAAGTTGCCACTTGTTTGAGGCAGCGACCCACCCTGATTATCGTCAGCTTGCAAGCGAGGCCGGCAAGGCGATAGGTGTCGACGTAATACGTGATACCTCAACCTTTTTTTCGTTAACACGGCAATACGGTCGCTACCACATTGCCGTTATCTCCAATGCGGAGCGAATGACGACTGCTGCCGCTAATGCCCTGTTAAAGACGCTTGAGGAGCCGCCAGCAGGTGCCTTATTGCTCTTGATCAGTGAGCAAGCGTCTTTGTTGCCGGTGACCGTACGTAGCCGCTGTCAGTCATTGCGTTTTACGGTACCAGCACGTAACACTGCCTTGTCCTGGCTAAGTTCACAGGGTATTGAGCCTGACCAGGCAGAGCGCACCCTTGACCTGGCTCGCGGTGCCCCTCTTAAGGCGGTGGTGCTGAATAAAGAAAACAATTACGAAAATCAGCGTACTACTATCATTGAAGGTGTACGAGATTTGTACAGTGGGCGCAAAGATCCCATTGACCTGGCCAACAGTTACCTAAAGTTGGGAGCAAAACACACGCTATATATCTTGTGGCAATGGAAAGCAGAAATGGTGAGAGACATCGCTATCGGTCAAGATTCGGCAGATAGCACATTAGCTCAAAGGATAGGCCAACGCCGCTTGCTCAAACGAATAGATGGGCTTAGCACGGCAATAAGGCGGCTGGACTCACAACTTAACGAGCAGCTAATACTGGAGGATATATTAATATCCTGGATTTAATAGTCGATATAACACTTTGATTTAAATATGAATACCAAAAACAAACAACGCATATTATCGCTATCCATAAAGGATAAAAGCGCCTTGTACGCCGCCTATATGCCCTTTGTTACGCATGGTGGCTTATTCGTGCCAACGGATACCGACTATAAGCTAGGCGACGAGGTGTTTTTATTGCTTACCTTAATGAGTGATAGTGACAAGCTACCGGTTGTCGGCAAGGTTTGCTGGATCACCCCTGGTGGTTCGCAAGGCGGTCGTACCTCTGGTATCGGTATTCAATTCAACGCCGAAGAGGGTATCGACGTTCGTAATAAAATTGAAAACCACCTCGCTGGAGCGCTGGATTCTGATCGCGTCACCCACACCATGTAGTTTCCTCAGGCAATAAATCCTAGGAGCCTATCGGATTTAGGTGTTCGTAGCGAGGTGAGTGGGTAGTGAGACCTTTTTTCGATATTTTGAGGCGAATAGTAAGCCTATTTAATGAAAGATCGGAAAAATGGAACGATTCCCCGCCGCCGTAGTACGATTGCAGGGATGCAGGAGGTAGGGCAACGCATGGAACCCTAAGTCCGACAAGCTCCTAGGAGTGTGCGCGGTAGGAACTGTGATCTGCGATAATAGTTCGTCAGCGATATTAAGGAAACAAGATGCCGACCACGTACCGCCCGTATGCGCCGGACCAGGATTTGTTGTTACAGCCGCGGCTTCAGGAGTGGTTGCCTGAAGGTCATTTGTCGTATTTCATCAATGATGTGATCGAGGAACTGGATCTGAGCGTTTTTTATAAGGCCTATGAAGGGGATGGTCGGCGCAAGGCGCCCTATGAGCCACGCATGATGCTGAAAGTGCTAATTTATGCGTATGCGACCGGAGTTTTCTCCTCGCGCAAGATCGCGAAGAAGCTGGAGGAGGACGTGGCGTTCCGGATTTTGGCGGCGGATAACTTTCCGCAACACCGAACCCTCTGTGATTTTCGCAAACGGCATTTATCGGATTTCAAAGCGGTGTTTGTGCAGGTGATTCAGATTGCACAGCAGGCAGAGCTGATCAGTTTGGGCACGGTCGCGATCGATGGCACCAAGGTTCGAGCGAACGCCAGCCAGCACAAGGCGATGAGCTACAAGCACATGCAGGCAGAAGAGCTCAGTCTTAAGCAGGAGATTGGTGAGTTGTGCGATCAGGCGCGAAGCACCGACGCCGATGAGGATGGACTGTACGGTGCAGATCATCGCGGCGATGAGTTGCCCGAGGAGTTACATCATCGTCAGACCCGATTGGCGAAGATCCGCGACGCCAAAGCCCGCCTGGAGCAGGCGCAGCGTGAGGCAGATACGGCACGCGGCCGGCATAAGGATGATGATCGCAAACCGCCGGGCAGAGGACGGCGCTACAAGCGGGACTTCGGGATGCCGGAAGATAAAGCGCAGAGTAACGTCACCGATCCTGAGAGTTCCATCATGAAGACGGCAGAAGGTTTTCAGCAATGCTACAACGGTCAGTTGGCGGTGGATCGAGACTTTCAGATCATCGTCGAGAATAAGCTGACGGCCAACAGCAGTGACAACAGTGAACTGCTGGAAGTCTTGGCGGGTGTTGAGCACAACCTGGACAATCGGCCTGAGGCGGTGTTGGCGGATGCCGGTTATCGCGATGAATCGCGTTTTAAAGTGTTGGAGCAGCGGCACATTGACGGCTACATCGCTCTGGGCCGCAAGGACAAGGATTCTAACGAGATTGATACAGAACGTTTGCCGGCGACCGGGCGTATGGCGGAAAAGTGAGCCAGTGCCGATGGCAGGGAATGTTATGCCGAGCGCAAGTGGATTTCGGAGGCGGTCAACGGCTGGATAAAACGAATCCTGGGATTTCGACAATTCAGTGTGCGCGGCTTGAATAACACCCGCGGTGAATGGGATTTAGTGTGTCTGGCAACCAATTTAAGACGCATGCAGCCGTTGATCGTACTGAAATGATACCGGGCGACAAGATTATTCGGCCTGCACAAATACCCGCTTTAAAAAGCTAAAAAGGCAAAACAATAATGAACAGCAACGAGAAACTCATCGTCTCTTCAACAACGAAAATTTTCTACCGCGCACACTCCTAGGGTGCGTTCTCAATGAATAAAACCATACTGTTGCGCCTGAAAAAATGTCAGGCAACGTGCCCTCGGGGTGCAAGGCGAGAGAAGAGAGGTTTGGTTACTCCAAATGAGCGACGAACAACGCAGCTTGGCGTTTTTTCAGGCACAACCCGAAGGGCCGGGCCTGTTTTGTTGTCCAGCCGCGTTATCACTCGCTTATGTAGCGCAACTACACGACGCTCGCTCTGCCTTGCTAGACAACAAAACAGACCCGGCAGTATAGCTTTATTAATTGAGAACGTCCCCTTGTACTCCAACAAAGTTATATTGATGGTGTACTCGCTTTAACAACCAAAAATAACGCTTTAAACGACATTAATTACTGTAACAACGACAACGCTAGCTGA
>NVRF01000025.1 GCA_002400775.1 Gammaproteobacteria bacterium
GTATTGGGTTTGTATGAGGTTGTCGGCGTCATCGTAAGCATAGGCGGTGGTGAAGGTGGTGCCGTTGGTGGTGTGATCTTGCTGGGTGAGGTTACCACGGGTATTTTTACTCCCTCCGTCACTTTTTACCCACCCTCTTTTTTTGAGTGACTTATTATGGCGTTAAATGGCCATTTACGCAGTGAAGCTAAAACTGTGAATAAGATGCACCAAATAATAAGCGCAAACATTAACAAATTGCCAAAAACACCAGAAGCACCACCTGACGGAAATATAAGGTACATTGGTAATAGGTCAATTAGAAAAGTTAATGGAAAAGCCGGTATAATAAAAATGAGTCCAGGAATAGATAGCAGAATTCCTAACCATTTTAGGCCTGTAGATTCGGATACAAATGAACCTAACAGCAACGAGCAATAGGCAACAACCCCAAACAAAAAAGCCGAACCGATGCCGATAAATATATTTCTAATAATTATCAAATAACGCCCCTACTACAATACTTATATAGTTCATATTTTTACTCTAAAAAGAACCAGATCCGGAAGCGCTTTCATTAAAAGACGCTGTAATATCAAATGGCGTACCGAACTCGAAATTTCCTGGAAAAGAGTTAAATATATCTAGGGGATCAGCAAATCTATCAGCTATTGAAAAGCCTAATCCGCAACTAAAACTAAATGATCGAGCAGAACAGTTTGCGTTCACTACACAACTAGCAGAACGGAAAAATGTGCTATGACCTACAGAGAACAAACATCCATCAGAAGTAACATTTGTCTCATCTGTGTCATTGATAGCAAATCTTCCACGCCTGCTTCCTTGTGAGCGACAAGTCCCACCTGGACACAATGACTGGGCCTGACTTCTTGCTTCAGTTGAGGCACTCATTTGAAACCTTGCAACCGAACCACTAACTGATGATGAATTTCTAAACCGCGTTAGCAAACCTATGTTTCCAAGATCAACCGCTCGACCTCGACCTGAAAAATAGTTGCTCACGAAATCGCGTGTACAGAAAAGAAGACCCGATGGATCAATTCGACGTAGAGGGTTACTGTTTACGTATGTATAGGTATTCAACCCACCCGCAAGCCCAATCAAGTCGCTCTGAGAATACCTCCCAATATTCGGTGCATAGTCCCTAAAATAATTATACCTCAAGCCCCCGTCCATCTGTATCTGGCCGGGGAATCTCAGTGGTATGTTGACCTTGCTGCCATCCTGGTCAGGATCGTTATTGATTCTGCCCTGGCCAAAGGCATCGGAATCCCAACGCCAGATGATTGTTTGCGCCTGGTCGGTCATGCGCCGTGGTGTGTTGAGTTGGTCGCTATGAATGTAATAGGTATTTTGGCGCCTTATCGTGCCGTCGCTGGCTTTGTATCTTGTGTCGATATGCGCCACGGGTTGGCTGTTGAGCCAGACGTATTCCCGTGTTCTGACGATTTTGTTGTTGCGGTTAAAGAGGGTCTCGCCAAGCAGTTGGCCGTTTTGGTCGTAGTGATAGACAAAGGTTCTGGCGATAAAACTGTCGTCAATGGTTTGGGGGTCGCTACAGGCTGCTGATGTGGTGCAGGCAGCGTTGTTGTATCTGATTTTTATTGTCCGCTCGCCTCGGCCGTTGTAGCGGTATTGTGCTAATACGATGCCGCTGCGTGAGACGGACGTTAGGCGGTTGTGATCGCCATAGACATAGACTTTGGGTTTGGCGACACCTCTACCTACTAGGTTACCGACAGCGTCGTAGGCGTAGGGGTTTTGGTTGAGGGTGCCGGCATTGTCGGTTTCGATTTCATCGAGTCGGTTGGCAGTTTGATTATAGCTGTAGGTTTGGGTGCGCGTCTGTGTGATCGGTTGGCCTTGTTCATCGAGGGTGTTATCGATTCTGATGCGTTGGCTGCGATTGCCTAAGGCGTCGTATTGATAATCGCGCGTGCCGTAGCCGCCTGCTTCGTTGCTGAGGCGATCGAGGTTGTCGTAGGCAAAACTTTGGTCGTTGGCGGCTTCAACGCCATCGGTGATATCGGTGATGTTATTGACGGCGTCATAGCTGTAGTTATTTTCTAATATATTGGCTGTAGCTTGGCTGGTGAGTCGATAGTCTTGGTCGTAGCTGTAGCTGGCACTGAGGCCGTTGCCGTAGGTGTAGCTGGTAACGGGGCCAAAGGGCAGATAGCTGAGGTTATTGACGATGGTTTGTGCGCTGTCGTTGGCGGCGCTGCCGGTGGTGGTCATTTGTGCGATGCGGCCGAGGGCATCACGGTTCATGGTGACCGTTCTGCCAGTGGGGTATTGGGTTTGTATGAGGTTGTCGGCGTCATCGTAAGCATAGGCGGTGGTGAAGGTGGTGCCGTTGGTGGTGTGATCTTGCTGGGTGAGGTTACCACGCTCGCCGTATTGATAGGTGGTTTGGCCACTGCGGTCTGTCATGGTAGTGAGTCGCCCTATGCCGTTTTGTCCTTCATCATAGGTATAGCTGATATTGAACTGGCTGTCTGGGTACTGGGTCGCAGTGAGACGGTTTAGGGCATCGTAACTAAAGGTGGTGACGACGCTTCTGGCATCGGTCTGGCTGATTCGGTTACCGGCAGCATCGTAGGTGTAGGTGGTAATGCCTGTGTCGGGGCTATCGAGTTGTAGCAGATTACCAAGGCCGTCGTAGGTGTAGGTGGTGGTAAGCCCTCTGGCATCGGTGACGGTGGTGAGGTTATCTTGGTTGTCGTAGCTGTATTGGGTGCTTTGGCTGTCGGCATCCTGGCTTGAGATTAAGCGATCCAGAGCATCGAAGGCCGATTGGCTGTTGCGGTTTAGTGCATCGGTATTCGTCGTTTGATTACCGTTGGCGTCGTACTGAAAGTGGCTGCTGCGGCCATCGGCGCTGATGCTTTCTATCAGTCGGCTTAACTCATCAAAGACACGGGTTTGTGTGCGACGCAGGCTGTTGCTGTCGTCAAAGATCTCTTCGCCGGTGCGGTTGCCCATGTTGTCGAGGGTGTAGCGAATACGGTTACCGAGGTTGTCTTCAATATCGGTGAGTCTGCGTGCGCCGTCGTAGGTGTAGTTAAGCTGAGCGTTATTGGGCAGGGTGATTTGCGTTAACTGACCAACGCCGTCGTAGTCAAAGGTGGTGGTTACACCAGCGACGGTACGGCTCAGTAGGCGACCGCGTGGATCGTAGGTGAGCTGGGTGACGATGCCATTGGCATCGGTCATGGATAATAAACGGCCACTGGCGTCGTAGCTGGTGAATTGGGTTTCTTGGCCCAGGGCATTAGCGGACTGGGTGCGGTTGCCTTGGGCGTTGTAGTCAAAGGTGGTGATGTCGGTGACATCGGTACGTGGGCCGTCGATGGTTAAGACCTGGCCATTGCTGTCATAGGTGAAGGTGGTGGTGCGTGAGCCACTATTATGGGGGCTGGTGTCAGTTTCGCTGCGTGACAATAAATTACCATTAGCGTCGTAAGTAAAGGTGGTGGTTTTGTTGGGCTCGTTGATTTCGGTGGGTAAGCGGAAATTAGAGTGCCAGGTGGTAGTTATTGTACGTTGCTCGGCAGTGCCCGCTGCTTCGGTGCGAGTTAACGCTAAACCGCGGGCGTCGCGGGTGAAGTTGGTGATGTTGCCGTTGAAATCGGTGCGAGAGGCGACAAATCCGTTGGCATCGTAGCTGATGACTTGGGCGTTGCTGCCGCAAGTGGTGCATTGGTCGCCTTCAACCTGGCTGACTTTGGCCACGCCAAACATGATGCCGAAGGTGTAAGTGCGCACGGCGCCGAGTTGATCGGTAACGGTGGTGGTACCGTCGTTGTTATAGACGATATCAACGCGCTCGGTGCCGTTGTTGTGCTCGCTGAAAATGCCGCGACCTTCGCTATCGTAACCCCAGTTGGCAAAGCGGGCGCCGGTTTCGTCGATAATGCCGGTCAGGTGGTTGGGTAAGTTGGCGTTTTCGTAGAGATAGAGGCGTTGCGGATTATCCGTCAAATCACTAGGCGTGCTATCTGGATAGATGACTTTTTCAAGGTTGTCGGTGGTGTCGTATTCGTAACGGTAGGTGTTGCCTTGCGGATCGTTGAAGGAGACCAGACGATCATTGCTATCATAGGCAAACGTCAGGGTGCGGCCGAAGTGGTCGGTGACGGTCTCAAGCAAGCTGGTCGTAGAATTATAGCTAAGACTGATGGTTTGCTTGCGGGTGTTTGTCATCGACATCAGACGACCTGCTGTGTCGTAGTCTTCGATAATATTGCTGGCGTTCATTAGGCGGTAGCCATTGCTGGTCTGGGTCAGGGTTTCGATGACGTCGGCATCAGACACCCAGAGGCCGCTTTGTTGGGTGTAGGTGTAGACCACGCCATCAGGGCGGTTGACGCTAATCGTTGCCGGTGAGGCCAAGAAATCGATATTTAGTGAACGCTCGTAGTTATGGCGCCATTGCTGACCTAATACGCTATCAAAAGCTTTGAGGCTGTTGTAGTGACGGCTAAAGGATAAGGCGAAATCACTGGAACCCGTAAAGTCGCTTTCTAACTGATACTTATTGCCTGTGGCAACGTTGATGGGGTTGCCTTCATTTGGCGCTGAGTCTCCTGCGCCACTGCACATGGCGGGGTTTTTGGCCATGTTGGTTTCTGATTCATTAGCTTTCTGGCAACCAATGTCAAACATGCCTCCTGATGTGAAACCACTTGTTTGAACATATCCACTTAGACAAGACAGTTCAAAAGCATCGATGTAGTTATTAACGTCGTCAAGTAGAATAAGGCCAGTCCGTACCTCAGTCACTCGCAACCTCACACTCACATTAAAACTGTGATGGTATCGACCGTGCGCCGGTATAGGAGTTGACGAAATCAGGCTAAAGCCCACTATTTCGCACTCCGCACCTGGTAACGCGTTACATCGGTCTGCACATTGGCTTGTTACGTCAGCAACAGAAAATCCAATAATAGGGCCGACATCGTTGGGTGGTTGGCTAAAATTACCACACTGGCTCCAGTAGTTCGCAAAAGCTGCAAATACATTTCCACTAATAGACAAAAGCAAGACGAAAACTATGCCAATCGCTAAATTAGAAAAGCATGGCTTCCTGGAAGCAGACTTATCCCTTTCTAACCTTGCCCTCGATCCTGGGCTTTGCCTTTTTGGTTCTCTTTGCAAAGGCTGTTGAATCCTTTCGATAAGCTTTTCCCGGCAGTGCGCCATCTGCTTGTGATATCTAATACCACGCCCAACCGTATCGATGGAATTAGCCTGCCCCAAACGGGACGATTGAAGTTGGTCAGCTGCACCCTCTACCACGTTACTCACTCTCTGTTTTCCCCTACAACAAAATAGCCACCAAAATAGGGCCAGCCCAAGTCTTTCTATATCACATTACTATTGCTAAGCGAACACTTCACAATGGGTTCCCTTAAGAAAAAACTCGTGGATTCAAGTTGATTTTGGGATTATATGAAACTCGATAGACAATGTGCAGTGTTGGATATATCTGACAAAACTGCAAGACAAACTGTCTGCTCATGTTTAGCGGGATAATAATGGGTGAACAGATTACAGAGCAATAATTCCTAAAAATCAACATAAATATCAATAACTTATAATAATTCATGGCTTGAATAGCGATAACAAGCTGCCATATTTCTCAAAACAGACATAAGAATTTCAATACACTTGCCACAACACAAATAGAGAGGAGGGTTTTATGGATTATGCATTCATTATCGTGCTGGTATTGATTGTTGCCTTAATGCTGTATGTCATCGGTATTTATAATCGTTTGGTCAGCCTTAAAAATCGCTTTGAAAATGCTTTTGCGCAAATAGAAGTTCAGTTAAAACGGCGATATGACTTAATCCCCAACCTGATTGAAACTGCCAAAGGTTATATGAAGCATGAGCGTGAAACCTTAGAGGCTGTGGTGGCGGCACGTAATGGGGCCAGTGCGATGTTGGATGCGGCGCACGCTAACCCAGGCAGCAAAATAGCCATGAATAATCTAGCCAAAGCGGAGAGCAACTTAAGTGCCTCTATGGGCAAGTTTAATTTATTGGTTGAAGCCTACCCTGATATCAAAGCCAATCAAAACATGATGCAGTTGTCAGAGGAATTAACGACTACTGAAAACAAGGTGGCCTTTTCACGTCAGGCATTTAATGACGCGGTAACCGCTTACAATGAATACCGCCAGAGTTTTCCTCCTATCATATTAGCAACGACGTTTGGCCACCCTAAAGATGCCACTTTGCTTGAAATGCCAGATAGTGCTGCGATTCAGGATGCACCTAAGGTTTCATTCTGAATCTCAATATGAGACCTTTGCACGAAGCATATTTTCCACTATGGCGGCGTTAAAAATAATCTCGAAGTGCTCATTTACTTATGTAAACTGCGCTTTCGACGTGCCCTTGGGGTATTCGACGATTTTTGCCTTGCCCTAACGAAAAATCTACGTCGTGCAAAGGCCTCATATCAATGTCAAATGGAAAAATTTAAGCAGGCGCTGTAATACAACGCCTGCAGCAAGCTTATGAACTTTTTTGAACAACAAGATCAAGCGCGAAAAAAAACTGGCCAACTGGTCACGCTGTTTATTATTGCCGTAATACTAATCATTGGTTTAACTACATTAGTAGTTGCCAGTAGCCTGTGGGGCTTTTCGGTCTGGGGTAATGCCGACCCAAGCGAGTCTGTCATGGATCATCTGGATTGGTTATTACTTTTTAAAACCGCACTTACGGTCATTGTTGTTGTGGCTGGTGTTGTTATTTATAAGCGTATTCAAATTGGACAAGGTGGTTACGCCATTGCCGTGCGCCTAGGGGGGTTACCTGTCTACTCAGACACTGACGACCCGAACGAAAGGCAGTTACTGAATGTGGTTGAAGAAATGGCTATCGCTGCCGGGCTACCTGTTCCACCGGTGTTTGTCCTCGATGAAACCACAATCAATGCCTTTGCTGCCGGTTATAGCGATAGCGATGCAGTGATTGGCATTACGCGCGGCGCATTGCAGCGATTAACACGTGACCAATTACAAGGTATTATCGCACACGAATTTAGCCATATTTTACACGGCGATATGCGTCTTAACCTGAATTTGATTACTGCGCTTGCCGGCATTACTTTTATTGGTCAGTCCGGCCGTTCTATAGTAGGTGGCATGAGCCGCACACGTCGCAGTACTAACTTGGGTAGCGCTGCGCTATTTGCATTGAGTTTAGGGGCCAGCCTGGTTTTGATTGGCGCTATAGGTACTTTTTTCGGCAACCTCATTAAGTCAGCAGTATCGCGTCAACGTGAATTTTTAGCTGATGCTTCAGCGGTACAATACACGCGTAATCCGGAAGGCATTGCCGGCGCCTTAAAAGTCATTGGCTCCGGCGTGGGAACCGGTGTGCGAAATAGTCACGCAGAAGAACTCAGTCACATGTTTTTTGGTGAGGTACTTTCTGTGCGCAGCTTAAATTTTTTTGCGACCCACCCACCTCTTGATAAACGGATTAATCGTATTGATCGTTATTGGGATGGGAAATATTTACCGGGCAAACCACTACCACCAATAACACCGGCATGCGAAGAAGCAAGCAAGGGTAACGCCTCTGGCAATGCCAGCATTATTAATAGCCTGCCAGACTCATTAAGAATTATCGGCATGATTGATCCTGTCATGATGGCGATAGCGGGTGCATTAATCGAATCACTGCCCTCACCACTCTATAAAGCTGCTCAAAACCCAGCCACAGCCTACGCGCTTATGCTGGCCTTGCGCCTTGATTCAAATAGTGGGATACAGCAACAGCAACTCACCTACCTCACCGACACGCCTGCAATGGCACAAGAAGTAATGCGACTAAAACCCTTGGTTGATACCCTGCACCCAACCGAGATACTGCCACTTATCGAGATTGCGATTCCGGCATTAAAACAACAATCTGCACCGCAATATGAGCAGCTCAAATGGTTGATGATGCAATTCATTATGGCCGACAAAGTGTCGGACTATATGGAATGGTTGCATTACCGCGTGCTTTGCCATTTTTTAGACCCGCAGTTTACGAGCAAGACCAAGAAAAATATACGGCGCCGCAGCTATCATGGTTTATATCAGGTTGATAATGCCTGCTTAACTATTTTTTCGCTATTGGCAAATGTTAGTCACGATAATAACGAGGAACGTGACCAAGCCTTTGACAGCGGATTAGTAAAACTCAATATCAAGGTTGGTCAACGACTTCAACAAGATAATTTGAATTTACACGCCGTTAATGATGCATTAGCGCAGCTGGAACATTTAGTGCCAATGCTAAAACAAAAATTCCTTGGCGCCTGCGCCACGTGCATTGAATACAATAATGAAATTACGGTAATGGCCTGGGATCTGCTGCGCATTATATCAGTTTGCCTTAGCTGTCCTATGCCATTGGTGACGAGACCAAATCGTTTATCAAATAATGAGCCTAGCGAGTAACCCGTTTGGTACCATTCGGCTGAGTCAGGATACGAACCGTGTCGTTAACGGCAAGCTCTTTGTCGGCTTGTTGCACTATCGATATCACGCTACCATCATCCAGCTTAATGGTGATTTCTTGCCCTTTGCGCCGAGTAAGGCCTTCTTCAGCGGCAGCGCCCGCTACACCACCAACAACCGCACCGACAACACCACGAATTCTGTCCCCAGAACTGTTAGCCGAACCGGCACCGATAAGTCCTCCCGCGACCGTGCCTGCCGCAGCGCCAATAGGAGTTTTGGTGCCCTCGATCAATACATTCTGAATCGCGATCACGGTACCCACCTCAACGGTTTGTACCCGTTGCGTTTCGCCACGCGAATAAGCCTTGCCAGACTTACTTGACGCGCAAGCAGTCGTCAATATCGCTAACGCAATTAGAACAAAAATATTTCGCAGTAAAATCATTGCCGTAGTCTCTCTCATGACATCGCGGCGCTATACCGGGATCGCTATTTCTTAACCCAGGCACCGCCTGGAGCAAGCTGAACCATTTGCCCAACAGCGGTTTTTTCAATCGCCTTCTTAGCCGCTAATCGTTCGACAGCATTCAGACTGGTTTGGTTCCGTTTGGCAATACTGGCATAGCTGGCTTTGCGCTTGGCATTGATATCATTCACCAGTGCAGCGACACCCGCTGCATCTTTAACAATACCGACATAACCCGTTACACTTTCACCGACAAGCAACTGTGATTTCGCTTCTTGCAAATCGAGTGCAAATACGGGGAATGGCAATGACATCGCCAGCAGCAAGACTGTCAGACAAAAAACCCTATGTGCTTTATAAGTAGATTGCTTGGGAGTATTCATTTCTAAAACAAGCCTCCTTTTTCAGAAAACAGATCGTCAATGTCTTTTTCAACCTTGACTCGAATCTCGTGCTCGATTTTAACATTGAGATTGATGGTAATAGGCTCATCCGGTGCCTGCACCTTAACAGTAGGTGTGCAGGCTGCCGTAAAGACAGCAAACATCACACAAAGAAAAATGCGGTTTGACGTTAATAACATAGCCGCCCTCATAACAAAAGTGCCTTGCGACACGCAGGTTGTATCAATTATCAGCATTCGGCTTTAACCTCTGCTGAACCCGTTTATCAATCTTATCAGTTAAGTCACCGGCAAGTTGTAAACTTTGCAATAGAGTTTTAACATTTTCTTCAACATTCACATTCAAATTAATTTTCCGTCCATTTTCAAAATCAGGGTTATGACCGACAATGGACAATGCCAAAACCATCTCACCATTTGGACGATAGTTAACCTTTGCAGTCAAGCTATCGTAACGAAAGTTTTCCAACACGTTTAGTGCCAGCCCTAAAGCGGGATTGCTTTTAGCAAAGTTGGCTGCAGCATCACTATAATAAGAGAGCACACCACCGGGCTGACGTGCTTGCAAGGTGCCTGCCGTTACTGACAAGGCATCACCTACCAAAGTAATGGGGATGCGCCCGTCGATCACGCCTGAGCCTGATAAACCCGGCTGCCGCTCCAAAGCAAGAACCTCGCCTAAATCGACACCACTCACGTCAACTACAAACTCGCTCTTTTGATCCGGTTGCCATACCATACGATCCAAAGCCGCCTCACCACCCAGCAATTGGGCCGATGCGTCACTAACAATAAATTCAACAGAACCGTCTTCTTTTGACACTGACTGAACATTAAACCGTATATTTTTTACCGGAAAACCAATGTCCAGTTCATCAACTGAAATCGCATTTTTTTTCTTACTGGTAAATGCCAGCAAGTCATCAATTACTACATGGGCCGACACGCCCTTTACCTTTACCTGCACAGTACCGTAGTTACCGGCAAGGCCCGTTAGTCGTAAACTTGCCTTTGCTCTGTTAGCTTTATCCAATAGAAAAAATGAAATATGCGCGTCTAGCGAGCCGTCGCTTAACTGAATATCTTGTGAGCCCAGCGCAGGAATTAGTACCGGCAAGACATCTTGCCAATCCTTTACTGGCAATGCGCTCACCTGCCACGTCATGCCCCTGGTGGCGCTTTCCCAATCGTAGAAAAATTCTCCTGTAGCGACAGTGTTACTCTCACTATCAAGTGCTAAAGCATTCGTCCCTAACAAAGCTTCGTTGTCGACCTTAAACTTTGCACTCGCATAAAGCGTTAAACCGTCACCTGCACTCGATACCAAGGCCTTGTTCGAGGCAATAACTTCTGCCAATACTACGCCGCTTACATTCCATTTGTCCCCAAGCCCTAAGGCCTGATCGATATCCACATAGATAGGCGATGGAGYAAAAGAGTACTCATCAAACACCAAGGGACTTCCTGTTAATTCAAATTGCGCATCATTRAACTGCCAACGTCCCTGTATAATATCGTAGTTAACTGCTATCAGCTTGCTAACATTAAGTTTTGGGGAATCTAATTTTTGCTCTGCGTAGTGCGCTTCGTTAGACGACCACGATGAACCTTCTATTATCGATACATTAACTTGATCGCTACGCGCATTAAGTACGCCATTAAGCGTAATAACCGACTCCGCAACATAGCCTTCATCGAAGTTAAATTGGTCTATTGGCAGCTTTAATCGATACGCTGCATTCAAGGCGATCACATCATCCATACTTAGGCTCGGTGAATCGAGAGTAAGTTGCCAATGCCTCCCCTTCRCCAAGGGTAAACTGGCCTCAATGACTCCCTCAACGGCCCATTGCTGCAAGCCAGCAAGTTTATCCAAACTTAAATCARCATTAAAATTCAACGCATCCTTTACCGTAATGRTAATRGGCWTATCACGYTCTAATGGCARMAACTGMGGWGAATCRTTGGCAAATGCGATGAGYGCTTGCGGTGGCACTATCTGTACTCTGGATTTTTCATCCAGTGTCACGGCAGTGCTGACATGATCAATATCAAAGCTGGCATGGAGACTAAGGACTCCTTCGTAGGCATAAGCGGGCATAAGGATAGAATTAAATTCAGTACGTACATCACCATGCAAACGATATTTCTCAGGTAAGCCAGCAACAATTTTTTTATCAAGATGACCTTGRAAATTTACAGTGATATAACCAGACGATTCCACATTGATTGGCTCAAACAACCCGAACTCCTTACCAAAGCTATTCAAGCGCTGTGCATCAACTAGCAGCTCACCCTTGCTGATTTCAACCGATTCGTTTCGCTCAGACAACCGCGCCTTTAGTGTTAACAAAGGTTCTTTCGCGCCCTCTTGAGAAGATAACGATAGCACCACCTGTCCACTACGGGTTAGCAATAAACCAGCTGTGTAAGGGATTTTCTGCGCGTCGCCATTTTTCGCCAAAGATATTTCAAGCTGCACACGATCAGCAATGCGATCAACGAATGCGCTCCCCTCATACAGACTACTTTGCGATTGGCTGCGCCAACTAACGGACAGATGCTCAACGACGAGAGAACGTAATGGAATTAATGATATCCACTCAACAGGGAATGCTAATTCGAGATCACTTGGCTCGATATTTTCACGTCGGCCACGGCTGTCTATTTCTAAATAGGCTTGAGTTATCGAAAGTTTTGGTAGATCACCAGAAACAAGCTTTAGAGGATTGATTTTTACGCGCGAGCTACGCGCCTCTAGCAGCCACTTTATATTACCTTGTCGCGACTCGAAACTTAACCAATTTAATTCAAGGGTATCCCAACGGGGGCGTTCAGCACGTATCGAGATACTTTCAAAACCTTGCTGCTCAAGCTGCCTTAACAACGCGCTTTCAATAAGATACGGCGCAGCTGCGTACACGGCAGCAATGACTACCGTCATAAAGATGAACAGCGTAATAAGACTTTTAACCAGAAATCTTAGAAATCTCATGCCACTTACCATGTAACCAGCACGCTAAGCATAACGGCTACCGTTGCAGCAGCCAACTATTTACGTTGCTAAATTGTGATCAGCCACATTGAACCAGAACAAACTGGGCTGATATTACTCTTCACCTGTCTCTTCAGAGCGTTTTGAGCTCCGACGCATTAGCGCACCAACGGGGCCTGACAAGGCATAGATCAAGAACCCTGCGAATAACACGATCGGCGGGTCTATCGATATCAAGACAAATACCATTACGACAATAAGCAGAGCAACAAAGGGGACTCGCCCCTTCATATCAAAGTCTTTAAAACTGCGAAAGAGGACGTTACTAACCATCAGCAAGGCTGCAAACAGTGTCACTACAAGGCCGACTACCGTAATAAATCTACCAGGCTCGCTAGCTGTATCTGCACCGATCCAATCTGTGCCAACCCATATAAAGCCCGCCACCAGCGCCGCTGCGGAAGGGCTCGCCAAACCTTTAAAAAAGCGTTTTTCAGAGCTGCCATTTTGCGAGTTAAAACGCGCCAACCTGAGTGCGGCGCAAGCGACATAAACAAATGCCACTAGCCAGCCCACCTTACCCAATGATTGCAAACACCATAAGTAAACGACTAATGCCGGTGCCAGACCAAATGCAACCATATCGACCAAGCTGTCATATTCGGCACCAAAGTCGCTCTGTGTATGGGTTAAGCGCGCAATACGGCCATCAAGCCCGTCGAGCACCATAGCGATAAATATCGCAACGGCAGCAGCCTCATATTGATTATTGATAGCGGAAACAATGGCATAGAAGCCCGCAAATAATCCAGCCGTAGTCAATAAATTGGGCAGCAGGTAAATACCGCGACTACGCGGTTTCACCGGACCGACCTCTATTTTATTTTCTTCTGAATCTGAATTCATTAGCTGTATCCATTTTTCTCAATTGTCATATCAAAGCCAACCAATATATCCAGCTACTAATGCACAAAGTGCGCAAGTACCGATTCTGCGGCGACCAATCGATCACCTGCACGTATATTAATACGTGATGTATCAGGAATGTAAACATCAACATAAGTGCCAAAGGGTATATAACTGACACGCCCACCCTGGCCAACACGCTCGCCAGTATGATGGTAACACTTGGGATAGTGGCCTAAATAGCCACGATGAACCACCATCACCACATCATCACCTTCATCGGTACGAACAACAATCGATAAAGCCGTAATGTTTTTACCACGATGCTTAATATCCGGCGCGTTGCGGCTTAAAGTCGTTATCTTACCCTCCACCGCACTATGCACTGCATAAGCACCCATTTTTGCTACGCTAATCGTAATACGCTGATCAAGATAATCTGTCAGTGGATTGTTGGTGCGCTTTATCTCAACAACCGTGCCATCCACAGGCGAAACGATGGCCAGCGGATCAGCTGGAACACTGCGCCAAGGGTCACGAAACAAGTACAGAAGCGCGAACAAAGTAGAGGCAAACAACAATGCCAGGACAGCACTGTATTGTGCACTGATGACTGCCAACAAGGCAGCCGCCAGAATTAGCGGCCACGCTGCCAGAGAAATGGGACTATGAGAACGTCGACCCATACCAGGTCAAGACGTCATACTAACCAGATAAAGAAACAATTAATTTTTAGTGTGATCAACAATCTTGCTGGATTCTATCCAGGACATCATTGAACGAAGTTTCGCACCAACCACTTCGATTTGATGCTCTGCACCCAGGCGACGTTTCGCCTTCAGTGTTGCTGCACCGGCCTGGTTTTCCAGAATAAATTCACGGGCAAACTCGCCGTTGCGAATCTCTTCAAGAATGCGCTTCATTTCAGCCTTGGTTTCACTGGTAACAATACGTGGACCACGAGTCAAATCACCATACTCTGCTGTATTAGAGATAGAGTAACGCATATTCGAGATACCACCTTCATACATCAAATCGACAATCAGCTTCAGCTCATGCAAACATTCGAAATAGGCCATTTCCGGTGCATAGCCAGCTTCAACCAAGGTCTCAAAACCAGCTTGAACCAAGGCAGTAGCACCACCACAGAGCACGGCCTGTTCGCCGAATAAATCCGTTTCGGTTTCTTCACGGAAATTAGTTTCAATAACACCAGCACGACCGCCACCATTAGCACTGGCATAAGACAAGGCGATACCCTTGGCGTCACCTGACGCATCCTGATGAACCGCGATCAAGCTTGGTACACCACCGGCATTTTCATAAGTAGAACGCACCAGGTGACCTGGGCCTTTAGGTGCAATCATGATGACGTCCAAATCTGCGCGCGGCTCAATCTGACCGTAATGAATATTAAAACCATGGGCAAAGGCCAAAACTGCACCTTGCTTAAGGTTAGGCTCTATTTCTTTACGATAAACGCGTGCTTGATGCTCATCGGGAAGCAATACCATGATCACATCAGCACCCGCCGTAGCGTCAACAACTGACTTAACAACCAAACCAGCATTGCTCGCTTTGATAACTGAACCTGAACCTTCACGTAAACCAACAACCACATCAACGCCTGAGTCTTTCAGATTATTCGCATGCGCGTGACCCTGCGAGCCATAACCCAAAATAGCGACCTTCTTCGATTTAATGATCGACAGGTCTGCATCTTTATCGTAATAAATATTCATAGCCAACATAACTCCCGTTAATATTTATAAACAGTATGAGACCTTTGCACGAAGCATTATTTCCGCTATGGCGGCGTTAAAAACAGTCTTATACCCCAAGGGCACGCAGAAACACTCATTTACTCTTGTAAACTGCGCTTTCGATGTGTACCCCTCAAGGGGGTATTGAACAGAACCCTTGGGGTATTCGACTGTTTTTGCCTTGCCCTAACGAAAAATCTACGTCGTGCAAAGGTCTCAGTATAAAAATAAAATTAAATTTGTATTACAAGCTCAAACCTTTGTCACCGCGCGCGATACCTGAAGCCCCCGAACGCACAACTTCAACAATTGATGCTGCGTCTACAGCCCGCAAAAAGGCATCCAGCTTAGACCCTGCACCCGTCAATTCAACGGTATAGGTACGAGGTGTGACATCAATAATAGAACCACGAAAGATCTCGGTAAGGCGCTTTAATTCTTCGCGCTCAACGCCGCTGCTTTTAATCTTGACCAGCATCATCTCGCGCTCGATATGCGCATCTTCAGACAAGTCGACCAATTTAACAACGTCAATCAACTTATTAAGCTGTTTTGTTATCTGTTCAATAATCTGATCCGAGCCACTGGTCACTAATGTCATACGTGACAATGTTGGGTCTTCGGTAGGTGCTACGGTCAGCGACTCAATATTGTAACCGCGCGCCGAAAATAACCCCGCCACGCGCGACAAGGCCCCAGACTCGTTTTCAAGCAGAATTGAAATAATGTGTTTCATAATCAGGCGAGGTCTCTTTCCGCTGTCATATGCGCAGGCAGATGCATTTCATGATGCCCCTTGCCCTGCTCGATCATCGGAAAGACATTTTCAGACTGATCGGTGACAAAATCAATAAAGTACAAACGCTTGGTATCAGCGATCGCTTCTTTTAACGCCGCATCAACATCAGCGGGTGATTCAACACGAATACCAACATGCCCAAAGCTGTTGGCAAGCGCAACAAAATCCGGCAAGGCATCCATGTATGACATGGCATAGCGGCCCTCGTAAAAGAACTCCTGCCATTGTCGCACCATACCCATATAGCGGTTATTAAGAGAAACCACATTGATCGGCAAACCATACTGCAAACAAGTCGAAAGCTCCTGAATGCACATCATAATACTGGCTTCGCCGGTAACACAGCAGACTGTCTCATCAGGATAGGCCAACTGTACACCAATCGCCGCCGGCAAACCAAAACCCATGGTGCCAAGCCCGCCAGAATTTATCCAGCGACGTGGCTTATTAAAACCGTAATACTGCGCGGCCCACATTTGATGCTGCCCGACATCAGAGGTAACAAAAGCATCACCCTTAGTGATTTTATGCATGGCCTGAATCACGGCCTGCGGCTTAATGATCTTGGATTCCCGATCAAAGCGCAGGCAATCCTGGCTACGCCAGCCTTCAATTTCCTGCCACCATTTAGCAACGGCGTCTTTATCCGTGTTAGCACCCTGCTCTTTCACAAGCGCAACCATGTCAGTCAGCACACTGCTAACAGAGCCCACAATCGGCACGTCAACCTGAACACTCTTGGAAATCGACGCCGGATCAATATCGATATGGATTTTCGTCGCGTAGGGACAAAATTCAGCCACATTACCAACGACCCGATCATCAAAACGCGCGCCAATAGCCAGCAAAACATCGCAATCGTGCATCGCCATATTGGCTTCGTAGGTGCCATGCATGCCCAACATACCGAGGAACTGTTTATCCGAAGCAGGGAATGCGCCCAAGCCCATCAACGTATTAGTGATAGGAAAACCAAGCATTTTGGTAAATTCAGTCAGCAATTCCGCAGCATTATCAAGTACAACACCACCACCGCTATAAATCATGGGCTTCTTCGCTTCCAGCAAAAGCTGGACTGCGCGCCTGATCTGACCGTTATGCCCTTTCGACACCGGATTATAGGAGCGAATTTTGACGCTATCAGGATAGTGATACACCGTACGATTCGCGGTCACATCTTTTGGCACATCGACGACGACCGGGCCAGGGCGGCCACTACAGGCCAGATAAAAAGCTTTTTTTATGGTCTCAGCCAGGTCTTTAACATCCTTGACCAAAAAATTATGCTTTACGCACGGCCGCGTAATACCAATCGCATCGACCTCCTGAAACGCATCGCTACCAATTGCCCAGGTATTAACCTGACCGGTAATAACCACCATCGGGATCGAGTCCATATAAGCCGTAGCGATACCGGTCACAGCATTCGTCGCACCCGGACCAGAAGTCACCAGCAGCACACCCGGCCTGCCGGTGGCGCGCGCGTAGCCATCGGCCGCATGCGAGGCGCCTTGCTCATGACGAACCAGAATGTGTTTAACAGCGTCCTGCCTAAACAGGGCATCGTAGATGTGCAAAACCGCCCCACCTGGATAGCCAAAGATGTACTCGACACCCTCGTCTTTCAGGCACCGGGATAAAATTTCGGCACCGGTCAGAGTCTCGGCGCTAGTTGATTGCTGCTGCATGGTTTTAGTTAAATGTTAAGCGAGTCAAGGATTTACAACGGGACATTATGCCACGGGTCGAACCATTCCGTATAATGGTTAATTGTGCCTTAGGCATAGAATTTCCACCATTACAGGCGTTAAAGCAGCGACTTTCACCAAAGAGCACCCATTTCATGCTGTATTCAACCATCAACACCAATACTAAGCTATTGTCCAAAAACGTAACAATTACTTCAAGCGGCCTCGCAAGCGACTTCCGCCGACCATATTGGCATCGAATTCAGCAATACTGCGCGCCATCTTTGAGGCTGGAACAGCAGCACCTTTTAGTTTTGTATCGCAACTGCCGAAAACAGTCACAGTTACCAATAAAACCCTAACCCAGGACGAACAATGAAATATTATCTCCCCTTATTACTGGCTACAGCACTAATTAGCCAGACCAGCCTTGCTGGCATTCCCACAAAAAGTGGGAATCCTCACGATAGCGTCAGCAGTGCTTCAGGCGCGCATAAGGTAAAATCACACATCTCCGATGACCCCAAAAAACGAGCCCAAATCGTCGCTGCGCTATGTAAAAACGTTAGCCGCAATCAGCATTCACGGTTTTTTGCCTTACTGGCAGAACAGCAGTTACGGCTCGAGCGGATATACCAGGAAATCAACTGTGGTGAACTACATGGTGAATCACTAATACACGTCGTACTAAACAAAGTAACCAAAACCTACCCTACGGGTGAAAAAATCATCAATTACTTCAAATTGTTAAAGGAAAAACACCCTGATGCAGATATCGCAGCCATATTTAATACCCAATATAGCAAGGGTACCATTCTCGACAGCGTGCTAAGTCGCCAAAAATACTTAGGTGATGGCGCTCCCGAGAAAATCAAAACCGGACTAAAAAACCTGGAGCAATTGCTACACGATGTCGGTGCAGAAACCCGCTAAGCAACACAACACCTGTGCTTTATTAAAAATAAGGCAGCGCAGGCAAATTGAGATCAAAGCTTAGAAGATAAGGTTGCTACGAACGATAAAAATCCCGCAATGCAATATAGCCTTGCGGGATCACGATAGGGCCTATACATCGAGCCACCCCCAAGCCAACAAATTAAAGGCAAGCAGGCGACGCAGACATTAAACAATATGAGCTAATTTTTATTTAACAAATAATTATTGGGGTTTAAATAAAATGCTTTCTTATAACCTTGAGAATCGCTATCAATCATCCACACCAGAGGCACTAAACTTATAATAGAAAAATGTAAGTGAGGGGGCTTTCCTTTAGCATTGCCAGAGTCACCCACTGAACCAATAACATCCCCAGCTTTGACAAAACGACCAATTTCAACTGTAGCAGACTGTAAATGGGCAAAATAGTGAATCCGCCATTTTGGGCCAAGCCCGACAATCACATTGCCCCCCATATCTAATTGCCCTAGATACAAAATCAGTAAATGACTAGAGGCAACCACAGGCTTTCCCATATCACCAAAAATATCAATACCTTTATGTGTACCTGAAACTCCCCACGGCTCAAACCAAAAAGATTCCTTATGCCAATCCTGTTGACTGGCTTCCAGCACAGGAATAACTCTTGGCTCAGGGACTATATACCCAAGGGCTAGAATAGAAAAAATAAACACCAAGATGAACTTATATTTCACAATAAATTAAAGGATTAGTCGATTATGATTGCTGAAGCTATATCGGAAGAACGACTTTTTTAGCAAATATTTCTATACTGTTACGCAGATTGCGACAAATTTTTAATACTTTCGATAATGGCCTTACTACTGTCTTTTGAGTAACCGCCGCCACCCACAAATACAGAAGATATGTTAGCTTGTTTGAGAAAGTCAAAAACCAATTGATCTCTTTTCACACTTTCTTCTATAGTTAATTTTAACCCACCCAGAGGATCTGTACTCAGCACATCTGTACCAGCGACCACAAATGCCAACTTAAAATCTGTTTTTAATTTAGCTAAAGCCAATTTCAGGCTATTGAGATATTCCACACCACCCGTGCCATTTTTCAGAGGGACAGATATATCAACTCGTTGTTTGCTGGAAAAAGTTTTAGGGTAAATGTCATCATTATAAATATCTAATAATGTGACCTGTTTATTTTCGCAAAACCAACGGGCATTGCCATTGCCATGGTGGGCATCAATATCAATAATCAGAATTTTATCAGAACTTGAAATACGCCCTTGGTTAATGAGTTCTTCATAGGTAATCCCTATATCATTATAGATACAGAAGCCTTGCGCCGAATGTTGACTGGCATGATGATATCCACCAGAGAGATTCCAGCAAATGCTGTTATTTTCTAAAGCGTCAATACTGGCTTTTAGCGTACCCCCACTCCCCCAACGCATTGGGAGTAAAATACGCTTGTCTATAACTGAAAAAGGTAAAAGCGGGATATAAGGGATCTCTAATGCTTGTAGAATAACTCGCTTATTACCGTTTAAAGCACGTTTCATCAAACCACTAGCTGAAACCAGTATTTGCTCCGATGATATAGGTTTTAGGGGTTCTACAATATTAACGGAAGGTAAATCACCAATGGCCTTAACAACCTTTTTAAACTTCAAACCATCAAACGGATGCAAATAATTTAAAACGCCTAAGCTAATATTGTAGTTTGGGTGATAATAAATATTCATGCGATTTTTAACTCTTGAGCGTACTTAAGTATTTGGTTCGGAGTCCATATCCCTCTACCAAGGACTTTACCTAGTTTACTATAATCCCCTGCATGAGGTTTAAAGCTTGCTGGCTTTCCAGAGCCCACCTTCAAGCATTATGTTGTCTATTACGAATGCTATCCATTTTTTGTTATGATAAATCCCTCACCAGAAGCTCGTACTTTGGAAAATTACTTCCTTCACTCCATCTAGACATATAAATTTCTTTCAAATTTTCAGATGCTTGATCAAAGGTTAACAACAACTCTTGAATATTAGCTTTATCTTTTACAGTTTCTGAAGTCAGCAAGCCCTCAAAATATTCTATTTGCTTCTCAACAGCTTGAATACTTACAACCAACGTTGCCAATTGTATTTCAACCATGCGATGACTGCTTTTTTTGAACATCGGCGTTTTTCGCCAACTGATCTAATAGCATTAGAAATTTTATTTTAGGCATATCATAATTTGGGCTTATCGAGTAATGTGTTGCATTAAATCGTTTATTATAAGAATCTTTTGTTATTATTAAACCAGAGGGTATTTCAGTACCTTCTGGAATTTCAAAATATGTCCAATTTCTTTCGCCAAATGCACCATGCCGATCGAATAAAGATGTCCCCTTACCTAGTTTAGAAAGCACCATTTCCATACCATTGGAATTCGCTATTGTTTCAACATCAGCAACTCGAAGCACACCAGACCGAATTTGTCGTTCTTCAAAATCAGGGTAAAGTGGATTCATTACATTTACACTGTTATGCAATGAACGCCATAAAAACAACTTAAGCCGACCAACGTAAATTCTATCCAGATCACCTTTAGATATAAGCAACGACTCTATAGTTTTCATAAAATTTCCTCAAATTTTAATAATCCATCATAACTTCCAAATAACCCGCATGCCAGAGCCCAGGGTAACGCTTAAAGTGTGACATGTACTATTCAAACACCACAAAGGTTGCCCACACTATTGGCAATGAAAGACTCACAACCAACTATTGATAAATGAAATAGTAAACCCTTCGGACAGTCAGTTGATTACCCGAAGGGCTTTATACCTTAACAAATCACTTCCTGGTGTTTGTCGCTGTATCAAAGCCAACCACATCAGGAGATGTTGGATTGCCATCGTCGTCGTAAGGAATGTATTTAGCCTCCAGTTCTACAAAGCTAATAGTGATGGTTTCGGTAGGTCTGTCAGTATCGCCAGCAACCCCGCCAACATCATAGCCACTGATAATGGCATTTTTTAGGGTATATTCCATATAACTATCAGCGCCAGAACCCGATCCGGTTTTAGTCAAATGAAGCTTGATGGTTTTACCTGTGCCACAGCAAGACTCGATAAGCAGCTTGTTCGATGCACTATCGATTTTTTTGATGATTTGCAAGTGTTTAATAACGGCATTGGATGATTCGCGATCACCTTTTGTAGAGCTAGCTGAGGTAATTCCACGCTGTACGCCGAATTGCCAAACATCTACATCAATCCAGTCCTTATGGCCTTGATCTGATGATTCGCCTTTAATGCCTTCGTAGTTCATAAAAATGGACATAATCCGTTCTCCGTATCTGTTAAGTTAGTGCTTCCTACATCCTAAACATATCGTATGTCGTGGGTAGCGCGAGAAAGCCTACAAGTAAATGCAACAATAATCAAGAGAGCCTTGGCCTACAGAAAAACCATGGGCACTATTTATTCTTTTCTTATTAAATTTTCTTATTAATTTGAAAAAAAAGATTAGCCGTTTAAATAATAACCAAATCAAGAACCCTTAACCAAGCGTTCTTAGTACTTGCCAGGGTGGCTGTTGCAACACGCGGTGCGTCGCACCGAAACCCACCACACTGACCAATACCACACCAAGAATAATCCCCCACAACCAAACCAGGGGGTTGATAACAATAGTCAGGTCAAACAATAGCGATGCGATAACACTGGCGACAACTGTCGCAACCGCTGATGCAACAAGCCCTGCCATCAAACCCAGGCCGATGAATTCGGCCAGGTTGGCCTGGCGTAATTGACGACGGCTGGCACCAAGTGCACGCATCAGCGCGCTGTGTCGGATACGTTGATCGAGCGTTGACTGAATGGCGGCGAATAGCACGACACAACCCGCAGCTACGGTGAAAATAAAGACATACTCAACCGCGCGGGTGACACGATCAATAATCTGTTTTATTTGTCTTACCATACTACCCACATCGATTAGCGTTACGTTAGGTAATTGCGTCACAATGTCACGAACCAAACGACTTGCCTGGTTCGGCTGATAATAAGACGAAATATAGGTGGTCGGCTGCTCCGCCATGACGTCGGGAGAGAAAATCATATAAAAATTAACCTTGAAAGAATCCCACTCGACTTTGCGCAGGTTGGCCACTTTTGCCTCTACCTCTATTCCTGCAACATTAATGCGGACAGTGTCGCCAATCGTTGCGCCAATACGACCGGCAAAATCCTGCTCCAGAGAAACCAGACCTTTGTCACTTGCCTGCCACCACTGCCCCTCTACTACCGGGCTGTGCTCTGGCGCCGTTTGCGAAAATGAAAGATTGAGGCTTCGCGATGGTCGGCGCTGTCCCGCATTATCACCATCAACATCGACCTTGGTAACGTCCAGCCCATTAATCGCGACCAGGCGCCCACGCACTGCTGGAGACAACACCGGGCGATCAATATTATATCGATCGAATAAATCATAGAGCCGCTGCTGCTGATCCGCCTGTAAATTAATCAAAAATTGGTTGGGTGCATTTTCAGGCAGGCTAGCCTGCCACTGGCCTAATAAATCATTACGAATCAGCGCAAACAGCAATAGCACCATTAAACCAATACCACATGCCGTCAACTGCATTGCTGTATCACCACCGCGCTGCGTCATCGCCCGCAAACCAAGGCGCCAACCATAACCATTTTTTAGTGGGATAATTCGCAACACACGAATCATTAACCATGCCGATGCGTAGAGCAAAGCAACGGCTACTATTACGCCTAACACAACATAGGCTACCAATCTAACTTCTTGCGCCTGCCAAATCATTAGCGCAATAACCACCGCTATACCTAATAGGTAAACCCCAATACTTGGCGCTGCCAGATTACCAAGGTCATGGCGCAATACTCGCAATGCAGGCACTTTTCTCAGCTGCAACAAGGTCGGCAAAGCAAAACTTAACAACAAGGCAAGGCCCATCAAAAAAGCACCCAGACCGGGCAACAACCCTGGCAACGGTAACTGGCCAGACACTAAAGGCGCCAAAGTCTCGCTTAACAAAAATTGGGCACCATAACCAATAACAACACCCAAGGCCGCCGCAACCAGCCCCGCGACGACTAACTGGCCTGCAATGACAATAAAAATAGTTTGATAGCTTGCACCCATGCAACGCAGCACAGCGCAATCATCAAGATGGCGTGATAAATAACGTCGGCTGGCACTGACAATGGCAACGCCTGCCAACACAACACTGACCATCGCTGCCAAGGCGAGAAAACGGTCTGCACGCTCTAGCGCGATGGCCACTTGTGGTCGTGCCTGCTTAACATCTTCCAGCCGCTGATCCGGGCCAAGCAGCACATCGGCACGATCACGAAACTCGGATAACTGCGCTTTGCCCCCTGCAAGCAATAACGTATATTTGGCGCGACTGCCGCGTTGCAGTAAAGCAGTTTCCGCCAAGTCATCATGATGAATCATTACACGCGGTGCCAAAGCAGAAAAGTTGGTGGCCTGATCCGGCTCTTGCAACAAAACCGCGCCAACCTCAAAGGTCTTATCGCCCAACGTGAGCTGGTCGCCCACATCCAGCGCCAACTGCGACAACATCCGGGATCCCAACCACGCCTGACCACGCGGCGGCCCGTCGGTGATTTCGATGGATTCTGCACCGACACCATACTGAATACGTAAATGACCACGCAAGGGGTACGCTTCGCCTACCGCCTTAATTGCGCCTAACTGTAATTTATCATCTGTTCTGGCAACACTGGGAAATTCCGTCTTAAAATCAAATTGCAAACCAAGCGCCTTGGCCTGCTCAACGAACGCGCCTTCAACAGGGTGGTCTGACTGCAACACCAGATCAGCACCGAGGAGATCACTAGCTTGCTCTGCAAGTGCCTGCTGCACTCGATCAGTAAACGCCTCAACAGCCGCCATACCTGCAACAGCAATAAGCAAAGCCCAGAATACGATTTGTATCTCACCACTGCGCCAACCACGACGCAGCATTCGCAAAGATAGCCGCAATGCATTCACGCCCTCGGTTCCACTATCTGCCCGGCATCAAGAGTAATAACACGCTCACAATACTGCGCGACTTTATCGTCATGTGTCACAATCAATAAGGTCGAACCTTGCTCTTGATTAAGACGGGTTAACAACTCAATAACGGCCTCACCCGTATCCCTGTCAAGACTGCCCGTCGGTTCATCAGCGAAAAGCAGTTTGGGTTCTGTCACAAAAGCACGCGCCAAGGCCACCCTTTGCTGTTCTCCACCCGATAATTGTGAAGGATAGTGATGTAATCGTTGGCCCAGACCAACCTCTTGCAAACGTTCACGCGCCTTGCTCATTGCTGCGCCATCGCCTTTTATTTCTAACGGCAGGGCCACATTTTCTACTGCATTCAAATTAGCTAACAATTGAAACGATTGAAAAACAAAGCTAATGTTGTTGCCGCGCAGATGGGCACGCTGATCTTCATCAAGATCAAAAATAGAAACGTCATTGATGTGAACCGTGCCGCTACTTGGCGTGTCCAAACCTGCAAGCAGGCCGAGCAAGGTTGATTTGCCCGCACCTGAAGCACCAACAATAGCAACACGTTCGCCGGCATTTACGCTAAAGTTGATGTCATACAATAACTGTAAGTCGCCGCCGGGGCCTGTAACCGACTTAGTCAGCGACGAGACGAGCAATATAGGTGAGGACACGAGTGTGGTATTCATAAATAAATTTGTTAAAACCTTTTTTGCCAGTCTGATTTATATTATTTTGTTTGTAACAACAGTTTCGGCCTCTACTGTAAACAAGCCGAGTATTCTGGTTATCGGCGATAGCCTCAGTGCTGCCTACAATATGCCGCAAGAAGCGGGCTGGGTGAATCTGCTACAAAGTCGTCTTGACGCAAACAAACTTTCATTTAATGTCATCAATGCCAGCATAAGCGGCGACACCTCAGCCGGCGGCTTAAATCGCATAAAGAATGCACTGCGCCATGCCAATCCCGCTCTAACCATTATCGGGCTGGGCGGCAACGATGGCCTACGCGGCCTACCACTCGACGAGATGAAAAAAAATCTTGCTCACATAATTACTTCAATTCAAGCCGCCGGCTCCAAGGTATTATTACTGGGCATACAGTTACCGCCGAATTACGGCCCGCAATACATCAGTGACTTTAAAAACAATTATTCTTTGTTAGCAGACAAACATAACATCGCTCTGGTTCCATCGATGTTAAACGGATTTGAAGATGACCCCGCCTATTTTCAGGCCGATCAAATCCATCCCTCCGTCAAAGCACAAGCGCGAATACTGGATAATGTCTGGCCAACAATAGTTTTGTTACTTGACTAGGGGGCGTTCTCGATTAATAAAGCTATACTGCCGGGCCTGTTTTGTTGTCCAGCAAGGCAGAGCGAGCGCGGTGCACCCCAAGGGCACCTTGTAGTT
>NVRF01000026.1 GCA_002400775.1 Gammaproteobacteria bacterium
AGTTGTCGCACCCCAAGGGCACTTCCTTCGGGGCGCGTAAGCGAGTCGATTTTTGGCAAGGATGCCATAAAATCAATCACGAGGTAGCGACACTATCGTTTCCTTTTATTTTTTGTGCAAAATAGTACAAAAAGAGCAAAGAAAAATACGCAACAAGTACTGTAGCAGGTGTGGCTTCAAGCGTAGCTATAAGTTTTATCCTTGTCTCCAACCCCCTTGGCTGGGGCAAGCCGCCATTAGTTTAGGCGTTGGTGCGGCGGTAGGGAGTGCTGGGTGAAGTGGTAGCAGCCGCTTACATCGGCACATCGGCTAAAGAACATGATCTCGTCGAGATGACCCATGTCGACCAGTTATGCAACTAGGCGACGTCGAAATCGATCTGATGAGTGTTGATTTCGTTGTGGTGATAATATTATTTCTGGGCTTTCGGCGGTTACCTGTTGCATCGATAGCCATGCTGTTGCTGACGCCGAAAATTCTTGTTGAGACATATTTTAAACAGCCGCATTTTAGTAAATTTGAGCTGGGTGCCCTGTCAGTGTTTCCGGGTACATTAGTACGTTCGGATATTTTTATGGCATCGACGTTTCAGGAGCGTTACCGAAGAAACCGTAAGCTGGAGGGCTTTCTTGATCTTGTCCCGACATGGTTTAGCAGGGCATCCAAGATATTTGTTTTTTTCTCAATGACTTACTTCGTGTTGCTGATTTTAACGATAGCAGGCCCGTTCATCTATCTATGGCTAAATGACCGGCTGGTATGAGGGTTTCCGATAGTAAGGAGAATAAAGTCACTAAAGGGCAATACGATTACCAACGCAAAACCCTTGGTGATGACTTGGTTAAACGCATCGGGCCGTGTGAATGTTGTGCTGATAAATTCGCAACAAGCCGAAAAATATTATCAAAATGATTACTTGGATGCGAGGATATTTTAATTTAAGTATTAATGCTTATATCGGCATGGATATGCCGGCCATCGCTAACCCAGGCATATTTAGTGGCAAAATGTATGACATTTTTTTAAACAATATGCGTTTAGGGGCAGCAAAAAAATTTATTCGCCAACGGTTAATGCGAGATCAGACAATTTATAATCTGCTTGCTTTCTATGATAGTTAGGATTCGTACATTTTTGCAAAACGGCCCTTACTAAAACCATTCATACGCTCTTTATCAATCATAATGATGGGTACGCCGGTTCCTTTTAAACGTTTGTAATCGGCACGTCCCTTTCGAGAATTTTCAATATCATATTCGACGTAAGAAACACCTTCTGCGACAAAGTAGGCTTTCGCTTTTTTACAAAAACCACACCAGGTTGCGCTATACATCACTATTTTTTTTGCTTTGGCGTTCTTTTTCTCTGCTTCGCTAGTCGCTAAAGTGTTTACAGGATCTCTCTGGGAATTGGGATTTGCATTCACTTTAACATCCAACAATTCTGCTTTACCGCTTGACGGCGCCACATCGGAGTAAAATTGGCGACCGTTAGCATCGGTCCATTTATAAAGTTCTGCGCTGGCAATGCCTACACACAGAATAAGCGTTAGCGTAACAATCGACAGTGTGATTAAGCCGCGGCTCTTTAACATTTTTTTATACGCCTCAAGCGTTTTATCGGTGATAACACATCACTTAGCGGCGATGCTTGTAAAGGATTGAGCGCCAACATCTCACACTAAGATGTCGATCACAGTTTAATCGCGAAAATTATATAGTGTATTCTTGATATGGTGATTGCCGAACTAACGGGGCAGCTCACTTTGGGACCCCAACATGACGGCCAGCCATTTTGTTTCTTCATGGCTTTCCAGGGCTATTTTCACCGTCATGGTTAACGGCACTGACAGCAACATTCCCACTGGCCCTAGAACCCAACCCCAAAAGACTAATGATAAAAAGACAACTAAGGTCGACAAACCAAGATGGCGCCCCATAAAGCGCGGCTCAATAGCATTACCCATAACAAGATTAACAGCAACATAACCTGCTGCGGCAAGCAGTGCAGTTTGCCCGCCGACCTGAATGAGCGCCAGCAATACAGCAGGTACTGCAGCGATAATTGAACCAATGTTAGGAACATAGTTCAAGGCAAAGGCTAACACGCCCCATAACACTGGATAATCAACACCGAGTATTGCTAACCATATCGTAATTAAAATACCGGTTACAATGCTAACCAGTGTTTTGATCACCATATATTGTTTCAAAGTGTCACTGAAACGGGAAAATTGTGGCAATGATTGACCTGGGTCTTTTAAAATGGCTTGTAGTTTGGCGCGAAAGCCGGATGCTTCAAACAGAATAAATACAACGGTAAGCAATATTAAAAAGAGGTTGCTTAGTACTCCACCCACTCCGCGTAAAGTCGTACCTGCTAATTCCATTGCTTTGCCGGGATCAAAATAGCCGAAGAGTACATCACGTGATACGTCGATGCCAAAGCCCTGCAACCAATTTAAGGCTAAGCTAATTTTGTCACGCAAACGTAGTTCATAGATCGGTAAATTACTGAGAAAGTCATCTAGCGAGCTGCTGACTAGAATGCCAAGGCCAACTGCCATGGCGACGATGACACCAATAATCAAGGTGACCGCCAACATACTTGGCACGCGCATGCGCTGCAACCAGAACAAGAAAGGCGTGGTTATTACAGCGATAAAAATAGAAAGCAGAAAAGGGACCAAGATAGCTTCCGAAGCGCGCATACCGGCTACGATAACAACGAAGGCTGCGCCAACAAGCAATACTTTTAATGGTGTTGATAAATTCGTCATACTCTCCTATCCCCTTTTTTATTAGGAGAATCATACGCGAAGTTTTATCTGCTATCGATATTGATATTGATATTGATATTGATAATTTTTGCTTAAGAAAAAATTAATCGAACTGGTAGGAAAGACCTAAGGAGAAGACAGGCAGATAACCATAGTCATCTAGCACGCCGTTGAGCAAAAAATCCTGGCTAAAGCCAGAAGACAGACCGACCTCGGCGTTGTCTTGCAAGACAACGCCAAAATCCAGCAACAATCCTAAACGACCATTTTTAGTCAGGGCATTACCCCAGCCAATTCCCAGGTAAGGCGTGGTACCCTCCAAATCAATGATGCCACTGAGGCTGGCAAATTCTTTGCCACCAAGAGCATTAACGTTAGCCAAGCCAGTGCGAGGATCAACATCCTGACGCTCGATAGCATCGTTGTGCAGCAAGCCGCCACTAAAGCGAAAACCGCCACTAAACGGATGCCAATCAAGCAAGGCCGACCAGGAGTTCAGACCAAAATCCAGACTATTGGCGTTATCTTTGTCTCGCACATTATCAAAGTCGGTGATATTAATACCCAGTCGACCATTAATAGTACGACCAAATGCAGCGGTAAATTCGGTGCCAAGACCAGTATCGACGGGGCTAGCCGTATTGTGCAAATCCATTGCATGAAGAGACAGGGGAGCTGCATGAAGAGACAGGGGAGCCGAACCCAATACCAAAATAGTAAGCAGTCGAGGCATTGTCCTGCTGTTTTGTTTTGCTTTTTTAATAACGTCCATGTCCCATTTTATCATTATGAATGACTGATTTCATCCCCTTTAACATGAATTTGCTGTTTGTGGCGTGATAAATAGCAATGCTGACAGAATTATGACAGTCACAATACTGAGAACATGCAAGGTTTATGCTAGAACAAGGTAATTATTCGATAGAATAAAAATAAATCTTAGCGTTTTCAATCTAACGCTTGAGCTGAGCATCAACCTCATCACGCTTACTGTCACCAAGCAATTGCGCACAATAAGGGTTAACGCAAAATCGATGGCAGTGCCAGGCCCACGCGAGGTCACAAGCTTATCATCGGCAACAACGGCTTCTTTACTTAAAACAAAACCCTGGTTTGGTAAGGCTTCAAGCACTCCAGGAAAGTCAGTCACTGCGCGGCCACTCAACACCCCGGCTGCCGCCAAAACTTTGGGGGCTGCGCAGATCGCTGCGGTAAAGCGCTTACTGTCCGCCATTTTCTTGAGTAGTGCATGAATTCGACTATCGGCGTTCAAGCCATCACTTCCTGCGGCACCACCCGGCAAAACAACTTAAATACCGGCTCGGCGTAATAGATCGATGATCGTAACAGCCTCCAGCTCTTCAAAACCTTGGGCCAACGGCACCAACTCCTTAACCATTATTACGGATATGGATCGAGCCGGTAGAAGGAACGTACAGGCTCTCTGAAGACTGACGTACCTGATTGCGAAATAAACCGTTCATACGCATCACCCTTGGCGACCCGTGCTGGTTCGGACACGGATTTGGTCTGTTCAGACAATGAAAAACTTTGCGCCTTCTTTGGCCTCAATAATTCAGAAACTGGTACCAACTCAACCCCCAACTTCACCAAAGTCGGCAAGCGTCGCTCAAGTACGGCGATGGTTTCGCTATTAGGGTGACCAATAGCAACGGCCTTGCCACGACGCTGCGCCAGCTTAATCAAGGCATCAAATTGACGCTCGATCTGCACTTCATCAAGCTCGTTATCGAGAAAGATATCGCGTCGCAAACTCGGCACCCCCGTATGACGTGCATGATGTAACGCAACCGTATCTATCGATGTCCGGCTATCGACAAAATAGAGATCCGTTTGATTGCTATTGAGAATATCCATTAACCAGCGCATGCGCACGGGATTAGTGGTTAATAGACTTCCCATATGGTTGTTGACGCCAACCGCCTCGGGTAACGCGGCGATATGTGCCTCAACCATGCTCTTGAACGCGGGATAAGCCATGTCGACAGTTAGGCCACCAGCGTCGAGTTGACTATGATTCACTGCCTCCATCGGCAAATGAATCATAACTTCTTTATTCTGGTTACTAGCCAAGCCTGCAATGCGATGAGCATATGTAGCGCGCGGTAAAATAGAATGAGTAATCGCACCTGGCAGAGCCAAAACTCGTAGGTCTTGTTGCAGGCGCAAACCAAGATCATCAATGATGATAGCGATTTGAACAGGCCGGACATCAGCCACTGGCGACGGCACTTCTTGCGCCAGTATTGGGTGGGATAACAACAGTAAAGTAATCGCCAGCCACCATGGCCTGCGCCAAGATGGCAGCCAGCGATTGAGTATCATAACGATCCTAACTGCGTGATTGCAGGATATGCAGTCCCTTAAGCAGGTTAAGTGCTTCATAAAGCTGGTAATCATCCTTTACTAACTGCTCCTCTGGCTTACTCTTACTGTTACTTTCATTATTCTTGTCAACATTACTATCCTGGTTGTCGTTAACTTGGTCTTCAGTTTTGCCATTACCATTTTTTAAATGGCCGGAGAGATGGGATTCTTTGATGCGACCAACTCCAGGCTTGGCATCAGCTACTGTAACATTATCCAGCTTGATATCCGGGGTAATACCCTCAGCCTGAATAGAACGACCAGACGGTGTGTAATAACGCGCGGTAGTGATCTTAAGCGCAGCGCCATTATTCATTGGCAAAATGGTCTGTACCGAGCCTTTACCAAAAGTCTGTGTCCCCATGATGACGGCACGTTTATGGTCTTGCAAAGCACCAGCGACAATCTCAGCCGCAGAGGCCGAGCCACCATTAACCAAAACGATTAACGGCCCACCGTTGAGCAAATCAGTCGGCGTCGCATTGAATCGCAGCTCTGCTTCTTTACGTCTGCCTTCGGTATAAACAAGTAAACCCTTCTTGATAAAAGCATCAGAGACAGATACGGCAGCATTCAAAACGCCACCCGGATTGTTACGCATATCGAGCACAAGACCGTTAAGCCTGGAACCATTTTCTTTTTTAAGACTACTAATCGCTTTTATCAGATCTTCACCTGTATGCGATTGAAATTGAGTAATACGAACGTAGCCAAAGCCTGGGTCAAGCATACGGCTTTTAACACTTTGTACGGTGATAATAGCGCGCGTCACTACAATTTCAAGTGGCGCAGCCTGACCTTCACGCACAATGGTGAGCTTTAAATCAGTGCCGGGTTTGCCGCGCATAATTTTCACGGCATCGTTCAAGTCCATGCCTTTAACTGGCGTTTCATCGAGACGAATAATTAAATCGCCCGCTTCAACACCCGCACGCGCTGCCGGGGTATCGTCAATGGGTGTCACCACTTTAACAAAGCCGTCTTCCATGCTAACTTCGATACCAAGGCCACCAAATTCACCAGAAGTACCAACACGCAGGTCAGTGAACGCCTCTGAGTCAAGATAGGCTGAATGCGGATCAAGCCCGCTTAACATACCTTTCACCGCATCTTCCAATAATTGCGTATCTGAAATCGACTCAACATATTCTTCCTTGATCTTGCCAAAGACCTCGGTGAACGCACGCAGCTCTTCAAGAGGTAGCTGAGCCACCTCGCGCTTGGCTGAAACGCCATGCCCCAGTGCCAACGAGACACCTAAGACAACGCCAGTTGTTAATACGAGCAAATTACGTGCTCTGGAATTCATACCCATTACTCCGATGTTTACGCCAAGCCATGTTCAACCGCTTTTATATATAGCGGCACAAGCGCAGTTTACCAAAATCAGCTCCACACTGGGCGGTTCTGAGCTGCTATCACCGCGACGCCATCCACTTTAGCGGATTTAGTGGCGTACCTTTGTGTCGCACCTCAAAATAAAGCGCGCTTTCACCGCCACCGCCGCTATTGCCCACACTAGCAATGACATCGCCTTTGCTGACCCAACCACCTACTTCTTCATATAGACTCTGATTACGGCCATAAAGTGTCATATAACCCTCACCATGATCGATAATAACGAGCAAGCCAAACCCACGGAGCCAATCAGCAAAGGCAACACGCCCCGATGATATCGCTCGCACTTCGGCGCCGGCATTTGCGGTAATCTCAACACCTTGCCACTTTTGATTACCGATACCACGTCGACTACCAAAACGCGTCTTGAGTTCACCCTTTACCGGCCAATCCAGGGTCCCCTTGCCTTCGGCGAAGAGTTCACCCCCATCTAGTTCGGGAAAAATATCGTTAAGACTGCGCTCGATTTCACCTAATAAATGCTGCAAGGCTTTTTCATCTTCGCCAAGACGTGTCAGCTCTACTTCTTTACCACCGATCTCCTTCGCCAAGGCCAAAACCAGCTGCTTGCGCTGCTCCTGCTCTTTGCTTAGCGCTTGCCGTGACTTTTCTTTTTTCTCAACAGTTTGCACCAGCGCTTGTTTACGCTCCTCTAAACGCTGTTCTATCTCAGCCAAAGCTTGCAGACGCTGATCAAGCCGATCAATCCGCTCGCTGCGCGCACGATTAAGGTAGTCATAATAAGCCAGCGTGCGACCAATCTCGGACGGGTTACGATCTGCTAATAATAGCTTAAGATGACCTTGGCGACTCATCGCATAACTTGCCAATAGCTGATCCGCCAGCGCTAACTTATCATCATGGAGTGAGAGTTGATGATTGTGACGGTCACGGCCCAAGGTCGCCAGCTCTGCCTCTAATTCTTGCTGGCGTTGCTGAGCCTTGTTTAGCTCTTTATTCAGCCGGCCCATGCTGCGTTCACTGTCGGCCAGCCTTTTGAGCAGTGTACCGTGCTCACTGCGGTCTGATTCCAGCGATTTACGTAAGACAGTGATTTTTTCGCGCAGTTCAGCAAGCTGTTTGGCCTTGTCAGCTACGGCGGGCGATACGCACACCAAACCAAACAGGCAGCAAACAAATAGAACAATAACGCGCGGCGATAAGCCAAAGCTCATATCGAAGTGGCCTTTGCCCGGATCGCCCGTTACCCTGCTATTGCTGCAAGGTAACTAAACTAGCACCTGTCATCTCTGCCGGTTTTTCAAGTCCCAGCAAATGCAACATGGTCGGCGTAACGTCACAAAGCGCTCCATCTTCGGCGATCTCAGCGCTGCGTCCAACATAAATAAAGGGCACCAGGTTACTGGTATGGGCAGTATGCGGCTGCCCTGTTGCAGGATCAAACATCTGTTCCGCATTACCATGATCAGCAGTAATCAACCACTCACCATCTGCTTTTTTAATGGCTTTTTCGACACGGCCTAAACAGCTATCGAGTGCTTCGATAGCCTCAATCGCGGCATCAAGCTTACCCGTATGACCGACCATATCGGGATTAGCGTAATTACAAATAATGGTGTCGTACTCGCCCGACTCAATGGCAGCAACCAAACGGTCGGTAAGCTCACCGGCGCTCATCTCAGGCTGCATATCATAGGTCTTAACCTTCGGCGACTGAACCAAAACACGGTCCTCGCCAGGATAAGCGGCCTCAGCTCCTCCATTAAAAAAGAAGGTAACGTGGGCGTATTTCTCCGTCTCGGCGATGCGCAACTGCTTTAAACCGAGCTTTGAGATATATTCACCAAAGACGTTATTATAACGTTCGGGGGGAAAGGCTACGGGTACATAGTAAAAATCTTTGTTGTACTCAGCCAGGCTGCAAAACAAACCTAACTTGGGTGTTACCTCACGCACAAAGCCATCAAAGTCTTCGGCAATAAAGGCGCGGGTTAGCTGTCTGGCACGGTCAGAGCGAAAATTCATAAACACGACAACGTCATCGTCTTTGATGCAATGCGGCTCAGCTCCCTCTTCAGCAATCACGGTTGCTTGTACAAATTCATCTGTCTCACCACGCTCGTAGGCCATCTCGAGCGCTGTCGACGGGTCAACGGCACGGTATTCGGCCTTACCCTGCGTAAACAAATCATACGCTGCTTGAACACGATCCCAGCGATAATCACGATCCATAGCGTAGAAACGACCGATAATCGTTGCGATTTGACCACCGCCACACTCGATCATCGCTGCCTTCATCGCGCTAATGGAACTCGCAGCACTTTTTGGCGCGGTATCGCGGCCATCAAGAAAGGCATGGACGAATACCTGTTTGACACCACGCTCTACAGCCAGTTTAACCATGGCCTGAATGTGTGCCTCGTGGCTATGCACGCCGCCTGGCGACATCAGACCAAAGATATGAACAGCGCTTTCCTTTTCGATAGCCATATCGACGGCATCGGTCAACGTTTTATTACTGAAAAACTGACCGGTTTCAATCGCACGTTCGATCCGAGTAAATTCCTGATACACCACACGGCCCGCGCCCAGATTGAGATGGCCAACCTCCGAGTTGCCCATTTGGCCACTGGGTAGGCCAACACTCGGGCCTGACGCATTAATCAAGGTATGTGGATTATTGGCAAACAAGCCATCCCAAACCGGTTTTTTGGCGTTGGCAATGGCGTTACCCTCAGTATTTTCGCTATAACCCCAACCATCGAGTATGGTCAGGAGAATCGGTCTTTTTTGTGCATTCATCAAATTATGGTCATATTTGTTAATCGGTGTTCGCGAAAAGCGCAGCACCTCAATTAAGATAAAGGTAAGATAAAGGCTTGCTGGCAACCCTGACGCAATGTCAGTATGATGCCCAGCGGCACGAGCGCCGCAATTATACCGTAACAGACAACAGTTTAGCGGCTGACCTCACATTTTCACAAAAATAGCTCAGGATACATCACACACGTATGGCACAATTTGCAGAATTTATTATCAATCACTGGATATTGAGCTCTCTCTTTGTCGTTATTCTTCTAGTGCTCATAATGGACAGCGTGCGCGGCAAACTGCTTGGTTTTGGTGAGGTCAAACCCGACGAAGCAGTGCGTCTTATCAACCGCGATGATGCGGCTGTACTCGATGTACGCGAGGATAGCGAGTACGCCGACGGGCATATTATCAATTCGATACATATTCCCCTGCCCTTACTTGAAAGCCGTACCGCCGAGCTTAAAGAATATAAAGACAGGCCGCTATTGGTCTATTGCCGTAGCGGGAATCGCTCGGCACAAGCAGCGTCGACCTTAATGAAGCAAGGCTTTACCGGCGTAAAAAAATTAAGCGGTGGCTTACTCTCCTGGCAGAGCGCAAACCTGCCCGTCAGTAAATCATAACCACATTATTGAATCAGGAACTCTTATGGCAAATAAAGAAACAAACCCCGGCACTGATGCCGATGACAACCAGCAACGTTTTCATATTCAAAAGATTTACGTCAAAGACATGTCTTTTGAAACACCCAACTCGCCGCAGATTTTCTCTGAAAAATGGAAACCGGAAGTCAATCTGGAAATTCGCAATACGGCTAAAATTCTTGCTGACGATGTTCATGAAGTCATTTTGGCACTGACAGCCACCGTTAAAATCGACGACAAGGTCGCATACCTTATCGAAGTACAGCAGGCTGGCATCTTTAATATCAGCGGCTTTGAAAAGAAAAACCTGGCTGCCATGGTGGGCAGTTATTGCCCTAATATACTTTTCCCCTATGCGCGTGAATGTGTGTCAGATGTTGTCTCTAAAGGCGGCTTTCCACAATTGGTTCTGGCCCCTGTTAATTTTGATAGCCTCTACAGCCAACACCTGCAAAGCATGCAAAACAGTGATTTGGGGCAGCCAGAGACTTCGCATTAACGCTAAATAATGAATACACCACGTCCCGTTAGCGTTATCGGCGCCGGCTCATGGGGTACGGCGCTAGCCCAGCAGTTAGCAATGCGTCAGTACCCCGTTAGGCTTTGGGGACGTAATAGCAAGCAKCTCGCTGAGATCAAYCGCACRCACCGCAATCARCGTTAYCTGCCTGRTATCGACTTATCAGAACATATTAACGCCTGTCATTGCCTCGATGACGCGCTGCAAGATAGCGCGCTGGTGCTCGTCGTTGTTCCCAGCAGCGCATTTCGTGAAACCATCAGAAAAATACGCGCCCGCTGCAACGATGACACCCTGCTAGCCTGGGCTTGCAAAGGGCTGGAACAAGGTAGTGGCAAACGGCTGCATCAAATCTTGCTTGATGAATGGCCTAACATCCAACGTTATGGCGTCGTCTCTGGCCCCACTTTCGCCCTTGAACTGGCTAAAGGGCTGCCAACAGCGGTCACCGTTGCCGCCAATAACRACMAGGCCAGCAACGATATCGCYCACTTTTTACAYGGCGRCCATCTACGCTGCTATACCTCCTCTGACATTATTGGCGTTGAATTAGGKGGTGCCATCAAAAAYGCCTTGGCCATTGCTGCTGGCATTGCCGATGGACTAGCCTTTGGCGCCAACACACGATGCGCATTGATTACCCGTGGGCTCAATGAAATGGTGAAACTGGGTGTCGCCCTGGGTGGGCAAGTTAATACCTTTTACGGCCTGGCCGGACTCGGCGATCTAATTCTTACCTGTACCGACGACCTGTCACGCAACCGTCGGCTCGGGCTGGCGCTGGGTCACGGCCAAACACTGCATGCCGCACTAAATAATATTGATCAGGTAGTAGAAGGTGTTAACACTGCACGAGAGCTCTACCAGCTGATGCAAACATACAATATTGATATGCCTATTTGTCGCAATGTTTACCGCGTGCTGCACGAAGGACTCACGCCCTCTGCAGCTGTCGGCGCCTTACTCGAGCGCGAACTCAAGGCAGAAGGCGATTGATTTCGCAGGCCATTATTCTTGCCGCAGGCCATGGCAAACGTATGCGCCCCTTAACAGATCACACCCCAAAACCACTGCTGCAAGTCGGTGGCAAAACACTAATTGAATATCATATAGAACGGTTGCGCGATGCTGGCGTTCACAACATCGTAATCAACACCGGGCGCATGGGGCAACAGTTTGAAGAAAAACTGGGCAATGGCGCTCGCTACGATGTAAATCTGGTTTACTCACACGAAGGTGATGCCCCACTTGAAACCGGTGGTGGCATCGCCAATGCCCTGCCGCTGCTTCAAAATGAATATTTTATCGCCATTAATGGCGATATCTGGAGCGACTTCGATTTTTCAACACTGCAATATCAAACAGACAAACAATGCCATCTTGTGCTGGTCAACAACCCGGAACATAACCCGCAGGGTGATTTCGCTTTTAGTGCCGACAGCATCAGCAACAACGGTGACAAACACTATACCTTCAGCGGGATTGCAGTGTATAACCGCGCCTTATTCAGCGACACGGCCCAAGGGCACACCGCCTTCCCACTGGCACCACTACTACGGCAAGCAGTCAACCAAAAGCAAGCCAGCGCACAACTTTACACAGGAAAGTGGTTCGACATCGGCACACCTCAACGACTGGCCGAACTGGACAAGAAACTGCGCAACACCAACTGCTAGTGTAGGTCGTCACTCGTWTTGTAAYATTAGAATGAGCCCCATTTTTTACTAGGCAAGGCGCGAGGCGAAGTCATAGGGGCCTATGACGACAACGAGCAACGCTGCATGGTGAAAAATAGGGCCATTATTAAGTTAYGAAATGGRGGGACGACCTGCACTAGCGCACTAACTGTTCTTGTATTGCCTCTTTCAGGCTTAAACGACGGCGCTTTAATTCGCCCATATGGGCATCAGAGACTGGCAACAGTTTACTGGCCAAACCGTATATTTTTTTATCAGTAACATCGTATTCACTGACTAGCGCAGAAAAAGAAGGGTCGTCTCGCTTCATATCACGAAGCCTGGAAAAGTACTGCGGAAATTCTTCTTTGAGGGGATGACGAGAAATGGGCATAAGCATGCACCTCCATGATGGTTATATAAAAATACTACACATCGGCCTAATCGCAGTTACCACTTTAATTAGGGGAAGGTTCAGCTTCGCACCAGATCGGCATGCCAGTCAAGAGCGCAACTATCGTGCCTATCTACCTACAATTGACTGACAGCACACATGCTTGAGGCTTAGCTGATACCGTGACCCAATACACCAAACATACAGCCATTTTTGCAGGTTTGGGCAAAACCCCAGGCTAACCTTCACATTACAACAACAACAAGACATCCTTTGCCAAATTGACTATAATCTCGAAAAATCAGCATAATTCATAATATTAAAACAGGCATTCGCCCCGAGCGACTAATAAGCCAAGGACACAAGGATGAGACAACAATGCACCAAAAATATTCAGCGGCACTACCTACCGAATATAAAAAATCCCTTTTCGCCCACCCTAAAGGGTCGCGTTCGTCATCTCACTAAATACAAATTTTTAATGGATAAAACCAACACAAAAAAACCCAGAACAATGTTAATACTCAGCAAAAGAATAGGCAAGAAATTTACAATCGCATACAAAATGAGAAATCCAGCTCAGGTAGCGCGCTTTTAAACGCCGCACTCACCTGCAAACAATCAACCTAAACCAACCAACATAAGGAACACACCCGTTATGGACAGAAACTACACCGTTGCACCCGGCGATACCCTGTGGGATATAGCCATAAAATACTATGGCAACCCCACCTTCTGGCCTGCCATTTTTGAATACAACAACACAAAGAAGGTGGTTGAAAAAACCGGCACCCGCATCGTTGACCCCGACCTGATACTGATTAAACAAAAGCTCATTATTCCGGATGTCAGCAGGGTCAAAAAGATCCACACCCGCGAGCTAAACAAAATCAAAGTCAACATCTGCCGTAACCGCGCCAACCACCAACAGCAAGGCAACGAGCAGTCCCATCAAATGCATCGCATACGTCAGTGCCAGTCCAATGACGAGCAAATGGCCAAAACACCCGCCAAGCAAATATTTCCACCGGCGGTTGAAGTCGATCTCGGTCAGTTTGCCCTTTACTCAGCCAAAAGCGGTGGTATCAGCATTGTCATGCGCGCCACCGGCCGCCTGCTTTTGCAAGACACACGCCCGACATCGCTGGAACTTACCGTCAGCAATTTCGCACAATTAAAAGTCAGCGCCAAACATAATGCTGAAACGGCGGCCGGTGAGCTCACCCGTGACACCACCATTAACTTTTTTAACCCCAAAACCAAAACAGTCAGCTTCAGCAACAGCCTCACCAGCAAATCCGACCTGGCCAACAGCCCGACCATTTCACTAACCGCAGGCACCAATGCACAGGGTCAACCAACCCTAACGGGCAAAATGAGCCAGAACATTGTGAAAGGTCGCCTCACCCACCACACCTTTGCCGGTGAAAATATCAGTATCGAGATTGAGATTACAGCGGAGGCGAAGGCGGAGGAACCAGAACCCGACGTAGCGACAAACAATACGACACTTGCCATTTTGCGAGACAACGTCATAACGAGCGGTGTTATCATATTAGCGGCGGGCGCAGCAGGACTCGCGGTAGGCACCGTGATTGAAGATTTTAGGCCGGTTTTCGGTGGCGTCCTCAACGACCCGGCCTCTTTTGCGATTGCCGGAAGCATGATGGTTATGGCCAAGAGCTTGGCTGTTCGCTATACCATACCGCGCGTAAAACAGCTTTCTGCACCGTTTCTTGCCGCCGCCGGCCTGTCCAGCCAACAAGCCATGGCCCAGCCCGACAGCACCAAGCTTTTCGATGACTAGGCTTTCCCCTGTCAGCAGGCTCATTATCGCCTTCGCTCTGATAGCCATTGCTGTAGCTTGGGTACCGCTGTCCGCTCAATACCATAGGCTGTATGACACGGTTTACCGCCTGACCTGGCTAGAGCGTGACCTTGAGCACCTTAACGCCCACTACGGCGTGCGTATCACCACTGACTTAACGCCAGATGACTACCGACCTGAATGGCTGGATGACGATACCGGGCAATTAGCAACAGGCAGTAAAATCGTGCTCACCAGCAACGCCGACGACTTTGCCCGGTTTGTGCGTCTTATCACCCCCGAAATTAAACGCTACGCCCCCGCCCTGATTCGCCAGCACCTCACCAGAGTCTATTGCCTCGATAAGTTGACCCTTTATGACGCCCCCTTTGGAGGCACCTACAACATTGCTCAAAGTAGCTTGTATTTGTTAAATAAAAATGACTTCTCTTTAAGTTCATGGATGAAAGAAACCTTCCACCACGAGCTCAGCTCCATGCTCATGAAAAAACAGGGCTTTGATGAAGGCGCATGGCGCCAGGCCGCAGGCCTGGCCTTTCGCTACCAGCAAGACGAGAACCCATGGTTTCAGTGGATGTATCTGCGTGGCTACGTAGACCCGGTTGCCGATACAACAGTCTTCTTCAAACGCGGCCTGCTAAGGCACTATAGCGAAACCGGGGTTGAAAATGATTTCAACAGCTATGCCCAGTTTGTTTTTATGCGACCCGACACAATGCAATCCCTGATAGCGCAATACCCGCCCATTGCGCGTAAATACCAGGTCTTTAAAGACTTCTACCTCGGCATTGACCCCGGCTTGGCGCCGGTTTTTGCCGCGATAGACGGGTAGTGCCAGCATGAAGCACTTACCGAGCTTAACGATGCCCATAACCTACTTGATTGGATGAGGATAGAAACACTGTTGTCGGGCATCCACAATAAAGCGAACGGCGAAAAGGCATGGCCGCCGCTATTAATGTTTAAAGCCTTATTGCTGCAATCCTGGTATCGACTGAGTGATCCTGGCCTGAAAAAGCAATTGGCACGAGACCTGTTATTCCGACGGTTTGTGGGCCTGAACTTAGCGGATAATGTGCCTGATCACAGTCCGGTCTGACGTTTTTGCGCTAAACTGGAGAAGACAGGCTTACGGGAGCAGCTCTGAACAGAAGTGAATGAGAACTGAGTGGACAGGGATTATATATCCGAACAGGCGAAGTCAGCACTGACGCTTATGAGGAACAAGTGCTGCCGTCGTGCAAAGGTCTCAATGTATTTAAAATTAATGACTTAGGCAATCACCCGTTATTCATAAAACCTAACAATACCCAATAATGCTCAACTCTGCCCCAAAAAACTCCTACAGCCCTAATGAACAACGGTTGTCTTTTTGGTCTCATTTTTAAAGCTTACTTGACTACCACCATGCATCGACTGAATCAAATTCACTGACGCAGAACCTAACAACAGATCCCGGCCAATACGGTCAGAGCAAATGGCAACTCCCTCAAAATCCTCCAGATCACATAAAAGTTCCCAAACATCTGTCGCAGATAGCAACATAATATTGCAAGGATTACCTGCTACAAACACATCCAAAGATGATTTATCTGTGCAAAGCGGCAAATATTGATTACCCTCACTGTCATTTGATGACATAAATTCAACGCCTAAATTCTGGACACCTGATTCATTTTCACCAACATTTATCGGTATCGGCATCGGCATCACAGGAATTAAATATGTCCCTTGACCAAGGGCTTCAAATAACTTGTTCGAGCCATGCTCATTACCATTAAAACACCGCTCAAGTATTTCAACAATCTTTGGGTTAGCGACTATAATATCGTCCGTCGCGCCAGTTGTTGCCTGAAAATCGCCCTTGTCAAAAAAATCCATAGCGTCACCCCTTATTTAGGTTGTTGTTTGATTCCATTAGATCACCCTACGTAAATTATAGCTAAAAAATATGACTACATACAATGTCACATCAAATTTATGTAAAAATAATTAAACGGCTTTGCTTATATATTGCAAACCCGCTCAGCAAACTCTTTTACATCCTATCCAGTATTTAAGCGATTAATCCATTCGATATTCTGGACATCTGAATGGGCATTGAGAGTGAAAATATCACAATGCTATTTTTCTAAAAAAATACTGACTGATGTCACTGCTGTCCCATAGTTGGCTCTCATAAAACGACGCAAATACTCCATCAAAGCCAAAGAATGCTTTTGCTCTTCATAAAACCATACTGAATATAAAGGCAGAAAAATCTGAGTCACCCTGGTTATCGCGTAAAAACATTTCTGTTGCTGGTAGCGCTGACCATTCAGTGACCGCATATCGTATTATGCTTAATAGATAAAGCTTGCTCGTCGGTAAGCTTGTCGCCATGGAATTGATCCCATGGTACATCCTTACCCATATTCCAACATGATAGTTATATAAAAAATACTACACATCAGCCTAATCGCAGTTACCACTTTAATTAGGGGAGGGTTCAGCTTCGCACCAGATCGGCATGCCAGTCAAGAGCGCAACTATCGTGCCTAACCATAGCTTTTTGACAACGCTAGAAATACGAGCGATTAGGCTGCTCGGCGTTCAATTTCTACAGCTTGTTGCTGTACACTCCTATCGCCATGCTCTAGCGGACACTTTAAACTGTCCGCTAGAGCATTTTGTTATGTGTTTTTTCATTTTCTCATCATCACTTTATAATGTTCTTCGTAACCACTTTCTTGAAAAACTAATTTAAGAGCCTCTCTGAAGGTGTTGTAATCGAATTCTTTATAATCAAAAATATTTTGCCCCAAAGAATGAGACTCCCGATTGACATATCTATAAAATGCTTGAAATTCATTGCGCTGTAATTCTGGTTTTTTAAAAACATCGCCTAAATTTTCTTTCTCAATAAAGTTGAAAAAATACTCGATAATATGACGCATACAGTTTGCAATCAGAGCAGGTGGTTGATTTTCATCTTTTATTATCTGCCAGTAAGATTGATAATCATTTTGTATTTCCTCATATTTCATATCAGAGATATGACTACCATTGCTATTTTTAGTCAGTCTGAATAATTTTTGATTATTTTTTCTGCGATCGTGATTAGTATCAGTTAATTCATAAAAAAAGTAGAGGCTATGGGTAAGTATAAAAACTTGCTTATAGGAATCTGAATTCAGGAATTCTTTTTTAATCAATTGACCGATATTAAAAATGAAAATATGGGATAAACTCGAAATAGGATCATCAATGACAATTATTTTTTTTCCGCCAACATCATCTGCACTCTGTTTACCTCTGCACATCTCAACAAAGTAAAGAAAGCTGATTATCATTTTTTCACCCTCACTTAGAGTTTGAAAAATATCAGCACCTTGTTTACTTCGCTCTATTTTATAAAAATTGTCCGAGTGTCTTTTTATGTGAAAATCATCCAGCCCCAAATCAACTAAACCATCGTTTATGAAACTTATTGACTGCTCAATATTTACAGTTTTTTTCTGCTGTTCAGTAATCACTTGTTTTTGTTTAACGATTGACTCTTCAAATTCCTTCAAGATTTTGGAAAGTGCTGTGATCTTTTTTTCAATATCTGTTTTGTCTTTCTGATAAGTTGAAATGGTCTGGTCATAATCCCAACGCATTAATGCCCAAAACTGCTCATTAATTTCAGTCAGCGTGTTACCTTTGTTGTCTATTTTTTTATTGTGAGTAGATATGGCTTGATTAAGCTTATCAATAAAATCATTGAACTCCCCTATAACATTTTCTGAATCTAAAAGAGTTATCTCTTGGCCGGGTGATGATATCTTGGTCTCAAGTTGACTTTTATTTTTCTCAAATAGGCTGTATACGGCATTATAGTGATTTTCAAATTCGCTTTTATTTTCAGCTATGTATGGGTTGGTTTGAAAACTTTCTTTTTGAGGAAGTGTTGAAATAACGTTTTTATAGGTAGAAAGAAGATTTTCTAACTCATCAATATCGCTCTCATACGATTCATCAAAGAAATTTTTAATATCGTCAAACAGTGCTTCCGTTATTGTCTTATTCTGACAAAAAGGGCAACTTTCGGCATCGTCCTCAATGGCTTCTGGCAGATATTGCCGTCCGTCTTTTACCCAATCTGAATTTTTTAGTTGGTTAATTAATATGGATACCGTGCTATTTTCATTTCCTACAATATTTTTTTGTAGGATTTTATTTTTCTCTACCTCGTGGGCTGTGAAATTGATTTTTGAAAGCAGATCATGTTTTTGAGCATCATCCCCCTGGATAACTTCTACTTCCTTTTTTAGCTGCTCGACTGTCTTTTTCGGTTGCTCATCTGCTTTATTGATGCTTACCAAATGGTCAAACAATACATTTTTATTCCCTTTTAAACTTTTAAAGCAATATTCTAAAACACGATCACCACCAGAAAATGTTGTTTTAATTTTCCATATTTCAGTTTCAGCACTCCGTTTTTTCTGAGATAACGTATTCTCGTGTTCGGTTCTTTTACTGGTACTAGCTCGCTTGTCACCTTCCAGTTTACCAATCTCTTCCTCTGCCGATTTTGTTTTTTCTTCGGCTTCCTTGTTTTCTTTGGAGAGTGTAAATATTCCTTTTAGATTATCGGGTTCGTAGAAATAGTCTTGTATAAAGCTCTGATTATAAACTCGGATGTCTTCATCATTCAAACCTTCAATACTGCAATTAGAAAATTCGTCATTTTCCTTTTTGTATAGAAAATTGGAAATGGTACTTTTCCCTGTGCCGTTCAGACCGTAAACAAGATTCACTTTTTTATCTGTTTCAAGGGTTGCAAGTGATCTGAAGCTTGCAACATCATTCATTGAAATCTTAGCAATCATAATTCGAATATGAATCCTTCACACATATCAATAATAATAACGAGTGAATTTTCTTCGGCAAAACGTCGAATATAGTCAAAAGCAAAAGGGTCGCGAACTTCGAGATCCGGCGCAACAATCAATGATGCTTTGCCATCAACAACACTGGGCTGCACATCAAGCGGATATTTCAGTCGATGATCATATTCAAAACTCGATCGGCGTAAACTGATCTGCTTTATCCACTCATCAGCGTTGGCAGACGTATGATTTTGGATCGTGAAATCATAGTCTTCGGCACCAACATTTTCCCTTGCTTGCATAATGACGTTCCTCTAGCTATCAACATATTTATCGTATATGTTTAAGGCTATCGGCAACATCGAGAAATAACTTTAATTTTACTCGGTTTAGTGTTCCTCAAGTGCCTGCAGGCGTTTTTTTCGAAGTGCTTGTGCCATAGCGATACCCTTCACACCTTGCCTCACCAGGTTGTCAGCAGTCACTGTTGAAATCACATTGATCGCGTCTAACACGAGTTCTGCTTGCGGATAACCGGGTTCCTGCGGTTGCAACAGCAGCCAATGGCAGCGTGCCAGACGCAACAAAGGTTGAATACGCTGCGGGCGACGTAACACATCCATTGACTCAAGCAAATGCAGGCGCGCCTCTGTGTTCATCGACGCAAAGCCATGCAAGCCAGGCACATGACGGTTTGCCAGCTCTGCCAATTGGTAATAGTACTTGGCAATACGCAAGCGCGCAGCCATCGCTTTAAGTTGATCTGGCTCCATGCTCATAGCCAAAGCAGCAAAACGTAATTGTGGCGAGGTATCTACCTGGGCAACCGCACTTAATACCTGACGCGCGCTCGGCTTACCGTGCCGCCAAACAGGCACCAGCTCGGGAAACACTTGCGCCAATGCGCCGCAGTCATCAAGCGTATCGAAATAGATCTGCGCATCAAGCTCGACTAAAGCACGATCTGTTTCTGTCCATACGCGTTCGGCAACCAATGCGCTTAGTTCATTGGCAGCGACCATGTCTTGCATCAAGCTCTGTGTCTCTGGTGCGATGCGAAACCCCAGCGGGAAAAATCGCGCAGCAAAGCGGGCTACTCTCAGTACACGTAACGGATCTTCGACAAAGGCCGCCGTGACGTGGCGTAATAGTTTTTGCTCGAGGTCGCGCTGACCACCATAAGGATCGATGATGTTCCCTGCATCGTCTTGCGCCATAGCATTGATGGTGAGATCGCGCCGGGCAAGATCCTGTTCCAGGCTGACGTCTGGATCGGCATGCACGGCAAAACCGGTATAACCCGGCGCAGTCTTACGCTCGGTGCGCGCGAGCGCGTACTCTTGTTTGGTTTCTGGATGAAGAAAAACGGGGAAATCGCGACCGACTTGTTGAAAGCCGCGATCAAGCATTTCTTGCGGAGTGGCGCCAACGACCACCCAATCAACATCGTTGACCTCGAGACCCAACAACTGATCACGGACTGCGCCGCCGACCCGATAGATATTCATGGCGTCAGCAGCTTACACCTTTACTCGTGACGCGCCACCTCACGCAGGCGGTCAAAATAATCGCCCTGRCCWCCTGGYRCAAGATAAGTCGGCACAATCGCTTCGATACTGCTCGGCTTGATATTAAATACCGCTGGAAAAGCACCCTCACAGACACTGTCCACTTTCATAGAGTTGAGGTTATCGCGAGTCAGCGGCTTACCTGGCAGCCGTTCCATTATGCGCGCCAAAATCTCAGACAAACCATCACTCAAACCAATAACTTTACGTTTACAGCCGCACACGGCTGCCGTGTATTCCACCAACTCACGCAAACTGTACTCATTAGGCCCGCAGAGGTTATAACGCTGACCGTACGTCTSCGGTTTTGTAATTGACGCCACCATTGCTGACACAACATCGCCAATATAAACAGGAGCGAAACGCGCATTCGGTGCCGCCAAAGGAAGAAAACCCGGACTCAAGCACAAAAGACGGGCGAAACGATTAAAAAATGAATCATCACGACCGAAAATAACGGAAGGACGAAAGCTGGTTACGGCAACATCATGCAAGGCATGAGCATGGTTTTCAGCCTCGCCTTTGGTACGTAAGTAAGCGCTGGGGCCACGAGCTTCATCTGCATTGAGTGCACTCATATGCAGCAGGCGACGCACCCCTGCACTGCGGCAAGTGCTGGCAACCTTGCGCGCCAGAGCAACATGGATGTTGACAAAGCTCTGCTTAGCCGACTCGTTGAGCAAACCAATCAGGTTTACAACCGTATCCATGCCCTTAAAACATTCGCTCAGAGCCTGCGTATCAAAGATATTGACGGCGACAACACTCACATCAGGCAACACCAGTAAATGACGCTGGCGCTCGGGATGGCGAGATAGAACGGTGACCCTGTAGCCTTCGTCCGCTAAATGATTGACTAAATGTGTTCCGACAAAGCCGGAGCCACCCAGAACACAAATATGACGCTGTTTCTTCACGAATACCTCAGCCTTAAATTGTCGAATATGACGCGTCTGACACAAACTTATCCCTACTAGTGTAGTGTTTCATACTGAATGCCGATATAGAAAGCCAGTCAATACGCGAGTACAAGGCGCAATCCCGCACCCCAAGGGTAGTTCCTGCGGGGCGCAGCCAAGGGTGGCTCCCTTATCAAGGATTGCAACATAGTAATGCGTATTGACTGGCTTCCCTTCAGACGCAAGCAGCATTCAGTATGAAACACTACACTAAACCAACAACGTCGATACAAAAGAACAGCGAGACTACACTAGGGCTGTACCCAATCTCAATATCTGTCTTACAATCACCCTAATATACTAGTGCCGCGTTAACGGCCAGGGAGAAAATAATATGGGATATCTATCAACCAATCCCGTCAATGGCGAAGTCACTCAACGCTTTGATCTTTGGGATGACGACCAGCTTGAAAACGCCTTAGCATGCGCTGMGGTCGCCAGTAAAACCTGGTCTGCCACCGATTTTGYCGAACGGGCAAGGCTGATGACSGCATTAGCAACCCAACTTCGTCATGACAAAGAACGCTTGGCCCATTGCATTACAGAGGAAATGGGTAAGCTGATTGGCGAGTCACGCACCGAGATTGAAAAGTGCGCCGCAGTCTGTGACTACTATGCYGCCCATGGCGCCGCCTTTCTTGCTGACGAAATTATCGACTCCGATGCCAGCCGCAGCTTCGTTGCCTACCAGCCTTTGGGTGCGGTGCTGGCGGTGATGCCGTGGAATTACCCATTTTGGCARGTGATACGCTTTGCCGCACCTGCACTCATGGCGGGCAATGTGGGGCTGCTCAAACATGCCTCCAACGTACCGCAATGCGCACTCGCCATCGAGCAACTGTTCGACGATGCCGGTTTTCCAGCCAACGTCTTTCAGACGTTATTAATTCCAGTGACACAAGTCGCCAATGTGATTGCTGATAACCGTGTCCACGCGGTAACGCTAACCGGCTCGACCCCCGCAGGGCAAAAAGTGGCCAGCTGCGCCGGCCAGAACATTAAGAAAACCGTGCTGGAACTCGGCGGTTCTGATCCGTTTATCGTACTCGATGACGCTGACATTGATCTCGCCGTGGAAAACGCAGTAAAATCACGTTACCTCAATGCCGGCCAAAGCTGCATCGCAGCCAAACGCTTCATTGTCACACCTGGCATTGCAGACCAGTTTGTCGCGAAATTCAAAACGGCAGTGGCGTCGCTGACGCCCGGCGACCCCCTCTCAGAGCACACTACACTGGCGCCGATGGCAAGACGTGATCTACGTGACGAGCTACACGAGCAAGTTACCGACAGTATTGCGGCGGGCGCTATAGGCGTGATCGGCTGCCAATCCGTTGAGGGCGTTGGTGCCTTTTATACCGCCTCGATACTTGACCACGTTACGCCCGCTTGTCGCGCTTACGCAGAAGAATTGTTTGGCCCTGTTGCCATTGTTATTCGCGCCAGGGACGAGGAAGACGCTATCACTATTGCCAATGAGTCCGAGTTCGGGCTTGCTGGCAGTGTCTGGACAAAAGACGCGCTGCACGGTGAACAACTGGCTCGCCGCATCGATTCCGGCGCTGTCTTCGTTAACGGCATGGTTAAAAGTGACCCGCGCCTGCCTTTTGGTGGTATCAAGCAATCAGGCTATGGTCGCGAGCTATCACAGCACGGTATTCGTGAGTTCGTTAACGCCAAGACAATCTGGATACGTTAGGGCTGGACATCGCCAACCTTTTTAGCTATCTAGCGATAGGTGCCATCGCTGGCATTAGCGCCGGGCTGTTTGGCATTGGCGGCGGGATTATTGTCGTCCCCAGCTTAATCCTGGTGTTTACTGCATTGCAATTTAGCAGCGAGCCCTTAACCCATCTTGCTGTTGGCACATCCCTGGCAACGATTATCGTTACTGGCAGTGCTTCGACATGGGCACACCATAAGCACCAGGCGGTACGCTGGCCCCTGGTTTTGGCCTTGTTACCCGGAATTATCCTTGGCGCTATTATCGGCGCCGTCTTCGCTGACAATCTATCAAGTGATAGCTTACGTCAGTTGTTTGGGCTATTACTGATTATTCTGGCCATTCAGCTATTGCTTAATCTGACACCCGGCCGAGGAAGCTTCGACCCACGCAAAGGAGAAATGCTCGCCGTCAGTACCGTCATCGGCGCGCTCTCTTCCTGTTTGGGCATTGGCGGCGGCGCGCTGACAGGACCTTATCTCATATTTCGCGGCCAGGCTCTTCTTCATGCTGTAGCGACTGCCTCAGCGGTTGGTGTTCCTATCGCGGTGACAGGTGCTATTGCTTTTATTATTGCCGGGCTTAACACGACCGGGTTACCACCGTGGAGCAGTGGTTACGTTTACTGGCCCGCCTTTGCGACAATAAGCGTAACAACGCTGGTGTTCGCGCCTATCGGCGCAAGCCTGGCACATAAGCTAAACCCAAAAATATTAAAAAAAGCCTTTGCCTTACTGCTGGTCATTATCGGTACTAAAATGTTGGTCGCTTAACACCAACATTCACGCAATATAGTGTAGTGTTTCATGCTGAATACAGATAGAGAAAGCCAGTCAATACGCGAGGACGCGCCTTGCACCTGCCTTGCTGGTTGCGTCTCTATCTGTATTCAGCATGAAACACTACACTAGGGGCTGTTCTCAATTAAGCCATATTATGGTAGCGACCAAGCTTAACATTGCCTGATATGTCACCGCTAAACGTTCATACCGAGTGGCAATTCGA
>NVRF01000027.1 GCA_002400775.1 Gammaproteobacteria bacterium
AGACAACTGATTCATTTGTTGTGTATTTTCTATCATAATTAAATCAATTTATGTTTTAAGTTCGTGTTTTAAAATCGGTTTACCAATTGGATTATTGATAAATTGTTTGTTGTTAGCATAAGCATCATCGAATACTAGATGTCCGCGAACATAAGTCCGCTTAACAACGCCTAAAACTTCACGACCAACGTAAGGTGTTATTTTATGTCGATGCTTTATCATGTCGTTACTTATTTCAAAGTGTTTTTTCTCATCAAATATTAACAAGTCTGCATCGTACCCAACAGCTATCTGCCCTTTCCTTTTTTCCAGACCTGCAAATTTTGCGGTTTCCAAAGACATTAACCTTGAGATATCAACTAAATCAAAACCTTGTTTTTTTGCTTCAGTCCAAATCAATGGCAAACCAAACTGTAACGCAGAAATTCCGCCCCATGCTTTTTCCAAATCGCCACTATCTATTTCTTTTAGCTGGGGTGTACACGGCGAATGGTCGGAAACAATAAAACTGATAATAGGGTTTTCATTCCGGTATAACTCCAAGTGCCTGGTTATGGCGTGCAACGGCGCGCCCCTGTTCAAGTTGACGCATCTGTAAATCTCGGTCTGATGTCAGCGCCTGCGTGTGCGCTTGCAGCAAGGTAAATAAATCGCTTTCGCCAAGGTCGAAAGCACGTTGTGTCAAACGCAGTCCTTCAGCGGCCAGCTGTTGCTGCTGTTGTGCCAGCTTAAGTGTTTGTGCTGCACGCTGTTTTTCACTGACCGCAGTGATCAATTGTTTTTCAAGTTCGCGTTGCAAGCTGGCTTGGCTGATCTGTTGTTCTGTTAGCTGCCTTTGCGCATTCGCTATTCTTGGTGCTGACTGACTACGCAGCCCCAGTGGCACGTTCACTTCCAGGGTCAAAAGGGTGTTAACAGGCTGACCACTTTGCCCACGCTCGTTTCTGGTGCCTAAGGCGAGAATTGGATTGGCGCGTTTTTCATGACGAACCTGATTGCTTTGTGCGCGCGCGCGGTCTGTGCGATAGCTGGCGGCAAGCAGTGTCGGATGCTGATCAGGTAGGCTGGTATCTTTAACATTCTTTTCAGAAATGTCTTTTGGTATTTCAGTGAAGCCAGTCAGCATATGATATTGCTTGCGAAATTCATCAATATTCGTGGTCGCGGTGGCCAGCGTAATTTGCCGAGCCAGGGTTTCTTTGCGCGCCAGTATGTGGTCGGTTCGCGCAAGCTCACCGGCCTTTACGCGCTTATCAATGTCTGTTTCAAGTGCCTGAGCGCTGCTTACAGCAGCGCGAGCCAGTGTGACTTCAGCTTCAGCGATTTTGGTTGACCAAAGCAGTTCGCGAACCTCACCACTAACGCGCCATTTGTAGAATCGAGTCAGTGACATGGCTTCCAGATCGGTGGCATCGGCCACATCAACCCGTCGTGAACGCTGACCGGGTAACCAAAGCGGTAGTTGCACGCTGCCCGCCCAGTCCTGAAATCCGAGGGTGTCCGTCAAGGCGTCATTTTCATGGGTAACGGTAAAAGAAGGGTTCTTCGCCAACAGGCTGGATGCTTGTCGGCGAATAGCTTTACCTTGCTGGTTTATTGCAGCGGGTAAAACCCGATCCGGGTAGCGTTCAAATGCCGCGTCAACCACGGTTGGCAATAGCGGAGCCACAGGCATGGTTTCGGCGAAAGTTGCTGTACTCACCAATAAGAGCGCGAAGAGGAGGGCGTTTGTCTGTTTGTTCGTGGTCATAATTATGTCTTGATTTCCTATTCTTTATATCACGATTAATGGCGCCACAAGCCTAAGCCTGGCCTGTAACAAAATTACCGCTTTATTTTGTAATATACCTGTAAAGCTCACAATAAGAGGATTCAATTAACACTATCCTCTATCTGCCATAACTTGGGTGGTACTTTATGACAATATCTGCCTAAATCACATTGGGCATTTGCCCTGTACGCCAAGAAGCAGGGCATTAGTACCTGGTTATTCAACTTACCAACCTTTTAAATCGGAAGCACGCATAAATATTAATAACAAGAGACTTTTTTCACGATGTAGATTTTTCGTTAGGACAAGGCAAAAATCATCTCATACCCCAAGGGCGCCTTAAAAGCGCACGACTGCACAGATACAGGAGGTAGACAACGTACGACTGCATGGTCGCAGGAGATAGGGTGACACAGGAGACAAAGCCGAGGAGCCGTTGCCGAGTTTACAAGAGTAAATGAGCCTTTCTGCGTATCCTTGGAGTGTGAGACTGTTTTTAACGCCACCATAGCGGAAAATATGCTTCGTGCAAAGACTTCAACAAATAGATCATGGTTTCGCAGCTCCATCCGTCACCAGTTTAATCAATTCAGCCAGCGAACTTCTAAGTGCACACTATATAATAGAAACCTTAAGTCAGACTTAATGAATATTCCGCTGTTCTATCTCATCGAACCGGGAGTAGCAGAATAAAAAAGACAGCGATCCCACGCTATTGAAACCGAAAAAAAACCGAAAGACGAGGGTTGGACTGGTTGTTTGTCACTCACATGTTCAGTAATTTATAAAACTGAGCGCTGTAACATAATTTTGTGTATAGATTGCCATCTAATCGCGATGTGTTGAAGGGTGTGTTATTTTAGTGCTGAGAAGTGTATAGGCACATTGATTTAGCAGAGTTGGTGGGCACGTACAATAAGCGGCGTGTTATTTAATTGTCATTAAATTTAACTTTGCATGCAAGATGGAACCGTTCCAAATAATAGACCTGGATAGGCCGCACTCCTAACGAGTCCAATGATAGATCGCCTCAACCTGGTTGCCGTTTCCTTTATAGAGCAAGGATTCACACAAGGAACTAATCAGAGCAATACCTCGACCGCTGAGTGCTGTATTTTCGATAATTGTATTATTAAGTCGTGCAGAAAAATCGAATCCTGGGCCAGTATCTTTGACTTTCAAAGTTAATCTTCCACCTTTGTTATCTTCATCGGGCTGGTGTTTGAGTAATATATTTATCTCGCCTTCTGTTAAACTTTCCAGCCTTGTTTCTTTAAACATATAATATTTCATAAAACCGGCGGCACTGGATTTAATGCTGGAGTCCAAGCCTAATAAACCATGATCCAATGCATTAGAAAATAACTCGCTGAGTATCGTAAATATATGTTCTCGATGACCTTCTGGTGCCTGCACACCCATCACAAGATTTAGTAACATAGGAACAGGGTTCACTGCTTTGAGCGTGTCAGCCTTAAGCGTTAGTGAAATGTTCCATGTCGATGGTGCCATCAAATTTTTTCGATTGGCTGGTTGATTAACCTGCAATGAACTTTCTTTTGATAAGCTAATTTCAACTAATGAAACATCATCAGTCTGTTCACCATCTTTCGAATAATCATCGACTGCCTGCAAAATTTCATTCAGCAGTGACTCATTTGTTGATACACTGTTGAGCACGCCAAACAAGCGATCCATACCAAATTTTACACCCTTCGCATCCTTAGACTCAGTGAGACCGTCAGAGAACATATAGACCTTATCACCATCGTATATCTTGACCCTTTCGGTGCTGCGCACAAACTGGTCGGGAGGCAATACACTTAGTGCCATATTATTTGACGTAACACTCTGCCTGATTGCGCCATCCGCATCGATGATCAGCACATCCGGCATGCCACCGTTCCATATATTAATTGAAGTGCGCGCATTATCGATTTCGATGAAACTTGCAGCGCAAAACATACCTAAAGGTAGCATTCTGTAAAGTCGTGAATTAAGCTCAGCAGCAATATCACCAATAGAAAATCCTTTTTCAGTCATTGAGTAAAAAATATCTGAAGTAGGAATTGCACCAATGGCTGCTGATAAGCCATGACCAGTGAAATCACCTAATATGGCATGAAAACCACCAGAGGGGGTATGTGCGCAGAGAAGCAAATCACCACTAAACAAAGACACGGGTAATATACGGTAGTTAATCATCGGCGAATCCAGATCGCCGTTACTTAGTATGGTTGAAAATACATGTTCAGCAATCTGAAGTTCATGCAGATCTTTTTTTTGTGCTATTTTTAACGCTGCTTTTTGAGCATGCATTTTTTCATGCAATGTTCGGATACGGTCCATTGCAGTTATTTTCGCAAGTATAGCTCCGTTGTTATAGTTTTTTGGCAAAAAATCATCGCCACCTGCTTTGATACATTTCGCAATAATATCATTTCCTTCTAAAGAGGTGAGAAATATTATTGGCACAAACCGATCACCGCATTTTGATTTAATCATTTGTGTTGCCACCAGGCCATCCATTCCCGGCATAACAACATCCATAATAATCAAGTCAGGGTTAAATTCTGTAAACTTGGCGACAGCTTCAAAACCGCTATCTGCTGTAATGACTTGGTGACCTTCCTCGGAAAGATATTCTTCCAACAAGGTTCGGTTGGCACGACTATCATCAACCGCCAGTATTAACATGGGTACTGATCCTTAATTAAGAAAAATAACATTATTCAAGAAATATGGAACATTTTTTCGAAATTTGCCATATTAAGAATGGCTTTTATTTCGGGTTTACTGTTTATAATAGCCACGTTTGATTTCTCGCCACCCACTGCATCCCTGAGCAATAGCAACATACCTAATGCCGAGCTGTCCAAATCCTCGGTGGTGCCAAGATCAATAGTGCATTTGGCGGTAGATGAGTCTTTTGCTTTTTTCAAAAGCTCTTTAAAATCAGAATGAAGGTTAAAGTCGAAGTGCCCCCTTATACGGATATACATACCTTGCTCATCTTTTCGAAAATCTATACTCGGTGAAACCTGCATTCTCTCTTCAGAATTTGCTTTCATGACAACTCCATTCGTATTTATTTAACTACAGACTCCAGGCATAAATTAAAATAAATCAATCTCGCCAACAGCCATATTTTCTTGTTTAACAGGGTTATGTTCCGTTTCCTCCAATTGTGTTATTTGTTCATTAATAATATTTCTAATTGTCTCTAGTGACTGATTAGAGCCTTCTAACTCATCGTTATCACTTATAATGATATTACTGGCATCGTCTATATTTGAAATTACTTCAGCAATAACATCCAAGCGTTTATCGATATACCCGCCTAGTTGAGTGACTATATCTTCAAATTGTAAGGAGGTGACTGCTAGAGCGACTTTGCTATCGATTTTTTCGACGATTTCACCGATTTCAGCCACGGTTATTGATGTCTTTTCATGTACATGACTGATTCCTTGCATGGTACGAGATACCTTGTTTTTTGCATCTAACATGACCTTCATATCTTTGGATGCGATATCATTACATACTTGCCTGGCTCCCTGCATACCCGACATTGCCTCCTTAATCACACCGTTAATTTCGCTACTAAATTGATCAGAACGTAAAGACAGGGCTCGAACTTCATCAGCAACCACGGCAAACCCTCTGCCATATTCACCTGCTCGTGCTGCCTCAATGCTAGCATTAAGAGCTAGTAAATTAGTTTGGGCAGCGATCGATTTAATGTCCCCAAGCAGACCTGCCACCTTACGAAATTGCTCATACATATCGTCAAGCTTGAAGACTAATCGCATGCTTTCCTTGCTGGTGCCAACTATTATGTCAACAAAATAATACATGGTATCTTCCGCTTCATCGATAAAGCTGCCGATTGTTGTATCATCCTCACCTGCGCTCTTCTGATCGCCCGACATTTCGGAGATCAGGTTCATCACCATATTTTTTTGATTTTCCGCTTCTTCATTAAGGCCGGTAAAACTATTGCCTAAACCTTCAATTGATTCAGACACTACAGTGCGGAGACGATTTACATTATCTTTAATATCTACCAATTCAGTGTTTATGGATTGCATGAATTGAAGATACAACCCTATAGTATTTTTATCGTTAGCTGCGTCTTGACCAGGAATATTGGTTTTATTATTTAGAGAATCATTGCTTTTGCTAAATATTATCGCTGTAATCACCCATACCAGAGCAATTATCGGCAAGACATAATCACTAATATTATTTTTTTCTAAAAATAAAAATAGGGATAATAAAAAGCTTAATAGAGTTGGTATAAAAAATTTTCTTACCGTGTAAAGACGTCCCATATTAATTTCCCTGTCCGTAATATATGAAAAACATAACAATCGTAAAATTATAAATATCCTACCGCTTATCCAAAGTGATCAATTTAGCAGTAGGCTACGCCATGCATTTAATTTCACTACATCAATTTTTATCCCACCCTGCACATCGCGTATCGGCATTAAACGTATCTACTTTAGATAAAATAATAGAGGTGCACATTTGGAGCCGATCAGCTTCCTTGTTTAAATTAAGGTCCCAATAGTATTGAGAGATACACACAAACTGCCGCTATAAACTCCAGAAACCACTGCATTAATAGTTAGCGATAAAATATATATCTATTTTTATATGTTTGTCTAAAGTCACCCTTCAGTATGCCGATAGCAAACACAGTTATAGAATTTGATATTGAGCATCGAAGATTATGGAAGACTCAACACACATTGTATTAGATAGCGAACTTGGCATTGCAGATGCTGAACGCATTTATAAGATTTTACAAGGTTCTTATAATGACACCAAAACCATTACTATAGATTCAACTCATACTGAACGTATCGATACCTCGATTTCTCAGTTGCTATACGCATATATGCGCACTTCAAAATCAAATAACATTCGTATCAATTGGAAACCTTCCGCTGCCGTTACTGCGGCGATGGAAAGGCTCGGACTGGATGTGCAATCAACGTTCAACACGGAAGCACAGAATGCTAGTTTTAGTTAGTTAATTATTCGAGTTATATAGCACAAAAACATAAGGTTTGGAGAGATCGAAATGGCAGATATATTGGCAGTAGATGATTCCGCGTCCATGCGCCAAATGGTAACGTTCACACTGAAAGGCGCTGGCTATCAGGTAACTGAAGCAAAAGACGGTAGAGAAGCGTTAAATATTGCGAAGTCAAAGAAATTTTCGCTCGTCATTACGGACGTCAACATGCCTAACATGGACGGCATTACGCTTACTAAAGAACTGCGCTCACTAGCAAACTATAAATTCACTCCCATCCTGACTCTTACTACTGAATCATCTGCCGAAAAGAAACAAGCAGGAAAGGCTGCCGGTGCCACCGGATGGATCATTAAGCCCTTTAATCCTGACCAGCTGCTGGCAACAGTTAAAAAAGTGCTGGGCTAGAATATGTCTATCGATTTACAGCAATTCCATCAAACTTTTTTCGACGAAAGCTTTGAAGGGCTTGACATTATGGAGGCGAATCTTCTTGATCTGGATATCGGCTCAACTGATCAGGATGTCATAAACACTATATTTCGTGCAGCACATTCGATAAAGGGTGGTAGCGGAACCTTCGGCTTTACCGAAGTCGCTGGTTTTACACATTTGCTTGAAACATTACTCGACGAGATGCGCGATAACAAGCGTGAGGTAGACCAGGAAAGTATTGATTGCTTGTTGCAATCAGTCGATTGCGTCCGCTCTATGTTAAATGCCACGCGGGATGGTGAGGAAATCCTTGATCAATCTGTTACTGAAAATGAAAAAAGATTAGTCGCTATTCTAGGTTCAAGTACACAAAGCTCCACAGACAGTAAAAATCAAGGCGTAGCCGACCAGAATGTAACGGAACAACCACAAAGTATTGGTTGGACTATTGAGTTCAAACCTCACACAGGAATGCTAATTACCGGCAATGATCCACTACCGATGTTTAGTGTACTGAGAGATCTTGGTGAACTTTCGGTCGAGGTTGACACATCAGACCTGCCGGACTTCGATCAGCTTCATCCAGAGGACTGCCATCTATCCTGGAAGCTAAAATTAACGGGAAATGCGACGAAAGAGCAGATAAACGATATCTTCGAATGGGTAGAGGATGATTGTGACCTTAAAATCAGCGCGCTTGAGGATAGTGCCGAAATAAGCAAAGCGACTAAGGTAGACGTTGGACCGCTAAAAGCTAGTGTTGAGTCAAGTGATGAAGCTCCTGCCCCTCAAGATAAAAAGAAAACGGATGACCGCAGAATGCAAAAATCTGCTGGAAATGAAACCATGTCGATTCGTGTTGGCATCGATAAAGTCGATGATATCATTAATCTGGTTGGAGAATTAGTCATCACGCAATCTATGCTCGGTCAAATTGGATCAGAGATAGAAGATGTTAAAGAATGTGACAATCGTCGTACTGAAAGATTGAGAGAAGGGCTGGCTCAACTGGAACGCAACACACGCGAATTACAGGAAAGTGTAATGCGCGTACGCATGTTACCCATAAACTTTGTGTTTAGCCGTTTTCCGCGAATGGTTCACGACCTTGCTCAAAAAATGGATAAACATATTAAGTTAGTGATTACAGGTGAACAAACAGAACTCGATAAAACAATTATGGAAAAAATCGGTGACCCTTTGGTTCACCTTGTCCGTAACTCTATCGATCATGGCATTGAAACACCCGAAGAACGTATAGCTTGCGGTAAATCAAAGACCGGAACCATATGGCTTAGCGCTTGCCATCAAGGTGGCAACATTGTTGTTGAAATTCGTGATGATGGCAAAGGTCTGGATCGTGACAGAATTTTAAGCAAGGCGATAGAGCGTGGCTTGGTAAATGAAGGTGAATCGCTTCCTGATGAAAAGATCTACGATCTTATATTCCAACCAGGATTTTCTACCGCAGATATAGTCAGTGATGTTTCGGGTAGAGGTGTTGGAATGGATGTTGTACGCCGAAACATTCGCGATTTAGGCGGTAGCGTAGAGATAAAGTCAGAACAAGGGCAGGGCACTCGCATGCTAATCCGTTTGCCTTTGACGCTGGCAATTCTGGATGGCCAGTTGGTGAGCGTCGGACCACAAACTTATATCGTGCCACTGACTTCCATCATTGAGTCTTTGCAAATAAGAATTGCACAAGTCAGCACTATTGCAGGCCAGGTGCAGGTTTATTTGTTGCGTGATGAATATATCCCCATCATTCATCTCAGTGATATTTTTGACATACCAACAAAGAACATATCTATCGATGGTGGACTAATGGTGGTGGTGGAAGGTGATGGCCAGAAAGCCGGCCTGATTGTAAACGATTTGCTTGCACAACAGCAGGTTGTTATCAAAAGCCTGGAAACTAACTATAAACCGGTTATGGGTCTATCCGGCGCCACGATACTCGGAGACGGTACCGTAGCGTTGATTCTTGACGTTGCAGGCCTCATCCAATGCGCTAAGTCATTTGACACAAGCCTGCTCCGGTCACGACGAATCGATAAACCTGATGAAGAAATACAAATAGACCCTGAACATAAAATGATAACCACCAAGATGAGTAAGGAGATGGTAGATGAACGCGACACAATCCATTGATACAATACATGAAATGGTGGGTATGGGCATCGATGCAGATACTGACCAGTATCTTACGTTTATTTTATCAGACGAGGAATATGGTGTCGATATATTACGCGTTCAGGAAATAAAAGGCTGGGATTCAGTTACACCTATCCCTAATACTCCTGATTATATAAAAGGGGTTATTAACCTGCGCGGTACGATTATTCCTATCGTTGATTTGAGGCTAAAATTTCGTCTCGATAGCGTCAGCTACAGTCCTTTGACGGTAGTGATAGTCCTAAAAATAATCAGTGATGGCAACGAACGAGTAATGGGGATTGTTGTTGATGCAGTTTCTGACGTTTACAACGTACCAGAAACGGAAATGAAGCCACCACCCGATTTTGGCAATGTTGTCAATGTTGATTACGTTAGAGGGCTTGCTACAGTGGACGAAAAAATGATCATTGTTCTCGATATAGATCATTTGCTCACGAGCAGTGTTTTAAAGTCGTTAGGTTAAACTGAAGACCAAAATATTTATAGTAATGAAATTATGAAAACCATCGATCGCACGAGTGTGGCTTTATCAATGGCGGATACCTCTGCCAGACAAAACAATCTGAACGCGCTCAATGTTAACGGTGATATACGCGAACAAAAATTCAACAAAAAAATGACATTAATTACCTGGCTTGAACAGATATTCTCAGAGTTAATCTGGAAAGGCGTATAAGCGAGTCACTCTATTTAAAAGTAAGGAATTGAGGATGGAGAGGAAAAACACAAAAGGGGGCGCACGGTCAAAATCTACCGTTAGCAGTGGCGTTAAAAAACCCGTATCGACACGGTCGAAGATGCCGGTGAGTAAATCCCCCCTGGGTTTGAATGTTGAAGTGCTGGAAGAGACATTCCAGGCATTGTCCCCACATGCCGCAGCACTAGTGAGTCGTTTTTACGACCAACTATTCGAACAATGTCCGGATATCGTGCCTTTATTCGCTAATGCGCCACGTAAGGAGCAGGAGCGAAAACTACTGTCAGCATTAAAACTGGTTATTAATAATTTGCGCTCACCAGATACTTTGCTAGAAGTACTTTCAAATTTAGGAAAAAGGCACCAGCAATATGGGGCATTACCTATCCACTATACAAAGGTGGCGCGAGTATTGCTTCAGGTTATGAAGGAGTTTGCTGGAGATTTATGGACTCGAAAAGCCCAGCAAGCGTGGAGCAAGGCATTAAGCACAGTATCCTCAATAATGATTTCAGCATATGACGATCGGGAGAAAGTAGTGATGGTTGCAAACAAAAAGAGCATGGAACATGGCATTAAATTATCAGCGGCATCAATGAAAGAACAAGTGAGTAAGCTCCAGGCAATCATTGATGGTGCACAAACCGCAGTGATGACCATCGATAGGAACCTGGTTATCACCTACGTCAACAATGCGACCACCAACCTGTTGAAAACACACGAGGTCGCGCTACAACAGGTGTATCCAGGTTTTTCAGCCGATGCATTAATCGGTAAGTGCATTGATGACTTTCACAAAAATCCGGCGCACCAACGCCAGATTATAAGTGACCCTAATAACTTTCCCTATGATACTGACATCAATGTCGGTCTACTTTGTTTTCGGCTCCATGTTACCGCAATCTACGATCTTAACGGGAACTACAGTGGTAACACACTGGAATGGTCAGACATTACTCAAAAACGCGCAATGGATGAACTCAATGCAGATTACAAGGGTCAAATCGAGGCCATTGGTAAATCCCAGGGCGTCATCGAGTTCAATATGGACGGCAGCATTATAACCGCCAACGAAAATTTCTTGAACGTTATGGGCTTTACATTAGATGAAATCCAGGGCAAACATCACAGTATGTTTGCCGAGCCCAGCTACGCCGCCAGTGCTGAGTACAAAGCCTTTTGGGAAAAACTCAATCGCGGTGAATACGATGCGGCCGAATATAAGCGTATCGGCAAGGGTGGCAAAGAAGTGTGGATACAGGCTTCTTATAATCCGATAGCAGATCTCAATGGCAAGTATTTCAAAGTGGTGAAATATGCCACCGATGTGACTGAAGCTAAATTAAAAAATGCGGATTTCAGCGGCCAGCTCGACGCCATAAGTAAATCCCAAGCCGTCATAGAATTCAATATGGACGGCACCATTTTGACCGCCAATGATAACTTCCTTAACACCGTGGGCTATACACTTGCAGAAATTCAGGGCAAGCATCACAGTATGTTTGCGCAGACTGATTACGCAAGCAGCGCGGAATACCGAGCCTTTTGGGAAAGACTCAATTGTGGTGAATTCGATGCCGGTGAGTACAAGCGTATTGGTAAGGGTGGTAAAGAAGTGTGGATACAAGCTTCTTACAACCCCATCATAGACCTCAATGGCGAACCCTTTAAAGTAGTTAAATATGCTACCGATATTACGGGACAAAAAGATGCCCTCAATCAAATCCAAGACTTGGTCAATGGCGCAGTAAGAGGGGAGCTTGATGCAAGGATAGACACGGAAAAGTATGACGGGTTCGTCAAGACATTGGGTGATGGYATCAACGTTCTGGTAGAGAGTGTTGTAACGCCAATCAAAGATGTRAGYCGTGTCATGAAATCTCTTGCCGAAGGTGACGTTACACAAACCATGGAAGGYGATTATRGCGGTGAATTTGCGGAGCTGCGTGATTCCGTAAATGCGACCATGAAAAATTTGCTTAATATCGTTAGTCAAATCCGTGAGTCTTCCGGCAGCATTACTTCTGCTGCCAGTGAAATCGCTCAAGGCAACCAGGATCTAAGCCAACGCACTGAGGAGCAAGCAGCCTCGCTGGAACAAACTGCRGCAAGCATGGAAGAGCTGACTAGCACAGTTAAACAAAATGCTGAYAATGCCAAGCARGCTGACCAACTTTCTGTTGGAGCACGTGATCGGGCTGAAAAGGGCGGTGAAGTGGTTAGTAAAGCCATTGTAGCCATGAGTGAAATCAACGCCTCCAGTAAGAAGATCGCGGATATTATTGGTGTTATTGATGAGATCGCGTTCCAGACCAATCTACTTGCATTAAACGCTGCAGTGGAAGCGGCGCGTGCAGGTGAGCAGGGCCGTGGTTTCGCAGTAGTAGCATCAGAAGTTCGTAGYCTCGCTCAACGAAGTGCTGGAGCCGCTAAAGAAATTAAAACCTTGATCAAAGACAGTGTTGAAAAAGTGGAAGAGGGTTCTCGTCTAGTCGACCAATCAGGCACCACACTGGGGGAAATTGTTAGTTCTGTGAAGAAGGTAGGGGATATTATTGCCGAGATTGCTGCTGCCAGTCAGGAACAGTCAGCGGGTATTGAAGAGGTTAACAAAGCCGTTGCTCAGATGGATGAGACCACTCAACAAAACGCGGCACTGGTTGAACAAGCCGCTGCAGCGAGTGAGTCGGTTAACGATCAGGGCAATAGTTTAATTGAAATACTTGGCTTCTTTAACGTAGGTGCAGGCGCCGGATCAAATGTTCAGATGACACGCACGGCAATAACTGCTCCGGCACCAATAAAACGTTCACCCCCCCCCATGTCACGCTCAAACAATCAAGCTGTCAGTAACAACAATGATGATGAGTGGGAAGACTTTTAAAAATGTAGTAAACAATAGCAATTTGAACAGGGGTGAGACTTTATACCGGCATGGCTAACCCCTGCTACTCGATAGAATTTAAAAACAGCATTTAATAAAAGCGAATACTATGCAAACCGCCACATCAAATACTAGCGAAAGGGAATTCACGTTTACGGATAAAGATTTCCAGACAATTCGCTCTATTGTTACCACACGTACTGGAATCACTGTTTCTGACGCCAAGCGCGACATGATTTACAGCCGGTTGAGTCGGCGTCTTCGCGATCTTAAGCTTAGCAGATTTTCTGATTATCTAAGGCTTCTTGAAGGAAACAATTCAGGCGATGAATTAGTCANCTTTACCAATGCTGTAACGACGAACCTGACTATGTTTTTTAGAGAAAACCATCACTTTGAATTTCTTGCYAAAACATTGCTGCCGCAGCTTATGGAAGCWAATCGCGATACACGTCGTATTCGTATCTGGTGTTCTGCTTGTTCAACTGGAGAAGAGCCTTATAGTATTGCAATGGTAGTGAGAGAGGTAATACCTGAAACATCAGACTGGGATGTTAAAATTTTGGCTACCGATCTTGATACCAATGTGCTTGCTGCAGCCTCTAAAGGCGTTTATGCGCAAAATCGAATTGAAAACCTCAGTACGGCGAGAAAGGCGCGGTTTTTCCAGTCAGGGAAAGATGAAAACAAAGATAAAGTAAAAGTTAAACGCAGCCTTCGCGAACTCATCACCTTCAAACAACTAAATTTATTGGATAGTTGGCCTATGCGCGGCCCTATGGACATTATTTTCTGCCGCAATGTGGTGATCTATTTCGACCTGGAAACAAAGACGAAACTGATAGAGCGTTTTGCTGGCATCATCGATCCAGATGGCCATCTATTAATGGGACATTCTGAAAGTCTGTACCGGGTTTCTAAACAATTTGATTTGTTAGGGCAAACAATTTATAAGCTCGCGAACACATGACTGTAGCCACCAGCAATGCCGAGCAGCGCCAGCGTCAACTCTCCAGGCCGCCGGTCTTGCTTGGCTTCGAGCATATTAATCGTTATTGGGATAGGCAACATGCCACCCATGCAGCAAAAATTTTACCCGGTGAGTATTACGTCACCCGAGTTAACGAACTTATCACCACGGTACTTGGCTCGTGCATTTCGGTCTGCATACGTGATCCGGCCAATAAAGTCGGGGGTATGAACCATTTCATGTTGCCTCAAGCGACAGCGCATGCACAATCTAAAGCCATAGATACCAGCGCAGCTGCTCGCTACGGTAACGTGGCTATGGAATATTTGATTAACTCTATACTTAAATATGGCGGCAGACGCGAGAACCTTGAATTTAAAATATTCGGAGGGGGCCGCATACTTGCGCAAATGACTGATGTTGGTGACCGAAACATTGCGTTTATTAAACACTATTTTCGTACAGAGGGGTTTAAAGTAGCAGGGCATGACACCGGGGATATCTACCCACGTAAGGTTATCTATAACCCGATAACGGGCAAAGCCAGTATTAAGAAACTTCGTTCGATTCATAACAACACAATAAAAGACCGCGAAATTAAATATCGGAAAGAACTGGATAACGCACCTATTGAAGGCGAAATCGATTTATTTTAAATAGTGACCAGATTATGCTAAAAAAATCAAAAATACGAGTATTAGTCATCGACGATTCTGCACTGATCAGGCAGATAATGACTAAAATTTTGAATGAGGATCCGGACATTGAGGTTGTCGGCGTTGCCCATGATCCTTATATTGCTCGCGATAAAATCAAGCAGCTTGAACCGGACGTGTTGACGCTGGATGTTGAAATGCCGCGCATGGATGGTATTACCTTTTTACGTAATATCATGCGCCTACGCCCTATCCCAACGATTATGGTGTCATCACTAACAACTAAAGGGGCAGATGTTACTCTGCAAGCACTGGAAGCCGGTGCCATAGATTATATTGCGAAACCCGCACTGGATGTTGCTCGTGGTCTTCAGAGTTTCTCCGATGACATTACTAGCAAGGTTAAAGTCGCTGCCCGCGTTTCAATAGCAACACTTAAGCGTAATGCTGAGGCCGCGCATGCCACGAAAAAACTTTCTGCAGATGCCATCCTGTCTAAACAAACTCAGGCTAAACTCTTTAAGACCACTGAGCAAATTATCGCTATTGGCGCATCAACGGGTGGCACAGAAGCTATCAGAGAAGTACTTATTCGCATGCCTCACGATGCCCCTGGTATTGTTATCAGCCAGCATATTCCACAATCATTCAGTCTGCCATTTGCCAATCGAATGAATGCCGCGTCGCCAATGACCGTTTGCGAGGCCAGTGACGGCCAACAAATTTTACGTGGTCACGTCTATATCGCTCCAGGCGACGCTCATCTATTAATCGAACGTAACGGCGCTCGTTATGTATGCAGATTAAATCGTGGGCCGGCAGTAAATCGCCATCGTCCCTCAGTCGATGTTATGTTTCGATCCGTCGCCCAAAATGTGGGCACCAATTCGATAGCCGTTATTCTCACTGGCATGGGTAGCGATGGCGCAGAGGGAATGAAAGAATTACACGATATTGGTGTTCACACCATCGTTCAGGATGAAAAAACCAGTATCGTCTGGGGCATGCCGGGTTCTGCAGTAAAAATTGATGCCGTCGACAGTGTGTTGCCACTTGATAAAATCGCCGGAAAAATTACTTCTTTAGTTAGTGTGGTGTCCTGAATTATAGGGCGACTAAGCGTGACGAGCAGGCATTAGCTGCAAGGCGCGCCCTTTACAAGGGGCGCAACGCCGCAGATGATGCCTGCTCGTCACGCCCGAAGGGAGGTGAGCAAGCGCTTCAATCCTGCGTTACAGCCTTTATCAAGGACATGGCCATTGATGGCAAGGCTGTGCCTTGACTTGAAACGCTTGCGCACCTCTTAATCGCCATACAATTCAGGGCACTGCACCAGATAAAGCAAACCTTGTTTGTTAGCTGAACACCTCAATAAAAAATGGCGGCTTTGCTTGGCATCAAACGACTAGGCCACTTTATTAGACCATGAATCCGGTCAATCCCGTACGGGGCTTTTCTATCTGGCGAGGCTTTATCACTATGCGATAGAGACAGGATTTCTTTAGTATATCCAGACTGTTGATGAGATATACTTATCCGATTGACCTCGACTAAGCCCATGAAATCAATCATGATATAGCGACATTGCGGATAGCTATTGCAATACTTACCCCCGCCCTATGTATACTTCAGACGTTGATAACGTAATAATCTCAATAATCATTCTTGTCAACACGTAAGATAACTTGGCAACACATCGAGATTGAACCCATATCGTTGAATTTATTACGCAGTATATTGATCTAATTATTCAACAATTACTATGAAATTCACAGCAGATATGAAGTGGTATTACACCCCGGTTTTGCCAGTCATATTGATTTTATTGATGTTCTTTCAACCAGCTGTTGCGGCAACGCTTGAGGTCAAAGTCGACGGTGTTAGTGGGGCGCAATTAAAAAATGTCCTAGCCCATCTCGCTATTAACACAGAAAAGGGCAGACAGGATCTGCTCTCCAGCCGTATCCATCGTTTGCATGAACGCGCACCAGAACAAATCAAAACGGCGTTACAACCCTTTGGCTATTATCGCGTCGAAATCAGCTCGAAACTGCAGCAAACGGATGATAAGTGGGAAGCCTATTACAAGGTTGATCGAGGTGACCCATTAAGAATTAAAGCGCTGGATTTTCAGATCAGCGGCGCAGGCAAAGACGATGTCTCTTTTCAGGCATTACAAAAGAGCTTTTTAATTGATGTCGGTCAGATATTGGTGCACAGCCGCTATGAACGAGCGAAGCAGGGGCTTCAGAGATTAGCGGCAACGCGAGGTTATCTCGACGCCAGGTTTAGCCAGCATGAAGCCAAGGTTGATTTACAGGCGTACACGGCTGCAGTGATATTGCATTTTGATACAGGTGTACGTTTCAGCTTTGGCCCCGTCTCCTTCGAACAAAAACCTGATACTTTCGACGAGACCTTGCTCAATCGTTATATAACGATCAAACTCGGAGAACCCTATAGTACCTCGGCCTTGCAGACCATTAGAGCAGGCCTGGCTGATAGCAATTATTTTTCAGAGGTCGAGATCATTCCGCTGCGCAATCAGGCAAAGAACAATCAGATTCCTGTGCAAATTATTTTGACACCAGGAAAACGCAGCAAAACTCGATTTGGAGTCGGTTTCGGTACAGATACAGGCCCACGTGTTACCGCCGAGCATACGCGTAGGGTCAATCGTAGGGGGCACAAGATAAATATTAATACCCGGCTCTCGCCACGAATCAGTAGTGCAGGTTTGCAATATATTGTGCCGTTAGAAAATCCTGTTAGCGAACAACTGGCTTTTGTCAGCAACCTCTCTGACGAAAATACCGAGAGCAGGAAGAGTACAATTACTAACATCGGACTAAGACACACAAGTTTGCGTGGTAGTTGGCAGGAAACCAAAAGCCTGACTTACGAGAGTGAAAAATTCATTGTTGGTGAAGAAAATCAAACGTCAGCCTTATTGCTACCGGGTATCAGCTGGAACCGCACCAAGGCCGATGACCGCCTGTTCCCGCAACATGGTCATCGATTGAGGCTTGATCTGCTGGGTTCTGCCAATGCGATAGGTTCCGATGTTGATTTTGTACAAAGCCGACTATCCTGGAAAGCAATCTATAGCGCCGGGCAAAAGAATCGATTTTTGATCCGTGGTGATGCAGGCGCATCCTGGGTGGGAGACCTGCAAGAATTACCGGCATCCAAGCGATTTTTTGCTGGCGGCGACCAAAGTGTACGTGGCTATGATTTAGAGGAACTTGGCCCAGTAGATGATGCAGGTGACGTCATTGGTGGCAGGCACCTATTAGTAGGTAGTGCCGAGTATGAAAGACAGTTGTTTAATAAATGGAGTGCAGCGGTTTTCTATGATGCCGGTAATGCCCTCAATAGTTTTAGCGAAAAGCTAAATCATGGTGCAGGATTCGGTGTGCGCTGGCGCTCACCAATAGGGCCAGTACGTTTGGATTTTGCCTGGGGTCTGAGTGATCCCGGTCAGCCAATACGTCTACACTTTACTGTAGGCCCTGATTTATGAAAATCAGAGCTTGGCTTTGGACCAGTTTTTTCTTTCTATTGGTTTTGATGGGCGGCCTGTCATTTTTAATCACAACCCAAATCGGCCTGCAATGGGCCTATCAACTCAGCGCGCCGATGGTGCCCGGCACACTGAAGATTGAATCATTGCGCGGTCGCTTGATAGGGCCGATAGAATTTGAAGGATTAAACTATAGTTCGACAGGCATTGACGTTACGGTAAAGCAAGCACAATTAAATTGGCAGCCTGCTGCAGTGTTAAACAAAATGCTTCGCGTTACGCTGATTGATATCAATGACATCGTTATTACTATACCAAAGTCAAAACAACAACAGACGCAACAAGCCATAGTCTTGCCGGATATTCAATTGCCTATAGCGATTGATCTACAATCGGTGCATATCACAAATATTGAAGTGAGCACGGAGACTACCCAGAAGATTGATACATTAAAGCTGAAAGCACACTCGCAACAAAATCAAATAATACTCGATCACCTTGACATCAAAGCAGAGCGTTCTGAACTACACATCGCAGGGAAATTCACCCCTGAAGGTGATTATCTAATTGACAGCTCTGTTAACTGGAAGATTCAAGTAGAAGCGACTGAGGCGATTAACGGCTCAGCAGTACTGAGCGGAACACTAGCACATCTTAAGATCCAACATAAGGTTAGCGGCGCTATTGAAGCGACGCTGGATGCAGAAATAAAAGATGCTCTATCGTCGTTAAAATGGAATGCCAAATTGCAGTTACAACGATTCGAAGCAAAGCGTTTGAACGCTAACTGGCCAGAGATCTCTGCTTCAGGCGAAATTACCAGTATTGGTCAATTAAACTCTTTTGTTGTTAGTGGTGATGTGGCCTCCATCGCTCCCGAAATTGGTGCAACGGACACACGTTTTGAAATACACTCAATCAACGATGTGTTACACCTAAATACGCTAGAAATAAAGCCGAAAAACACCAACACCACATTACGGGTATCAGGCGAGTTGTACCGGCGTCAAACGCCGGTGCAGTTTGCGCTGACAGCCGACTGGCAGGCGCTGACCTGGCCACTGACACAGCCTGTAATGTTACGTAGCCCCAAGGGGCATGTTTCCGTCAAGGGCGACTTTGAGCAATATCAATTTACGCTTGATGGTGACATTGTCGCCCCTGATGCGCCACCCGCAACAATTTCGGCACAAGGCAGCGGCAATCAACAATCCGTAAGGTTTAATCAATTAAAGGCATCAACCTTGAAAGGGCAAGTGGAGGGTGCAGGACACTTCACCTGGGCGCCACAGACTGACTTTATGTTTGATTTAACGGCCAGTAATATTGACCCCGGCGCCCAATGGCCGCAGTGGCCGGGGCAGCTTGGTGGCGCGATACAACTGCAAGGTAAGCAGGGCACTAAAGGTATTACAACAACTGCTCAGCTTAAATCCCTACAAGGTGAACTCCGTGGTTATCCCCTACACGCTGTTGGCGAGGTGACCTGGGATCAAGAAACATTGATAATCGACGGCTTGGATTTGACATCTGGCTCGGCGCAACTGAAGTTGGCAGGTCAACTGCAAGAACAATGGGATATTCAATGGTCGTTAATTGCAGAGGATCTGCAAGCCTTGTTGCCTGATGTCTACGGAAAAATAAATGCCAAGGGCTCATTGAAAGGCCAACGTTCGGCACCGCATATTATTGCCACCGTTACCGCACATGATTTGAATGTGCAAGAAAATCGCATTAATCAATTGCACGGAGATATTAATATCAACCTTGCCGATAATGGCCAAATACACACTGACCTGAAAGCGACAGGTATAGCCGCTGCTAACAAAAATTGGAAGTCAGCAATGCTGAGCATTGATGGAACCATAGCAGAACACAAGATTGAGGCGCGATTAGGCGATAAAACAAACGAACAAGCCAAGGTGATCATTCATGCAGGCTTGCACGATCAACGCGTTTGGCAAGGTCGACTTGAGCAAGCCGACGTGCAACTTGAGTCATTAGGCGCATGGCGATTGCTTGCACCAAATGATTTTAGCATCGCGACCGGGGAAACTGGCCAGGTTCAGTTAGGGCCATGGTGCTGGCAGCAAGATAAGTCAAAGCTGTGTCTTGGTGCCCAGAAAGATAATTCAGTTTGGGCATTGAATGCCGAGGCCACAGGCATCGCGTTGGCTAAGCTACAACCTAGGTTGTCAGATGATATACAGTTAACGGGAACAGCCAATGGTCGTTTAAGCGCAGCATATCAGGGCGATGCCGATGCAACAGGCAAACTTGAACTCAACACATCATCAGGAAGCATAGTATTCAAACTTGCCGATACAGAACAGGTCTCTGCATTTAATCAAGGTAGTTTAACTGCTAGCCTAACTGCTCAAGGGCTGGATGCCAAGTTTGCACTACCGTTTGTTGATGGCAGTAAAATTGATATGCAATTCACATTGCCAAAATGGCGTTTGCGCGACGGTATGCGCGCCCAACAAACCTTACAAGGTCAAATGCGCGGCACACTCAAAAGTGTGGCTATGGTAGGTCAATTTTTGCCCGGAGTTGAAGCCGTGCAGGGCGGCTTCGTTGCTGATCTAATACTTGCTGGCACATTGGATAAACCCATCGTTAGTGGGCAGGCAATATTTAGCGAAGGGAGTATGGAGCTTCCGCGCTTAGGGGTAAAATTACAGCGAGTAGCAATAAAACTAAACAGCCAACAAGACAACACAGTTTTTTATACAATGACTGCAAATTCAGGTGATGGTGATTTACTGTTAACCGGTAAAACCATTCTTGACGCCAAACAAAAGTGGCCCACTGATTTAAGCCTTGAGGGAAAAGACTTTACCGTGGTTAACATTCCAGACTTATTAGTCGTTGCCTCACCAAAACTGAGTATCGCTATACGCGGCACCGAAATTAAAGTCGACGGTGAAGTCACTGTGCCTCGCGCAAAAATAGAGATAAAAAAATTACCTCAAGGTAGCGTGGCAATATCACGCGACGTGGTTATTGTTAATGCAAGCCAGGATGATAAAACTGAACAGCAGGGGCCTTGGCTGGTCCGTAGTTCAGTTGAACTTATATTGGGTGATCGGGTTGAAATCGATGCACTTGGTTTGCGCGGCAGCTTGGGTGGGAAATTGCTCCTGGTAGATGAACCGGGAAAACTCACCGTAGCGCGCGGAAAACTGAGTATTAACAATGGCATTTACCAAGCATACGGCCAAGACCTAACTATAGAACACGGGCGCTTTATATTTACTGACAGTCCAGTTGATGATCCGGGGTTAGACGTGCGTGCAGTTAGAAAAGTCGGAGAAGTAACAGCTGGGATTAACCTTAGCGGAGCGCTAAAAGAGCCATTGCTAACACTTTTTTCAACGCCGACGATGAACGAGTCGAATATTTTATCTTACATTATTCTTGGTCGACCGCCAGGTGCAGCATCCGGAGGTGAAGGAGCCATGCTGGCGAACGCTGCTGCGGCATTCGGTCTTGCCCGTGGCGAGGGGCTGGCAAAAAAGATCGGCACATCACTTGATCTTGAAGAAGTGCGAATAGAATCAAGCGACAATGGTTTTCAAAGCACATCCTTAGTGCTCGGGCGTTATTTATCGCCAAAGCTATACATTCGATACTCAGCAGGCCTTTTTGAAATAAATAATATCGTGCAATTGCAATATCAGCTTAGTAAACATTTACAGATACAGACTGAAAGCGGCACCCGCACCGGTGCTGATATTTTTTATACCATCGAGCGTTAATGTATTCAACTAAGACCAAATTCCCGTAGATTGGAGAATAGCTGCGACATTATTAAAAATATATGCTGACGAATAGTTTCTGTCAGTACCTTCAATAAATCCTTTTTCTGCTCGTTAGTGCTGTTATTTGCCGTTTCTACGAAAATTCGTGGTACGAATGTACACTAATCCCAGAAATAGCAAGTTGTATTAAACCCTCCTTGCGTTAGTTCGTATAATGAATATTATGTTAAATTAATGAAAGTCATCACCTTAAAACCTCAAAAACCACCACCGCTGATTACTACTCCGCTGCCCAGGAAACATTTAGACACTCTGAATGGTCTACTTCCGATTTTGGCTAGTTTTTCCGTGCYAACGAATTATGATGGGGACATTCCAAATAAACAGAAGCGCCATGTTAAACCCTGAAGTCTGTCAAAAAGCCCGACTATCCCGCGATGCCCGCTTTGATGGCAAATTTTTCACAGCGGTTAAAACCACAGGAATATACTGCCGCTCCATTTGCCCAGCAACCACGCCGAAAGAAGGAAATGTTACGTATTTTCCCTCCGCCATAGACGCCGCAAATGCCGGTTATCGGCCCTGTTTACGTTGTCGCCCTGACAGCGCGCCTGGTTCACCTGCGTG